>CALDKM010000382.1:0-9127 GCA_937898875.1 uncultured Pseudomonadota bacterium | reverse complement strand
CGGGAGGCGAAAGCAGGAAGGGCCGCGTCCGGCAACGCCGAACCCGGCCCCTGTGCGGAATGCGTCGACCGCGTCAGCGCACGACGCGCCTGCGACCGAGCGTGCAGAGGCCGGCGAGGGCAATCATCCCGACGAGGACGGCAAGCGCGGTCTCGCTCTGCGTCGGCACGGCCACCGCTTGCCCGACGATCTCGTAGAGCACCCACGCGCGGGCGGAGCAGCAGACTTCGACTCCGCTGTCGTCGAAGACGATGCCCTGTGAATCGGTGCCCCAGGTGAAGTTGCCGTCCCAGTCGCTCGTGCCGCGCCAGCGGACCTGGATCGACTGCCCGGCAGCGCCAGTCAGGTTCAGGTCCGCCGAGTAGGTGAAACCCCTGCCGCCGGGCGGCGAACCGCCTTGCGCGACGGTCGGCGCGAGCGTGTAATCGAGCGGCACCTGCGGGGGATTTGGCTGACCGGCGCCCCAGGTGAAGTTCAGCCCGGCCCCCAGGATCTGGAACGCCTGCGGTCCGGAGCTGGCTTCGGCATCGCCTCCGATCCCCACACGGATGATGCGGATCGACTGCCCGGGAAGCGCGGGGATCGTCGCGATCAGCAGGTCCGGGTCGCTCCCCGAAGCACTGTCGTCGGAGCTGACGGCCGGCGCGAGGACCAGCGGCACCGCGGTCGCGGGCGCTGCGGCCACCGCGGCCAGGAGGGCGACGCCCAGCAGACCGCACCATGCACCCCGACCCCTCGTCGACGTTCTTTTCATGCCATCCCTCCGCCCCGGGCAAAGACCCTCACGCACGTGATGATAATAGGTCATTGCCGGTCCCGTCACCGGCTTGCCCCCGCAATGCGCCCGTCCGACGGGATCGGATGCCGGACCGTCTCACCGACGCAACAACGGGCCGGGCTCGACGCTTCCCGGCAACGAGGTTCCGACGCCCCGCTCCGGAGGCGCCCGCGCGGACGGCCGGTCGGTTCCCGCCCGCGCGAAGGCGCAAGGCCTCGAAGCCGGAGGCACGGCGTGCGTTTCGCTCGCGCCGCAGGCAGTCGATGCGCGATCCCCCGCCGGAAACGGAAGAGTGGACTCGAGACTTCCCGTCGCCGAAGCGCTCCCGAAAGGGAACGACGGGAGACGACGCTTCGATGCCGCGCCCCGACACCCGCCTCGGCACGGCTGCTCCGACCATTCTCGAGTCCCCGCTCCGCGCCAACGGCACGCACCGCGCCGCTGCGTTACGCTAGCGGCCGTGGCGCTCCGGTCCTCCCCCGACTGCCCTTATGCCCGGCAGTCGACCGCACGCGACGCCCGGCCCCGCGACGACATGATCGCCCTCACGGAAGACACAGGATGAGAGCCGCCCTCCGCTGGACCTGCCTCAACGCGTTGCTCCTGACCTTCGCGGCGGGTTGCGCGAGCGCACCGGACCGCACGCCCTCGTTGCCCAGCGAGAGCCTGCTGACCGCCGCCGGCTTCAAGACCCTCGCTGCCGAAACGCCGCAGCAGCTGCAGCATCTGCAGCGGCTGCACCCGGACCAGGTCACCGCGGTCCAGCTGACCGGGAAGCACTACTACGTGTATCCCGACGTCGCGAAGAACCGGCTCTACGTCGGCACCCCGAAGGAGTACGAGGCCTACCTCGCGCTCCGGACGAAGAACGGGCTGCCCAACCCCGCGTCGGCGGCGTCGGACACGGCGAGCATGCACCAGTACATGATGAAACAGGATCGGAACATGGCGAGGATCAACGCCCAGGACGCGACGATTCCCTCGTGGGCGATCTGGCCCGAGTTCGGCGGACTGGGATGGATTCCCTGAGTCGGCGCCCCGCCTCGCAGACGATCCGGCCGCCCCGCATCGTGCGGCGGACCTTCGCGAACGCAGCCGGGGTCGCAGTCGTCCAGGCAGCCCGCGCCGGTGCCGAACAGGATCTGTCCGCCGGCGCGGGCGAAAGCGCCGACGTGACGCCGGATCTCGCCGGTGTCGCTCCGCCGGCCGAAGCGCTCGAGCGCCGGAATCGTCGCCCTGCCGCCGGCCTTCATGCGCGCGATGTGCGCGTCGCGAAATCCGTCCCTGTCGTCCAACGCGACGTCGAGACACGCGACGTCCGTCGCGTGAGCGAAGACGAGCCTGCCGCGGCTATCGCGGCGGACTCGCCGGCCGTCGGCGGCGTGTTCGGCAACGCCGGCAGCGCGGGCGGAAGAGCATTCTTCAGGTCGATCGGAATCCCATCCACCGGCTAGAAAGTCGTCCCGGTCGTGAGAATGCGCGGACCGGTAGCTCCGCCGCTTGCGACGCGGTCGCGCAGCGCAAGCGTGATCGCGAGGTCCGAACCGGTGTCCACGACCGTGGTGCAGCCCCGGCGCAGCGCGACGTCCTCCCGCCGGCGGGACGGCTGCGCGGCCGACCGCCGAGGCCGTCCGTGCGGACGAAAGGCGCCCGGCCGCGTTTACGCGGGGAAACCGCTCCGATATAGTCCGGTCACCTCATCGTCCACCGGAGAGCGGATCCCGATGAACACCGACGTTCGCGGCCGAATGTTCCGCGCGCTTTGCCTGCTGGTCGCGACGTTCGCGGTTGCCGGTCCGGCCATCGCGTCGCCGGTGACGCTCGACAACGAGACGGTCACCTTCTGCCAGGATGGATACCCGATCGACGCTGCGGTCGACGGGGACTTCGCTTCAGGTTCCGGTTGGGCGGTGTACGGGCAGATCGGGAACAACCAGACCGCCGTCTTCAAGGCGTCCAACGACGTCGGCGGGTCGGACGGGACGCAGCTCACCTTCCAGCTCCACATGTTCTGGGGAGACGCGCACATCCTCGGCAGGTTCCGGCTGTCGGCGACGACGTCCAATCGTTCGACGTACGGGCAGGGTCCGACGTGCGGCGATGCCACGCCGGGCGGCAGCGCCAGCTGGACCGTGCTGGTTCCGCAGTCCGTCACGCCGCAGAACGGCCAGACGCTCGCCGTCCAGCCCGACGGATCGGTCCTCGCCAGCGGCACCAATCCCTATGGCGACCTGGTCACGCTCCAGCTGCGGACGCCGCTGAAAGGCATCACCGGATTCCGGCTCGAGGCGCTGGCCGACGGCAGCTTCGTCGGCAACGGTCCCGGCCGCGCGAGCAACGGCAACTTCGTGCTCAACGAGCTGACGGTCGACGCCAGTCCGATCGCGTCGATTCCCACGCTCGACACGTGGGCGATCGCGCTGACGGCGTTGCTGCTCGCCGGCGTCGGCATGCGCGGGCTCGGGCTGCGACGCTCCTGACGAGACCCGGGGGACCTCGCCGCCGACGGCGCTGCGGCCCTTCCGGGAAAGCAGGTTCGCGCGCCCTGCTTCGCTGCACCGCGTTCCCGCCTCCGCCGGCGTCGACCCCGACGCCATCGCGGATTCATCGTGCGCGAACCGACGAGGCGGTCCGATTTGAAACCCCCGCGCGTGACGGCATAATGCGACCTTCCGCGCCGGCCCGCTCGCCCGCGCCTGCCTCCCGGGTACCCAAGGACAAGAATGCGGCGTGTCGACGACTTTCGACTGCGCTTCGGCAAGCGTGAGCTGGTGCCGATCGTGTGCGGCGGCATGGGCGTCGACATCTCGACCGCGGACCTCGCGCTCGAGGTCGCGCGCCTGGGCGGCGTCGGCCACATCTCCGACGCGATGGTGCAGACCGTGTCCGACCGCCGGTTCCGCACGCACTTCGTCAAGGAGAAGGCGAAGCTCTTCAAGTACAACGCCGCCAACACCGACAAGTCCGACGTGCAGTTCGACCTCGGACGCCTCGCCGAGGCGACGCACATGCACGTCGGCCGCACGATGGAGGCCAAGCGCGGCGACGGCATGATCTTCGTCAACTGCATGGAGAAGCTGACGATGAACGCGCCGCGCGAGACGCTGCGCGTGCGCCTCTCCGCCGCGCTCGACGCCGGGATCGACGGCATCACGCTCTCCGCCGGCCTGCACCTGGGCTCGTTCGCGCAGATCGAGGACCATCCGCGTTTCCGCGACGCGAAGCTCGGGATCATCGTCTCGTCGCTGCGCGCGCTGCAGCTGTTCCTGCGCAAGAACGCGAAGCTCGACCGGCTGCCCGACTACATCGTCGTCGAGGGACCGCTCGCGGGCGGGCACCTGGGCTTCGGCCCCGACGACTGGAACAAGCACGACCTCCGCACGATCGTCGCCGAGATCGCGCTGTACCTGAAGACCGAAGAGCTCGACATCCCGCTGATCCCCGCCGGCGGCATCTTCACCGGCAGCGACGCGGTCTCCTATCTCGAGAACGGCGCCGCCGCGGTGCAGGTCGCGACGCGCTTCACCGTGACGAAGGAGTGCGGGCTTCCGGAGAAGGTCCAGCAGGAGTACTACAAGGCCGCCGAGAGCGACGTCGTCGTGAACACGATCTCGCCGACCGGGTACCCGATGCGGATGCTGACGGGCAGCCCGGCGATCGGCGCCGGCATCCGGCCGAACTGCGAGGCCTACGGCTACCTGCTCGACAGCTCGGGCAACTGCGCCTACATCAACGCCTACAACCGCGAGGTCGCGGCGCACCCGGACGCGAAGAAGATCTCGGTGCCGGACAAGACCTGCCTCTGCACGCACATGCGCAACTTCGACTGCTGGACCTGCGGGCATTACGTCTACCGGCTCAAAGACACGTCGCGCAGGCTGCCCGACGGCAGCTACGAGATCCTCTCCGCCGAGCACGTCTTCCGCGACTACCAGTTCAGCGTCGACCACCAGGTCGCGCTGCCCTCCTCCCCCTGACGCGAGCGGCACCCGCCGGCCTCTCCCGGTCCGGGGGGTTGACACGTCCGCCGTCGATTTGATATTTTTACATCTATGGAAACATCGAACGTGATCGGCGCCCTCGCGGCGCTGGCGCAGGAGACCCGCCTCGCGGTCTACCGCCTGCTGGTCGAGCACGCTCCCGAGGGGCTGCCCGCCGGGCAGATCGCGGAGCGGCTGGGCATCCCCCCGCCGTCCCTCTCGTTCCACCTGAAGGAGCTTTCGCGCGCCGGCCTGATCGCCTCGCGACAGGAGGGACGGTTCGTCTGGTACCGCGCGGACCTCGACGCGATGACCGGGCTGGTCGGCTACCTCACCGAGAACTGCTGCCGCAGCAGCGCGGTCTGCACGCCCGCGTGCGCGCCGACGAAGGCGTCGCGTGCCGTGGCCGTCGCGATGCCGGCACCGCGGCGGCGCAAGTCGGCGTGACGCGCGTTCCCATGGGTTCCGCGTGCCCCCTCCCCCGGAGTCCCGAATGAGCGGTGACCAGCGTCGCTTCGACGTCCTGTTCCTGTGCACCGGCAACTCGGCGCGAAGCATCCTCGCGGAGGCGATTCTCCGCAGCATCGGCGGAGAGCGATTCGCCGCGCACAGCGCGGGGTCGCAGCCCGCGGGCAGGGTCAATCCGTTCGCGCTCGAGTTCCTGCGCGCGAACGGCCTGCCGACGGACGGCCTGCGCAGCAAGAGCTGGGAAGAGTTCGCGCTCCCGGGCGCGCCGGCGCTCGACTTCGTGTTCACCGTGTGCGACAACGCGGCGGGCGAGGTGTGCCCGGTGTGGCCGGGCCAGCCGATCACCGCGCACTGGGGCATTCCCGACCCCGCGGCCGTCGAGGGCAGCGACGAGCGCAGGCGTGCGGCGTTCCGCGAGGCCGGACGAACGCTCCTCGCCTGCATCCGGCGCTTCGCCGACCTGCCGCTCGAGACGCTCGACCGGATGAGCCTGCAGCGCAGGCTGGACGATCTCGGCAGGACGCCGGCGAACGCCGCGTCCGACTGACGCCCGCCGCCGATCGCACGACGAACCGCACCGCAGACATTCCACGCACGATGGCGCCGCACGCCCGCAGGCTCGGGTTCCTCGACCGGTATCTCACGCTGTGGATCTTCCTCGCGATGGCCGCCGGCGTCGCGGCCGGCCACCTGCTCCCGGGCATCGGCGGGTTCTGGGGACGCTTCCAGAGCGGCACGACCAGCATCCCGATCGCGATCGGGCTGATCCTGATGATGTACCCGCCGCTCGCGAAGGTCCGCTACGAGGACCTCCCCGACGTTTTCCGCAACCGGCGCGTGCTCGTGCTGTCGCTCGTGCAGAACTGGGTGATCGGGCCGGTCCTGATGTTCGTGCTGGCCGTCGCGTTCCTGCACGACCACCCGCACTACATGGCCGGCCTGATCCTGATCGGGCTCGCGCGATGCATCGCGATGGTGATCGTCTGGAACGAGCTCGCGAAGGGCGACAACGAGTACTGCGCGGGGCTCGTCGCGCTGAACTCGATCTTCCAGGTGCTGTTCTTCCCGCTCTACGCCTGGGTGTTCATCACGGTGCTGCCCGGCTGGCTCGGACTCCCGTCGTTCCGCGTCGACGTCACGATCGGCGAGATCGCCCGGAGCGTGTTCGTCTACCTCGGCATCCCGTTCCTCGCCGGCGCCCTTACGCGCCTTGCGCTGGTCCGGGCGAAGGGCAGGGACTGGTACCACGAGCGCTTCGTGCCGCGGATCGCCCCGATCACGCTGGTCGCGCTGCTCTTCACGATCTTCGTGATGTTCTCGCTCAAGGGCGACTACATCGTGCGCATACCGCTCGACGTGGTGCGCATCGCGATCCCCCTCGTCGTCTACTTCGTGCTGATGTTCCTGGTGTCGTTCCGGCTCGGCCGCGGGATCGGCGCCGACTACTCGAAGACGACCACGCTCGCGTTCACCGCGGCAAGCAACAACTTCGAGCTCGCGATCGCCGTGGCCATCGCCGTGTTCGGAATCGACTCCGGCGAGGCGTTCGCGGCGGTCATCGGCCCGCTCGTCGAGGTGCCGGTGCTGATCCTGCTCGTGAACGCAGCCCTCCACTTCCAGCGCAGGTACTTCGCTGCGCCCCGGCCCGCGGGCATCCGGGCACCCGACGTCCGTCCCTGAATCGGCGCAGGTTCCGCCGCACCGCGCGCGGGCGAAGCGTCCAACCCCTCGAAGAGGAATCGTTCATGACCACCACCAGCGACCTGAAGGACATCGTCCGCGGCAAGTACGGCGAAGCGGCCACGCGCGCGCGCTCGGGCGGATCGAGCTGCTGCGGAGCCGCGCCGGCCGCTTCGAGCTGCTGCGATCCGATCACCTCGAACCTCTACGACGCCGGCCAGGCCGGCGAGGTGCCCGATGCGGCGCTCCAGGCATCGCTGGGCTGCGGCAACCCGACCGCGCTCGCGGAGCTCGAGGCGGGCGAGACCGTCCTCGACCTCGGCTCGGGCGGCGGCATCGACGTGCTCCTGTCCGCGCGCCGCGTGGGGCCGACGGGCAAGGCCTACGGCCTCGACATGACCGACGAGATGCTCGCGCTCGCGGAGGAGAACAAGCGCAGGAGCGGGCTCGCCAACGTCGAGTTCCTGAAGGGCGAGATCGAGAACATTCCGCTGCCCGACGCATCGGTGGACGTGATCATCTCGAACTGCGTGATCAACCTGTCGGGCGACAAGGATCGCGTGCTGAGGGAAGCCTTCCGCGTCCTCAGGCCGGGCGGACGCTTCGCGGTCTCGGACGTCGTCGTGCGCGGCGAGGTGCCCGCGGCGATCAGGAAGAGCATGGAGCTCTGGGTCGGCTGCATCGCCGGCGCGCTCTCCGAGGACGACTACCGGGCGAAGCTCGCGAAGGCCGGCTTCGACGGCATCGACGTCGAGGTCACGCGCGTCTACGGCGTCGACGACGCGCGGGCGTTCCTCGTGGCGGAAGGGATCGACGTCGAGGCGGCCGCGAAGGACGTCGACGGCAGGATCGTGAGCGCGTTCGTTCGCGCGACCAAGCCCGCGTCCTGCTGCGCGCCGGGCTGCTGCGCGCGTTGACGATGCCCGGCGGGTCCGACGCAGGCGTTCACTCGCAGACGTCGGACCAGTCGGCGCCGGTCAGGCGCCGAAGCTGATCGGGCGCGACCGGAAAAACCGAGTACGGCGTGCCGCCGGCCGCCCAGACGGTCCCGAAGCGCCGCAGGTCGGCATCGAGCAGCAGCTTGACCGGCTGCGAGTGGCCGATCGGCGCGACGCCGCCGATCGCGTATCCGGTGGCGACGCGCACGAAGTCCGCATCGGCCCGCGCGAGCGGCTCGCCCACCTTCGCGGCGACCTTGGCTTCGCTGACGCGGTTGTCGCCGCTCGCGACGACGACGATCGCCACGCCGCTCGTCCTCCCGCGGAACACGATCGACTTGGCGATCTCGGCAACCGAGCATCCGATCGCGGTCGCGGCCTCGGCGCTGGTGCGCGTGGGCTGTTCGAACTCGACGACCTGCGCGTCGATGCCGGCGTCGCGCAGGAGTTGCGCCGTGCGCGCGGCGGTGGGGTGCCGGGCGGGCTTCATCGTCGATGGCCGTCCGGTCGCGCGGACTCGCGGCCGGTCAGTCGCGCCGGTAGCCCGACACGCCGGGAAGCGCGACCTTCAATGCGGCCGCCTCGGGCGCTTCCTTGACGTGATGATCCAGGAACGCGACCGCGTAGTCGACGATCGCGTCGCGACCGGACATCCCGAGATCCGTCCACGCCATGTGGTTCGCCCACGAGATCTCGACCAGGTACTTCGGCGGAGGCGTCTGCGCGTACCCGAACTGCTCGATCGGCATCGTGAACACCGGGTCGAGCGTGCCCACCTGGTACATGGTCGGCACCGACAGGCGGCTCAATCCGTCGCTGCCCCGGAACGGAAGCGAGTACGGCGTCAGCGCCACGATCGCGCGCACGCCCGGCAGGCGCCACGACGGCCAGGCGCCGCCCAGTCCCAGCACCGTGTACCCGCCGAGCGAGTGCCCCGCGAGCGCGAGCCTTCCCATGTCGGCGACGTCCCGGTATCGGGGATCGCGGGGCAGCGCGGCGACGACCGTCCGTATGTCGTCCGCGCGGTCCCGGTAGTCGTCCTCGGTCCACATCGGCGAGGGCTTCGCGCTCCAGCGCGACAGGCTCGGCCGGACCGAGAAGCTGCAGCTCGAGTCCCCGTGCCGGGGCGCGACGACGAGGTACCCGGCGTCCGCCAGCGCCCCGGTCAGGTAGCGCGACTGGGTCGGGCACATGTAGAGCGCGTGCGAGAACATCAGCACCGGCAGATTGAGCTGTTCGCCGGCCGACGGCGTCCACACGACGACGTCGATGCCGCCGATGCG
>CALDKM010000381.1:0-1389 GCA_937898875.1 uncultured Pseudomonadota bacterium | reverse complement strand
CCTGCGAGGGCGCGTGCGGACCGGCGCGCTTCGAGACTATCCGACTCCGCGGACGCCCGCGAGTTCACCCCGCTGCGACCGGCATCGCGGCGGGGGTGACCGGAGGGTTGACGTCCGCCGACTACCGTCTATACTGACGGTAACCGCATATCCATACGGTTCATCGATGCCCTTCCCCCGCTCCCCGGCCCGCCGCCCGTTCGCGCACCTGACGCCCGATGTTCCGGCGGACGCACCGCGCCTCACCGCGCGGCAGCGGCAGATCCTCGACTGGATCCGCATGCACATCGAGACGGCGGGCATGCCGCCGACGCGCGCCGAGATCGCCTCGGGCCTCGGGTTCTCGACCGCGAGCTCGGCCGAGGATCATCTGCAGGCGCTCGCGAAGAAGGGCGCGATCGAGCTGAAGCCCGGCACGTCGCGGGGCCTGCGATTGCGCGACCTCCCCGGCATGCCGGTGCAGGGCACGCTGCCGCTCGTAGGGCGCGTGGCCGCCGGCAGCCCCATTCTCGCGGCCGAGCACATCGAGGGCCGCTACAAGGTCGATCCGGCGCTGTTCTCGCCGCACGCGGACTTCCTGCTGCGCGTGCACGGCGCGAGCATGCAGGACGCAGGCATCCTCGACGGCGACCTCCTCGCGGTCCACAAGACGGCGGAGGCGCGCTCGGGGCAGATCGTCGTCGCGCGGCTGTCCGACGAGGTGACCGTCAAGCGCCTGAAACGCCGCGGGCGTGAAATCGTACTGATGCCCGAGAACGCGGCGTTCGCGCCGATCGAGGTCGACCCGGCGAAGACGCCTTTCGCGATCGAGGGGATCGCCGTGGGGCTCGTCCGGGCGAACCGGCCGTTCTGAGCTGCATGGAGTCCGGGACGACTTTCGCCGTCATGCGCCGGGAAAGGGGATCGACATGAAAGCGAAAACCGTCTCCGCCCCCCCCGCGCGCGCGCTGCCCGCCCGCCTCGAGGACCTGCCGAACGTCGGCCCCGCGGTGGCGGCCGACTTCCGGCGGCTCGGCATCGGCACGCCCGACGAGATCCGCGGGCGCGATCCGTACATGCTCTACCACGACCTCTGTCGCGCAACGCACTCGCTGCACGACCCGTGCCTGCTCGACACGTTCATCGCCGTCGTGCGCTACGTCGAGGGCGGCCCCGCGAAGCCGTGGTGGCACTACACGGCCGAGCGCAAGCGCGTCTATCCCGGCACGTCGAAGGCGTGGCAAGCCGGGGAGGAGCCCCGCGTCCGGCCGCCGACGCGCCCCGGCCCGGCAAGCGACGGGAAGCGGGGGCCGTCCCCGGCTCCCGTCGGCGCCCCGCCCATGCATGGCGAAGCGCGGAAGTCCGCGTCCCGCACCCGCAACGATCCTGCTGAGGCTTGACGGGCGCGCC
>CALDKM010000380.1:0-10799 GCA_937898875.1 uncultured Pseudomonadota bacterium | reverse complement strand
CGGGGAGCCGGCGGTTCAAGCGTCGAGAACGATGCCGCGCGCAGCGGCCGCAGCCTCCCGGGTCCGGGGAGCCGGCGACTGAAGCGCGGTCGCGCCCCGCCCGACGGATTGACGTTTACGTAAACGTAATGGACACTCGGACCCCCGCCCGACCCGGCACCCCTGACCCCCGGAGCGCCCGTTGACCCATCCGACCAGGCACTTCGGCACGCCGGACGGCGCCGCGCGCGTCCGTGCGAGCTACGCACGCCAGGGCGCGATGGCAACGATCGGCGCGACGCTGGAGGCGGTCGAGCCCGGCTACTGCGCGATCGCGCTGGTGCCTCGTCCCGAGGTTTCACAGCAGCACGGCTACGTGCATGCGGGCGTGGTCTCGGCGATCGTCGACAGCGCGGGCGGCTATGCCGGCTTCACGCTGTTCCCGGCGGGCGCGTCGGTGCTGACCGTCGAGTTCAAGGTGAACCTGCTCGCGCCCGCGGCCGGCGACCGGCTCGTCGCCGAGGGCTTCGTCGTCAAGCCGGGCCGTACGTTGTGCATCACGCGCGGCGAGGTCCACGCCGAACGCGGCGGCAAGCGCACGCTCGTCGCGATCATGCAGCAGACGCTGATGGTGATGCACGGCAAGGACGACGCCTGACCGCGTCGCG
This sequence comes from uncultured Pseudomonadota bacterium, assembly GCA_937898875.1. GTDB lineage: Bacteria > Pseudomonadota > Gammaproteobacteria > Burkholderiales > Casimicrobiaceae > VBCG01. Next base: position 10,152 of record CALDKM010000380.1, on the reverse strand, counting down.
CATTCCACGGAGTAGCCGATGACGACCCTGCCCTCCTTCGACTTCAACCACGGCGAGACGATCGACATGCTGCGCGAGACCGTGCGGCAGTTCGCCGCCGACGAGATCGCGCCGCGCGCCGCCTCGGTCGACCGGGACAACGCCTTCCCGATGGACCTGTGGCGCAAGATGGGCGACCTGGGACTGCTCGGCATCACCGTCGACGAGCACTTCGGCGGCACCGCGATGGGCTACCTCGCGCACGTGATCGCGATGGAGGAGATATCCCGCGCGTCGGCGTCGGTCGGCCTGTCCTACGGGGCGCACTCGAACCTGTGCGTCAACCAGATCCGGCGCAACGGCAGCGACGACCAGAAGCACAGGTACCTGCCGAAGCTCGTCTCGGGCGAGCACGTCGGCGCGCTCGCGATGAGCGAGCCCGGCGCGGGGTCCGACGTGGTTTCGATGCGCACGCGCGCGACGCGCTGCCCGGGGGGGTGGACGCTCGACGGCAACAAGATGTGGATCACGAACGGCCCCGACGCGGACACGCTCGTCGTCTACGCGAAGAGCGACCCGGAGGCGGGCGCGCGCGGCATCACGGCGTTCCTGATCGAGAAGGGAACGAAGGGGTTCTCGACGGCGCAGAAGCTCGACAAGCTCGGCATGCGCGGCAGCAACACCTGCGAGCTCGTGTTCGACGACTGCTACGTCCCCGACGAGAACGTGCTCGGCCAGCCGGGCCGCGGCGTCAACATCCTGATGAGCGGGCTCGACTACGAGCGCGCGGTCCTCGCCGGGGGGCCGCTCGGGATCATGCAGGCGTGCATGGACGCGGTCGTCCCCTACGTGCACGAGCGTCGGCAGTTCGGCCAGCCCATCGGCGAGTTCCAGCTGATGCAGGGCAAGCTTGCCGACATGTACACGACGATGCAGGCGTCGCGCGCGTACGTCTACGCGGTCGCCCAGGCGCTCGACCGCGGCCACGCGGGCACCGGCGCGCGCAAGGATGCCGCCGGTGCGATTCTCTACGCGGCCGAGAAGGCGACGTGGATGGCCGGCGAGGCGATCCAGTGCCTCGGCGGCAACGGCTACGTCAACGAGTACCCGACCGGACGGCTGTGGCGCGACGCCAAGCTCTACGAGATCGGCGCCGGCACGTCCGAGATCCGAAGGATGCTGATCGGGCGCGAATTGTTCAACGAGACGAAATGATGGCGCTCGGGTGAACAACAACCATTCGATTCCGAGCGTTTGCGCTCCGTGGACTCGCGAGAGACATTCGTGACAACCTCTCCGGAGAAGTCACCATGCTGAACGATCCGATCGTAATCGTGGGCGCGGCGAGAACGCCGATGGGCGGATTCATGGGCGACTTCGCGTCGCTGGCGGCCAGCGACCTCGGAGCGGTGGCGATCCGCGCGGCGGTCGAGCGTGCGGGCCTCCAACCCGGCGACGTCGACAAGGCGATCATGGGCTGCGTGCTGCCGGCGGGGCAGGGACAGGCCCCCGCGCGTCAGGCGGCGCTCAAGGCGGGGCTCCCGCAGTCGGTCCCCTGCACGACGGTCAACAAGATGTGCGGCTCGGCGATGGAGGCCGCGATCCTCGCGCACGACATGCTCGCGTGCGGATCGCACGACGTGATCGTCGCGGGCGGCATGGAGTCGATGACCAACGCGCCGTACCTGCTGCCGAAGGCCCGCGCCGGCTACCGGATGGGCCACCAGACGGTCTGCGACCACATGTTCCTCGACGGCCTCGAGGACGCATACGACAAGGGCCGCCTGATGGGCACCTTCGCCGAGGACTGCGCCGCGAAGTTCGCGTTCACGCGCGAGGAGCAGGACCGCTTCGCGCTGACGTCGCTCTCGCGGGCGCTCGCGGCGAACAACGACGGCACGTTCGCCTGGGAGATCGCTCCGGTGACGGTCGCCGGCCGCAAGGGCGAGATCGTGATCGACAAGGACGAGCAGCCCGCGAAGGCGACGCCCGACAAGATCCCGACGCTCAGGCCCGCGTTCCGGAAGGACGGGACGGTGACCGCCGCGAACTCGAGCTCGATCTCGGACGGCGCGGCGGCGCTCGTGCTGATGCGCCGCTCGACCGCCGGGCAGCGCGGCCTGAAGCCGCTGGCGGCGATCGTCGCGCATGCGGTGCACGCGGCGGCGCCGGGCGACTTCCCGACCGCGCCCGTCGGCGCGATCGCGAAGGTGCACGCCAGGTCCGGGTGGACCGCGAAGGGCGTCGACCTCTACGAGGTGAACGAGGCGTTCGCCGTCGTGACGATGGCGGCGATGCGGGAGCACGGGATCCCCCACGATCGCATGAACGTCCACGGCGGCGCGTGCGCGCTCGGCCATCCGATCGGCGCGTCGGGCGCGCGCATCGTCGTCACGCTGCTCGGCGCGCTGCGCAAGCACGGCAGGCGCCGCGGCGTCGCTTCGCTCTGCATCGGCGGGGGCGAGGCGACTGCGCTGGCGATCGAGCTCGTCTGACGCGCCGCGCGGATCGCGCACGGGGCCCGGGAAGGGAACGATGATCGCACTCGACACGTGGCTCCTCTTCGCCGCGGCGTGCGTCGCGCTCGCGATCACGCCCGGCCCGAACCTGGTCTACCTCGTCGCGCGCACGGTCGCCCAGGGCCGTCGCGCAGGGCTCGTCTCGCTGGCGGGCACGACGACCGGATTCGTCGGACACGTCCTCGCCGCGGCGTTCGGCCTGTCCGCGCTGCTCGCGGCCGTTCCCGTCGCCTACGACGCGATCCGCTACGCGGGCGCCGCGTACCTCGCGTGGCTCGCATGGACGACGTGGCGCGACGCGAAGCCGCTGACGGGCGGCAGCGCGCCGGCCCCCGCGTCGGCGGGGAAGCTGTACCGGGCGGGCGTGCTGACGAGCGTGCTGAATCCCAAGGTCGCGCTGTTCCAGCTCGCGCTGTTCCCGCAGTTCGTCGACCCTACGCACGGCAGCGTGCTCGCGCAGTCGCTCGTCCTCGGCGCGACGCAGGTCGCGATCGTCGCGGGGTGCGACACGCTGTGCGTGCTGGCGGCCGCGGACCTCAAGCGCCGCTTCTCCGGTGCGTCCCGGTGGACGGTGTGGTCGAGGCGACTGCTCGCCGGCGTGTTCGGCGCGCTGGCGGTGCGGCTGGTGCTCGAGAGCCGGCGGTGACGGGGCCGCGCCGGCCTCCGTCCAGGGCAAGGTGACGCGATGCTGCTGAACGACGAACAGAAGCTCGTCCGCGACACGATGCGCGCCTTCGCGCAGGAGCGGCTCGCGCCGAACGCCGCGCGCTGGGACCGCGACCACCACTTCCCCCGCGAGGAGCTCTCAGCGCTCGGCGGGCTCGGCGCGATGGGCGTCGTCGTCCCCGAAGACTGGGGCGGCGCGGGCCTCGACTACGTCTCCCTCGCGCTGACGCTCGAGGAGATCGCGGCGGGCGACGGTGCGACGAGCACGATCGTGAGCGTGCAGAACTCGGTCGTGTGCGGGCCGATCGCGGCGTTCGGCACGGACGCGCAGCGCACGCGCTACCTCGCGCCGCTCGCGCGCGGCGAGCAGCTCGGCTGCTTCTGCCTGACCGAGCCCCACGTCGGGTCGGACGCCGCAGCGATCACGACGCGCGCGGAGCGCGACGGCGACGGCTACGTGCTGAACGGCGTCAAGCAGTTCATCACGACCGGCAAGCACGCGGACGTGGCCGTCGTCTTCGCGGTGACCGACCGCGCCGCCGGCAAGAAGGGCATCTCGGCGTTCGTCGTCGAGACGAAGACGCCGGGCTACGTCGTCGCGCGCGTCGAGGACAAGATGGGACAGCGCGCGTCCGACACCGCGCAGATCCTGTTCGAGAACTGCCGCGTCCCGGCGGCGAGCCGCCTGGGCGACGAAGGCCAGGGCTACCGGATCGCGCTCGCGAACCTCGAGGCCGGGCGCATCGGCATCGCGTCCCAGGCGGTCGGCATGGCGCGCGCGGCGTTCGACGCGGCGCTGGCGTACGCGCGCGAGCGCGTCGCGTTCGGCAGGCCGATCGTCGATCACCAGGCGGTGAACTTCAGGCTGGCGGACATGGCGGTCGAGATCGAGGCGGCGCGCCAGCTCGTGTGGCACGCGGCTGCGCTGCGCGACGCGGGCGAACCCTGCCTCAAGGAGGCGTCGATGGCGAAGCTCTACGCGACCGAGATGGCCGAGCGCGTCTGCTCGGCCGCGATCCAGGTCCACGGCGGCTACGGCTACGTCTGCGACTTCCCGGTCGAGCGGATCTACCGCGACGTCCGCGTTTGCCAGATCTACGAGGGGACGAGCGACATCCAGCGCCTCGTGATCGGCAGAAGCCTCGCAGGCTGAAAGGGAGGATCCGTGTCCGCGCCGATCGAGTTCTGGTTCGACTTCAGCTCGCCCTACGGCTACCTCGCCGCGCAGCGCATCGAGGCGCTGGCGGCGCGTCACGGCAGGACGGTCGACTGGCGGCCGATGCTGCTCGGCGTCGCGTTCAAGGTCGCCGGAACCGCGCCGCTCACCGAGATCCCGCTGAAGGGCGAGTACTCGAAGCGCGACTTCGCTCGGAGCTCCCGCTTCCACGGCCTCGGGGACTTCCGGATGCCGTCGAAATTCCCGATCGCGACGCAGGCCGCCGCGCGCATCCTGCTGTGGGCGAAGTCGCGCGATCCCGGGTCGGCGGCGCGCGTCGCGAAGGCGCTGTTCCGCGCGTACTGGGCCGGGGATCGCGACATCTCGAACGCGGACGTCGCGGCGGCGGTGGCGGGCGAAGCGGGTGTCGACGCGGCGGCCGCTCGCGCGGCGGTGGACGACCCGGTGTGGAAGGACGCGCTGAAGCGGGAGGTCGACACCGGGCTCGCGCGCGGCGTGTTCGGCTCGCCCTTCGTCATCGTCGACGGCGAGCCTTTCTGGGGGCTCGACCGCTTCGACCAGATCGACTGGTTCCTGGGATCCGCCGCGGCGAAGGAGGGTCGCGTGCGCGCACTGTCGCACCTGCGCCTCGTCGTCGCGGACCTGCCCGCGTGCATCGCGTTCTACCGCGACGTCGTCGGATTGAAGCTTGCGGCCGACGTGCCGGGCATCTACGCGGAGTTCGAGACGCCGGGCGCGCGCCTCGCGCTGGTCGGAGAGGCGACGATGGGCGCCGTCGTCGGCCGCTCGGCCCCTCGCGCGGGCGACGCGGTCGTCGTCTGCCTGCAGGTCGACGACGTCGACGCGGCGGCCGCCCGGACGACGTCGCGCGGCGCAGTGCTCGTCCGCGAGCCGCACGACGAGCCGACGTGGCTCCAGCGCGTCGCGCACCTGCGCGACCCCGCGGGCAACCTGGTCGAGCTGTGGGCGCGGCTCTCGTCCCCGTCGCGCTGAAGGACCGTCCGGTGGCCGACTACACGCTCCACTGCTTCGCCCAGTCGGGAAACGCCTACAAGCCCGCGCTCGCGCTCGAGCTCGCGGGCGCGGACTGGGCGCCGCGCTTCGTCGACTACTTCGGCGGCGAGACGAAGTCGCCCGCCTACCGCGCGCTGAACGTGATGGCCGAGGTCCCGGTGCTCGAGCACCGGGGGCGTGCGATCACGCAGTCGGGCGTGATCCTCGACTACCTCGCGAGTTCGCTCGGTCGCTACGGCGCGCACGACGACGACGAGCGGCGCGAGATCCTGCGCTGGCTTCTGTGGGACAACCACAAGCTCACGAGCTACACGGCGACCTATCGCTTCATGCGCGCGCTCGCGAAGGATCCGGATCCCGGCGCGATGGCCGAGTTCGGCAGGCGCGCCCGCGCCGCCTGGGGGGTGCTCGACGCGCACCTGTCGGGGCGCCGGTACGTGGTCGGGGACCGGCTCACGATCGCCGACCTGTCGATCTGCGGCTACCTGTTCTTCGACGACGAGATCGGGGTAGACTGGGCCGGGTTCCCGGCCATCGACGCGTGGCTCGCGCGGCTCAGGTCGGAGCCGCGCTGGAAGCACCCGTACGCCCTCATGCCCGGCCACCCGCTTCCCCAGGCGTAATCCGAGAACCCATGCCCGCCATCGAAAGCCGGCTCGATCCGCGCGATCCCGTCTTCGCGAAGAACCGCGAGGCGATGTCCGAGCTCGTCGCCGACCTGCGCGCGAAGGTCGCCGAGGTCGAGGAGGGCGGCGGCGAGGCCGCCTGCGCGAAGCACGTCGCGCGCGGCAAGCTCCTGCCGCGCGAGCGCGTCCGCGCGCTCGTCGACCCGGGCAGCCCGTTCCTCGAACTCTCGCCGCTCGCCGCCTACGGGATGTACGACGGGACCATCGCCTCCGCCGGGATCGTGACGGGCGTGGGCCGCGTCGCGGGCCGCGAGTGCGTGATCGTCTGCAACGACGCGACGGTCAAGGGCGGCACGTACTTCCCGCTGACCGTGAAGAAGCACGTGCGTGCGCAGGAGATCGCGCGCGAGAACCGGCTGCCGTGCATCTACCTCGTCGACTCGGGCGGCGCGAACCTGCCCAACCAGACCGACGTCTTCCCGGATCGCGACCACTTCGGCCGCATCTTCTACAACCAGGCGACACTGTCGTCCGAGGGCATCCCCCAGATCGCCGCGGTGATGGGGTCGTGCACCGCGGGGGGCGCCTACGTCCCGGCGATGGCCGACGAGTCGATCATCGTGCGCGAGCAGGGCACGATCTTCCTGGGCGGCCCGCCGCTCGTGAAGGCGGCGACCGGCGAGATCGTGAGCGCCGAGGAGCTGGGCGGCGCGGACGTCCACACGCGCGTCTCGGGCGTCGCCGACCACTACGCGCTGAACGACCACCACGCGCTCTCGATCGTGCGCTCGATCGTCGCGAAGCTCGAGCCGCCCCGGCGCGCCGTGGTGGAGCCCGTCGTGCCGCGCGATCCGCTGTACGACGCCGACGAGCTCTACGGCATCATCAACGCCGACATCCGCAAGCCCTACGACGTGCGCGAGGTGATCGCACGCATCGTCGACGGCAGCGAGCTCGACGAGTTCAAGGCGCGCTACGGCACGACGCTCGTCACCGGCTTCGCCCGTCTGTGGGGCTACCCGGTCGGGATCGTCGCGAACAACGGCGTCCTCTACGGCGAGTCCGCCCAGAAGGGCGCGCACTTCGTCGAGCTGTGCTGCCAGCGCGGCGTCCCGCTCGTGTTCCTGCAGAACGTGACGGGGTTCATGGTCGGGAAGAAATACGAGACCGGCGGCATCGCGAGGGACGGCGCCAAGATGGTGACCGCGGTGTCGTGCGCGCAGGTTCCGAAGTTCACCGTGATCATCGGCGGCAGCTACGGCGCCGGCAACTACGGGATGTGCGGGCGCGCGTTCTCGCCGCGTTTCCTCTGGATGTGGCCCAATGCGCGCATCTCGGTGATGGGCGGCGAGCAGGCCGCCACCGTGCTCGCGACGATCCGCCGCGACACGATCGAGGCGAAGGGAGGGAAGTGGAGCGCGGACGAGGAGGAGGCGTTCAAGTCGCCGATCCGCGCCCAGTACGACCGCGAAGGGCATCCGTACTACGCCAGCGCCCGCATGTGGGACGACGGCGTCATCGACCCTGCCGAGACGCGGCGCGTGCTCGCGCTCGCGATCTCGGCGTCGCTCAACCGGCCGATCCCGCCCACGCGGTTCGGCGTGTTCAGGATGTAAGGACGGGCATGGCGAAGAAGAAGACGGCCTCCGGCGCCGCGGCGCCGGCGGGCGGACGGACGACGATCGAGGTCCTGCGCCGCGAAGGCGTGGCGCTGATCGGGCTCGCGCGGCCCGACGTCCACAACGCGTTCGACGAGATCCTGGTGGCAGAGCTGACCGCCGCCGTGCGCGAGGCCGGCGACGACCCGGCGGTCCGTGCGGTCCTGCTGCACGGCGCGGGCGCGAGCTTCTGCGCGGGCGCGGATCTCGGCTGGATGCGGCGGATGTCGGGGTACGGCCGCAGCGAGAACCTCGCCGACGCCCATGCGCTCGCCGCGATGCTCTCGGCGCTCGCGACCTGCCCGAAGCCGACGGTCGCGCGCGTGCACGGCCCGGCCTACGGCGGCGGGGTCGGCCTGGTCGCGTGCTGCGACGTCGCGATCGGCGCGAACGACGCGACGTTCGCGCTCTCCGAGGCGAAGCTCGGCCTGATTCCCGCGACGATCGGCCCGTACGTCGTCGCGGCGATCGGGGCGCGGCAGGCGCGGCGCTACTTCCTGACCGGCGAGCGCTTCGACGCTGCGGAGGCCTACCGCCTCGGCCTGCTGCACGACATCGTGCTGCCCGGCGAGCTCGACGCGCGCGTGAACGAGGTCCTGGGCGCGCTCCTCGTCGCGGGCCCCGGCGCGCAGCGGGAGGCGAAGGCGCTGATCCGTGCGGTCGCGGACCGGCCCGTCGACGAGGACGTGATCGCCGACACCGCCGAGCGCATCGCGACGGTCCGTGCCTCCGACGAGGCGCGGGAGGGCATCGCGGCGTTCCTCGGGAAGCGGTCCCCCGCGTGGGTGCCGGCGGCGCTGCGGCCGGCGAAGGGCAAGCGCTGAAGGCCAGCGTCCGATGCCGGCCGACTCCCCGTTCGATGTCTGGCAGCTCGTCGCGATGGCGGCGGCACTGGGATGGGCGTCGGGCGTCCGCCTGTACGCGGTGCTGTTCATCGTCGGTGGCCTGGGCTACCTCGGATGGGTGCCGCTGCCCGGCGGCCTGTCCGTGCTCACGCATCCGTTCGTGCTCGCGGCCTCCGGATTCATGTTCGCCGTCGAGTTCTTCGCCGACAAGATCCCCGGCGTCGACACGGTATGGGACGCGGTCCAGACCTTCGTGCGCATCCCCGCGGGCGCCGCGCTCGCCGCGAGCGTGTTCGGCGACGGCTCGGCGGCGGCGGCGTTCGCCGCGGCGATCCTCGGCGGCACGCTCGCCGCCGGCAGCCACTTCACGAAGGCCGGCAGCCGGATGGCGATCAACACGTCGCCCGAGCCGTTCTCGAACTGGGCCGCGTCGTTCGGCGAGGATCTCGCGGTCGGCGTCGTCCTGTGGCTCGCGTGGGAGCATCCGACCGTCGCGCTCGCCGTGCTCCTCGTCCTCGTCCTGCTGATGATCTGGCTCGTCCCGAAGCTCGTGCGCTTCGTCGGCAGGATGTTCGACCGGGTCGCCGGCCTCGGCGGCGTCCGCAGCGACATGACGGGCGGGCGCCGCGGCGGGACAACGACGTGACCGCCTCCTTCCAACCGCGCTTCCGCAACCGGGCCGCGGCCCTGCGGCGCATCGACGCCGACGGAAAGGCCTGAGTTGTTCACCAAGATCCTGATCGCGAACCGGGGCGAGATCGCCTGCCGGGTCGCCCGCACCGCTCGCCGGATGGGCATTCGCACGGTGGCCGTCTATTCGGACGCCGACGCGGGCGCCGCGCACGTCGCCGCGTGCGACGAGGCGTACCGGCTGGGTCCGCCGCCGCCGCGCGATAGCTACCTCAACGCGGCGAAGATCCTCGAGATCGCGCGCGCCTGCGGCGCGCAGGCGATCCATCCGGGCTACGGATTCCTGTCCGAGAACGAGGGATTCGCGCGCGCTTGCGCCGACGCCGGCGTCGTGTTCGTCGGGCCGCCGCCGTCCGCGATCGCCGCGATGGGATCGAAGTCCGCGGCGAAGACGATCATGGGGAAGGCCGGCGTGCCGCTCGTGCCGGGCTACCACGGCGACGACCAGGATCCGGGACTCCTCGCGAAGGAGGCCGCGCGCATCGGCTTCCCGGTGCTGATCAAGGCGACGGCCGGCGGCGGCGGCAAGGGCATGAAGATCGTGCGCGCGGCCTCCGAGTTCGACGGTGCGCTCGCGTCCGCGCGGCGCGAGGCGCAGGCGGGGTTCGGCGACGACCGCGTGCTGATCGAGAAGTACCTGACCTCGCCGCGCCACATCGAGATCCAGGTGTTCGGGGATTCGCACGGGCGCGCGGTCTCGCTGTTCGAGCGCGACTGCTCGGTGCAGCGGCGCCACCAGAAGGTGCTCGAGGAGGCGCCCGCGCCGGGCATGACGGCCGAGCGGCGGCGCGCGATGGGCGACGCGGCGGTGGCTGCCGCCCAGGCGATCGGTTACGTCGGCGCGGGCACCGTCGAGTTCATCGCCGAGCAGGACGGCACGTTCTACTTCATGGAGATGAACACGCGCCTGCAGGTCGAGCACCCGGTCACCGAGATGATCACCGGGCAGGACCTCGTCGAGTGGCAGTTGCGCGTGGC
>CALDKM010000379.1:0-7904 GCA_937898875.1 uncultured Pseudomonadota bacterium | reverse complement strand
CGGGCCGCCCCAAGGCGCTCGCCCCCTCCTTCAGGAGGGGGTGCGCGACGCCGCGTCAGCGGCTAGCCTGGGGGAGGACGCAAATTGACCACCAACCGACCCGCGATCGCGATCACGTCAGGCGAGCCGTCGGGCATCGGTCCGGAGCTCTGCGCGATGCTGGCCGTGCGCCACGCGGGCGGGCCCTGCGCCGCGCGGCTCGTGATCCTGGGCGACCGCCAGGTACTCGCGGCGCGCGCCGAGCGCATCGGACTCGCGCCGAAGTACGCCGACTACGATCCCGCGTCGTTCGCGCCGTCGGGCGGCGTGGTCGAAGTGTGGCACCAGGCGCTCGCCGCACCGCCGGTGCCGGGCCATCCCGATCCCACCAACGGCGCCTCCGTGCTGTCGATGCTGCGACATGCGTGCGACGCGTGCGCGGAGGGCGCGTTCGCAGCGCTCGTCACCGCGCCGGTGCAGAAGAGCGCGATCCTCGACGCCGGGCTGTCGTTCACCGGCCACACCGAGTTCTTCGCCGAGCGCACCGGCACGCCGCGCGTCGTGATGATGCTCGTCGGCGGCGCCGCGGAAGCCCCGCTGCGCGTCGCGCTGGTCACGACGCACCTGCCGCTCGCCGCGGTCCCGGCGGCGATCACGCGCGACGCCGTGCGCGAGACGCTGGCGATCGTCGACGCGGAGCTCAGGCACCGGTTCGGCATCGCGTCGCCGCGCATCGCCGTCTGCGGGCTCAATCCGCACGCGGGCGAAGGCGGGCACCTCGGGCGCGAGGAGGTCGACACGATCGCGCCTGCGATCGCGGATGCCCGTGGCGCGGGGATCGATGCACACGGGCCGCTGCCGGCCGATACCGTGTTCGTGCCTTCGCATGCGAGGGCCTACGACGCGATCGTCGCGATGTACCACGACCAGGGGTTGCCGGTGCTCAAGGCCGCGAGCTTCGGGCAGGGCGTCAACGTCACGCTCGGCCTGCCGTTCCCGCGCACCTCGGTCGACCACGGCACCGCGCTCGATCTCGCGGCCGACGCCGATCGCGCGAAGCGCGCGGATCCCGGCAGTCTCCACGCCGCCGTCGAGCTCGCGATCGCGCTCGCGAAGGACGCGGCGCGGTAGCAGCGTCGCGGGCCGCCCGATGCCTCGCCCCCCGGGCCGGACGGTCGAAGGCCACGTCGCGCGCAAGCGCTTCGGCCAGAACTTCCTCGCCGACCCGCACTATCTCGCGCGCATCGCCGACGCGGTCGCGCCGCGCCCGGGCGACATCGTCGTCGAGATCGGCCCGGGGCTGGGCGCGCTCACCGCGGAGCTGATCGCACGGGCGGGCCGCGTCATCGCGATCGAGATCGACCGCGACCTCGCGGCGCGGCTCTCCGAGCGCTTCCCGCCGCACGCGCTCGAGCTCGTCGTCGGCGATGCGCTCGCGTTCGACTTCCGGACGCTCGGACGGAACCTGCGCGTCGTCGGCAACCTGCCCTACAACATCAGCTCGCCGCTGCTGTTCCACCTCGCCGACCAGGCGGACGCGCTGCACGACCTCACGGTGATGCTGCAGAAGGAGGTCGTCGCGCGGATGACCGCCGAGCCCGCCACGCCGGAGTACGGGCGGCTCACCGTGATGCTGCAGGTGACGTTCGCGATCGAACGCCTGTTCACGGTGCCGCCGGGCGCGTTCCGCCCGCCGCCCTCGGTCGACTCCGCCGTCGCGCGCCTCGTCCCGCTGGGATCCGCCGCGCCGCAGATCGCCGACGCCGAGCGATTCGCTCGCATCGTCACCGCCGCGTTCGGCCAGCGGCGCAAGACGCTGCGCAACGCGCTTTCGGACATCGTGCCCGCCGCGGCGTTCGAGGCCGCGGGCGTCGATCCGCAGCGACGCGGCGAGACGCTGTCGGTCGCCGAGTTCGTCGCGCTCGCGGATGCCGCGGGGGCGGTCATCTGACCGCGGAGTGGCGCCGCGTCACTTCGCCTTCGTCCGGAGCGCGTCGGTCGTCGCGGCTTCCGGACATTCCGACCTTTCGCGAGCAGGGGATCGACGCCATCGAGGGCAGCGGATGGCTGGGCTTGCACGCACCCGCCGGCACGCCGGCGTCCGCGATCGGCGAGCTCTCCTCCGCGGCCGCCGCCGGGCTACGCACGACCCGCGTGCGCCAGCGCCTCGTAACGCTCGGCTAAGCGCCGACGGGAGCGCCTCCCGGAGAGCTCGCCGCGATCTCGGCGGCGGACGCGGCCCGCTGGGGGCCGGTCATCCTGGGCACGGAATTCCGCGGCGAGTAGCGGCGGCGCGGCCGCGTCCCCCGACCTTCGCGCCGCGTACGCATCCCTGCGCAGATCTCCGGCTTGACGTTCACGCCGGCAGGCTCCTAGCATGGCCGTCCAGGGTCGAGCGCCTCAAGCGTGCCGACCGGTCTCGCCGGGCGCACGTCCGGCCTCCCGATCCTGCATCCGCCCCGCGGCGCTTCCCACCGGCGCGGGACGACAGGAGGCGGTCATGGCCAGCAAGCAATACAGGAAGCTCGGCTGCATGGACGTGGATCCGGCGGGCGGCTGCGCGTTCGAGGTGCGCGCCGAGACCGAGGACGAGGTTATGCGGCTCGCGGCCGATCACGCGAAGCACGCGCACGGCATGACGAACCCGTCGCCCGACGTCGTCAGGAAGATCCGGGGCGCGATCAAGACCGTGTCCGTCACGGTCTGACGCGAGACCGGAGAGGCGGGGAAGCGGGGGCTCAGGCCCGCCTTTCCCACTCGCGGTCGGGCCGCGCGCGCGGCGCGACGATCCGGACGACCTTCTGCCGCGACGTTTCGCCGCGCTCGATCGCGACCTGGCGCAGCGGCACGCCGAACGCTTCCGCGAGGAAGCGCAGGAGTTCTGCGTTCGCCTTTCCGTCGACCGGCTGCGCGGCGAGCCGGATCTTGAGCAGATCGCCGTGCGTGCCGGCGGCCTCGGTGCGCCCCGCGCCGGGCTGCACGTGCAGCGCGAGCACGAGCGATCCGGGATACTCGCGCAGCCAGGGCGATCCCCCCGAAGCTCGCTGCGCGAGCTCCCCCCCGGGGGGCACCGCGCCCTTGGGACGGCCCGGCGGGCGCGGTCTCATCTCAGCGCAGGAGCGTGATCACGGCGGTCTCGAGCCAGCGCACGGGAAGCATCAGCAGGAGCTGCAAGATCACGATCAGGATGAGCGGCGTCAGGTCGAGCGTGCCGCCGATCGGCGGGATCACGCGCCGCAGCGGGCGCAGGAACGGGAACGTGAGCGCGTTGAGGAGGCCGGAGAGCGGGCCGTCGGGGGCGACCCACGACAGCACCGCCTGCAGGATCACGACGGCGATCGCGAGCCACAGCACGGCCTTGACGAGCTGCACCGCGGCCGACGCGAGCACGAAGAGCGCTGCGCCCGCCGAGAGCCCCGCGAAGCCGCTCGAGAAGATCAGCAGCATCGAGACGATCCACGCGATCTCGGCGACGTAGGCCGCCACGAGCGACGCCCAGTCGTAGCCTCCCGCGCCCGGGATCACGCGCCGCAGCGGCTTCACCGCCCAGTCGGTGAGCGCGATGACCGCGTTGCCGGCGGGATTGCGGAACGACGCGCGCATCGCCTGCATCAGGAACCGCAGCAGGAAGCCGTAGATGAACAGCCCGAAGAACACCTCGAGCACGAAGGAGATCGCCTGCTGCGCCATGTCCGGGCCCCCCCCGTCAGCCGTCGCGGCCGAGGAGGTCGCCCATCTCGGTCGCGCGCTTCGTTGCCGCGTCGACGGCCGCGGCGATCGCTTCGCGGACGCGCGCGGCCTCGAGCGCCGCGATGCCGCGCTCGGTCGTCCCGCCCTTCGACGTGACGCGCGCCCGCAGCGTCGCGCAGTCCTCGTCGCTCGACGTGGCGAGTTTCACCGCGCCGTCGAACGTCGCGTACGCGAGCCTGCGAGCGTCCTTCGCGTCGAACCCGTGCGCCCGCGCCGCGGCCTCGAGCGCCTCGATGAAGTAGAACACGTAAGCGACGCCCGACGCCGAGATGCCGGTGACCGCGTCGAGCGTCTCCTCGCGACCGACCGGAACGACTTCGCCGCAGGCCTCCAGGATCGCGGTGGCGGACGCCCGGCCGGACGCGTCGACCGACGGCGACGACCACAGCCCGGCGATTCCGGCGCCGACGAGCGACGGGGTGTCGGGCATCGCGCGCACGATGCGCGCGTAGCCGCCCAGCCAGCGCGAGATGTCGACGCTGCGCGTGCCGGCCGCGATCGACAGCACCACCGGCACCGACGCGACGTGCGGCGCGAGCGCTGCGCACGCCTCGCGCATCTGCTGCGGCTTGACCGCCAGCACGACGATCGACGATCCCGCGATCGCGGCCGCCGTCGCCGACGCGTAGGTGCGCACCCCGGGCAGCGCGGCCTCGAGCTTCGCGCGCTGTGCGTCGACCGGATCGACGATCGCGATCCCGGTCGCCGCGCGCCCTCGCGCCACGAGCCCGCCGGCGATCGCACTCGCCATGTTGCCGCCGCCGATGAATGTGATGGTCATGAGGTCCGTCGATGATCGCTGAGCGTTGAACGTCGGGTTCGCGAATCCGGTCGCGCTGTGCGCCGGCGGGGACGGATGCGCGCGTGAGTCAACGCGAAGACCGGCTCATGCCCCGACCTTCGCCGGCCGCTGACCGAACAGGGCCGTGCCCAGCCGGACCTCCGTCGCGCCCTCGAGGATCGCCGATTCGAGGTCGGCCGTCATGCCCATCGACAGCACGCTCGCCTCGAGCCCCGACGCCCGCGCCTCCGCAAGGCATCGCGCGAGCCGCGCGAACTGCGCCCGCTGCCGGGCGACGTCGTCCGTCGGCTCGGCTATCCCCATGAAGCCCGCGAGCTTCAGCCGCGGCATCGCCGCGACGGTCCGCGCCAGCGCGACCGCCTCGTCCGGTGCGACGCCGCTCTTCGAAGCCTCGCCGCTGATGTTCACCTGCACCAGCACTTCGAGCGGCGGCCGGCCTGCGGGCCGCGCAGCGGACAGCCGTTCGGCGATCTTCGCGCGATCGACCGACTCGACGGCGTCGAACACGTCCGCGGCGAGCGCCGCCTTGTTGCTCTGGAGCGGGCCGATCAGGCGCCACTGGATGCCTTCCAGGCCGGCGAGCGCATCCCGCTTCGCGGCCGCCTCCTGCACGTAGTTCTCGCCGAACGCCCGCTGCCCCAGTCCCCAGGCCGCCCGGACGGCCTCCGCCGGTTGGGTCTTCGACACGGCGAGGAGCCGGACCGTCGCGGGGTCCCGCCCGGCGGCCCGCGCCGCCCTGCCGATGCGTTCGCGCGCGGCTTGCCACGCATTCTCGTCGAGGCTCATAATCGAATGACGTTGGCATCGTGCCGTCCGGCGGCACGGAATCTGCTTGCGCGTTCAGGCTGCGGCGCGCACCGTCGCGCGCGCCGCGACCCGGGGGATTATAGGGCCCGACCGATGGACATCACCGAACTCCTCGCCTTCGCGGTCAAGAACAAGGCGTCCGACCTGCACCTGTCGTCGGGCCTGCCGCCCATGATCCGCGTCCACGGCGACATCCGGCGCATCAACCTGCCGCCGATGGAGCACGACGACGTGCACGCCATGGTGTACGACATCATGAGCGACGCGCAGCGGAAGATGTACGAGGAAGTCCTCGAGTGCGACTTCAGCTTCGCGGTGCCGAACCTCGCGCGCTTCCGCGTCAACGCGTTCAACCAGCAGCGCGGCGCCGCGGCGGCGTTCCGGACGATTCCCTCGAAAGTGCTGTCGCTCGAGGAACTGAACGCGCCGAAGTCGTTCGCCGAGCTGACGATGCGCCCGCGCGGGCTGATCCTCGTCACGGGGCCGACCGGCTCGGGCAAGTCGACGACGCTCGCGGCGATGGTCAACCACGTGAACGAGAACGAGTACGGGCACATCCTCACGATCGAGGACCCGATCGAGTTCCTGCACGAGTCGAAGAAGTGCCTGATCAACCAGCGCGAGGTCGGACCCCACACGATGTCGTTCGCCAACGCGCTGCGCAGCGCGCTGCGGGAGGACCCCGACTACATCCTGGTCGGCGAGATGCGCGACCTGGAGACGATCCGTCTCGCGCTCACCGCAGCGGAGACCGGCCACCTGGTGTTCGCGACGCTGCACACGAGCTCGGCGGCGAAGACCGTCGACCGCATCATCGACGTGTTCCCGGCGGCCGAGAAGGACATGGTCCGCGCGATGCTGTCCGAGTCGATCGTCGCGGTGATCTCGCAGACGCTGCTCAAGACCAAGGACGGGCAGGGGCGCGTGGCCGCGCACGAGATCATGGTGGGCTCGCCGGCGATCCGGAACCTGATCCGCGAGAACAAGGTCGCGCAGATGTACTCGGCGATCCAGACGTCGCAGTCGATGGGCATGCAGACGCTCGACCAGTGCCTGGTCGAGATGGTCCGCCGCAACCAGGTCTCCGCCGCCGAGGCGCGCTTGCGCGCGGTGAACAAGGACCTCTTCGGCGGGTAGCCGCCCTAGCCGCCCGTCGAGGGCCGCGCGCAGCGGGGATCGACGGCAAGGACGACACCATGGAACGCGAACGCGCCACCAAGTTCATCCACGAGCTCCTCGACCTGCTGGTCCGCCAGAAGGGCTCGGACCTTTTCATCACCGCCGAGTTTCCTCCGGCCCTCAAGGTCGACGGCAAGATCACGCCGGTGTCCAAGTCCTCGCTCACGCCGCAGCACACGATCGAGCTCGTGCGCAGCGTGATGAACGACAAGCAGGCCGCCGAGTTCGAGTCGTCGAAGGAATGCAACTTCGCGATCGCCCCGCCGGGGATCGGCCGCTTCCGCGTCAACGCGTTCGTGCAGCAGGGGCGCGTCGGCATGGTGCTGCGCACGATCAACACGACGATCCCGAAGTTCGAGGATCTCGGACTGCCGCCGGTGCTCAAGGACGTGATCATGAGCAAGCGCGGGATCATGCTGTTCGTCGGCGCGACCGGCTGCGGCAAGTCCACGTCGATGGCTGCGCTGCTCGGCTACCGGAACGACAACAGCTTCGGCCACATCATCACGATCGAGGATCCGATCGAGTTCGTCCACCAGCACTCCAACTGCATCCTGACGCAGCGCGAGGTCGGCGTCGACACCGAGGGCTGGCAGATCGCCCTCAAGAACTCGCTGCGGCAGGCCCCCGACGTGATCCTGATCGGCGAGATCCGCGACCGCGAGACGATGGACTACGCGATCGCGTTCGCCGAGACCGGCCACCTGTGCCTCGCGACGCTGCACGCGAACAGCACGAACCAGGCGCTCGACCGCATCATCAACTTCTTCCCCGAGGAGCGGCGCTCGCAGCTCCTGATGGACCTCTCGCTCAACACGCGCGCGTTCGTCGCGCAGCGCCTGATCCCGCGACGCGACGGCAAGGGCCGCGTCCCGTCGGTCGAGGTGATGCTCAATTCGCCGCTCATTTCCGACCTGATCTTCAAGGGCGACGTCTCCGGCATCAAGGACATCATGAAGCGCTCGCGCGAGCTCGGCATGCAGACGTTCGACCAGTCGCTGTTCGACCTCTACGAGGCCGGGCTCATCAGCTACGAGGACGCGCTGCGCAACGCCGACTCGTTGAACGACCTGCGCCTCTCGATCAAGCTCGAGGGCAAGGAAGCCAAGAACCGCAACGTGTTCTCGGGGCTGGGCAACCTCGACATCGTTCCCGAGTCCACGACGCCGGCGTCGGGGACGGTGTTCAAGTAGCCAGAGGACAGGAAACAGAGGACAGAGGACAGACGCGCCGGCGAATCCCGGGGCGGCGGATCGACCGCCGATGTTAGGACGGAGTCGACCCGGAACCTGCAACCGCGCTCGATGCGGGGCCACGGGGGACGCGGAGGGTTCTGTCCTCTGTCCTCTGTCCTCTGTCCTCTGTCCTCTGTCCTCTGTCCTCTGTC
>CALDKM010000378.1:0-11989 GCA_937898875.1 uncultured Pseudomonadota bacterium | reverse complement strand
ATCTTCAACGCCGACGGCGGCGAGGTCGAGCAGTGCGGCAACGGCGCACGCTGCTTCGTGCGGTTCGTGCGCGATCGGGGTCTCACGACCCGTCGCGAGATCCGCGTCGAGACCGCCGGCGGGGTCATCGCGCCCATGCTCGAGGACGACGGCGAGGTGACCGTCGACATGGGCGCGCCTCGTTTCGCGCCGGCCGACGTGCCGTTCCTCGGCGGATCGGGCGGCCCTACCGACACGCTCGACGTCGACGGGACGACGGTGACGGTCTCGGTGCTGTCGATGGGCAATCCGCACGCGGTGCAGGTCGTCGACGACGTCGAGGCCGCGCCGGTGACGACGCAGGGGCCGCGCATCGAGCACCATCCGCGCTTTCCCAGGCGGGTCAACGCGGGCTACATGCAGGCGGTCGATCGCGCTACCATTCGACTGCGGGTGTGGGAGCGCGGCGCGGGCGAGACGCTCGCCTGCGGGACGGGCGCCTGCGCGGCGGTCGTCGCGGGGATTCGACGGGGCCTGCTCGCGAACGAGGTACGCGTGCACGTGCGCGGCGGAGCGCTCACGATCGCATGGGCCGGCGACGCGAAGCCGGTGCGGATGAAGGGCGCCGCGGCGACGGTGTTCGAAGGGCGCTGGACGCCGCCGCCGGGCTGAGGCCGCGGCGCGGCGACGACGACGATCGCGACCGCTGCGGCGAACGCGACAAACAGGGGGCGGGCGCGAGGATGGAAGCGAAGGACGTCGCGGAGTACCTGAAGCAGCATCCCAAGTTCTTCGAGGATTACGCCGACGTGCTCGCCGAGATCTTCGTGCCGCACCCGCACGGCGGCCACGCGATCCCGATCGCGGAGCGCCAGATCCTCACGCTGCGCGAGCGAACCGCCGACCTCGAGGCGCGGCTGCGCGAGCTGATCGGGAACGGGCGCGACAACGACGTGATCGGCGAGAAGCTGCACCGCTCGACGCTCGCGCTCTTCGCTTCGCCGGACCTAGAGACGACGCTCGCGGTCCTCGACCACAGCCTGAAGGAGGACTTCGGCGTGCCCGAGGTCGCCTCGCGCCTGTGGGGTCGCGTCCCCGAGCAGTCCTACCTGCCGCAGCTCGCGGCGACGTCGAGCGAGGTGCGCGAGTGGGCGGACTCGCTCTCCGCGCCGGCGTGCGGCGCCGAAGCCCCGTTCGAGACGCGCGAGTGGTTCGACGGCGGCGAGGCGCTCGCCTCGTTCGCGTTCCTGCCGCTGCGGACCGCGAACACGTTCGGCCTGCTCGCGCTCGCGAGCCCGGATGCCGGCCGCTTCCGCGCCGGCGTCGGCACCGTGTACCTGGTCCGGCTCGCGGAGCTCGCGAGCATGGCGACGGCGCGGTACCTGCCGCTCGGATAGCCCCTGCCGACTCCATGTCCCGCGCCTCCCGGTCCGACGAAGCGCCCCGGCGGGAGGTTCCCGTGTCCGTGGCGAACGCGAGGACGCTCGCGCGCTTCGGCGAGCACCTGGCGGCGCGTCCCGCGCGGACGCGCGAGGCCTACCGGCGCGACGTCGCCGCCCTCGCCGCCCTCGCCGGCGAACGGCCGCTCGAGGCGCTCACGCGTCCCGAGCTCGCGCGCCATCTCGCGACGCTGCACGGGCGCGGGCTTTCGGGAAGGTCGCTCGCGCGCATGCTCTCGGCGTGGCGCTCGCTCTATCGCTGGCTGCTCGATCGCGAGCGGGGACTGAAGGACGATCCGACGGCCGGGCTGAAGCCGCCGAAGGCGGTCCGCAGGCTGCCCTCCGCACTGTCGCCCGAGGAGGCGGCCAGGCTCGTCCAGATCGTCGCGGACGACCCGCTAGCGACGCGCGACCGCGCGATCCTCGAGCTCGCGTACTCGTCGGGGCTGCGGCTGTCGGAGCTTTCCGGGCTCGACGTCGCGCGCGTCGATTTCGCGACCGGCGAGGCGCGCGTGTTCGGCAAGGGCGCGAAGGAGCGCATCGTGCCGGTGGGACGCGCGGCGCTGGACGCGCTTCGCGCGTGGCTCGCGGCGCGCGCGACGATCGCGCGGTCCGGCGAGGACGCGATGTTCGTCGGCCGCACCGGCAACCGGCTCACGCCGAGGTCGATCGAGCAGCGGCTCGCGTCGTGGGCGGTGAAGCAGGGGCTCGACCGCCACGTGCATCCGCACATGCTGCGCCACTCGTTCGCGTCGCACGTGCTGCAGTCGTCGGGAGACCTGCGCGCGGTGCAGGAGATGCTCGGTCACGCGTCGATCGCGAGCACGCAAGTCTATACGCACCTCGACTTCCAGGCGCTCGCGAAGGTGTACGACGCCGCGCATCCGCGGGCGAGGAAGAAGCGGTAGCGCGCTGCCCCGCTGCGCAGGGGTGGCCGGCCGCGGCGCGGGCTCAGAGGTAGTAGAGGAACAGGTAGAACGCCAGCAGGATCGCGACCCAGAGCACCATCGCGCCGGTGCTGTAGGCGCGCGCGAACCGGCCGCGGTCCCCCAGCGCACTCGACAGGCGCGCGAGACCCCCGGCCATCGCCCCGAGCGCGGCTCCGCGGATGGCCCGGTCGACGGCGACGATGCCGGACCGCGATGCCGACGCGAGCGCCGGGCCGAGCTTCCGCCAGAACCAGTCGGCGTCGAGCGTGATCGTGAGCGTCCGCTTGAGCATCGGCAGCATCACGAAGAACGCGAGCCCCGAGAACAGCAGCAGCTGCAGCATCTCGACGACGTGGGCGCCCGTGTACGGGACGTAATCGACCGGATAGGGCAGCAATCGGTAGAGCGGCGCGTAGAAGATCCCGAGGCCGATGCAAAGCGCGGCGAACAGGATCATCGCGAGACGCTGGCTCCACGGGGCTTCGGGCGGGCGCAGTCCCGAGTCCTTCTGGAAGAACACGAACCACGGGAACTTGATGCCGGCGTGCAGGAACACGCCCGCCGACGCGGCCGCCAGGCACAGCCACACGACGTCGAGGTGCCCGTCCAGGGCCGCCTGACCGACCATCGACTTGCTGACGAATCCCGAGGTGAGGGGGAACGACGAGATCGACAGCGCGCCGATGGTGCCGCAGATCATCGTGAGGGGCATCGTCCGGAACAGGCCGCCCAGGTCGGTGCACTTTCGCCGCCCGGTCTGGTAGAGGACCGCGCCGGCCGACATCAGGAGCAGCGCCTTGTACAGGATGTGGGTGAACGCGTGTGCGGCGGCGCCGTTGAGGGACATCTGCGTCCCGATGCCGATGCCCACGATCATGAACCCCACCTGGTTCACGATGCTGTAGGCGAGGATGCGCCGCATGTCGTTCTCGAGCAGCGCGTACACGATCCCGTAGAAGATCATGAACAACCCGACGAACACGAGCAGCTCGGTTCCCGGGAACGCGCGGATCAGCACGTAGACGGCCGTCTTCGTGGTGAACGCCGACAGGAACACGGTGCCGCTCCACGAGGCCTCGGGATAGGCGTCGGGCAGCCACGCGGACAGCGGCGGCGCGCCGGCGTTGACGAGGAAGCCCGCGAGGATGAGCCAGTGCGCCGGCGAATCGAGCGCGATGCGCTCGAACGCCGTGGAGCCGGTCGTGGCGACGTGTCCCGCGATGCCGGCCATCAGGACCACGCCGCCGAACAGGTGGATCATCAGGTAGCGCATGCTCGCCCGGTAGGCGGCGCCGGTGCCCGCGCTCCAGATCACGAGGGTGGACCCCAGCGCCATCAGTTCCCAGAAGGCGAAGACGGTGATGAGATCGCCGGCGAGCGTGACGCCGATCGCCGAGCCTGCGTAGACGAACGCGGCCGGGACCTCGATGCGGTTCTCCTGCCGGATCGCGAACAGGCCGCCGCCGAACGCCATGATCGCGAAGACCAGCGCGAACAGGCGCGACAGCGCGTCCACCGCATAGGGGACGACCGGGTAGCCGAGGAACGTCCCGCGCCACGCCACGCCGTCCGGCATTGCCAGAACGAGGGCCACCGCCGCCGCGGGCGCGAGCAGCGTGACTGCCGTTCGCGCGCGCCCGGACAGCGCGGCCAGCGCGATGCCGGCCACGACGAGCAGGAGCCCGGGATGCAGGAGCTCAGCCATCCCGGCGCTCGTCGTAGTACGTGTCGGGGCGCTTGAGCAACATGCCGAGCGCCTTCGCGAACAGAATGAGCGCCGCGCACGCGACGAAACCGAACCAGGCGCCGAAACCGAAGGTGTCGGCGAGCCCCCCGTGGCCGACGTGCCCGACGAATGCGCCGGCCACGACCGTCGCAGCGAGAATCGCGACGAAGACTCCCCAGAGGATCCGGATCGTTCGCGGCCGGACCAGCCAGTGCGTCGGTTCGTTCATCCCTGACCCCCGACGAGCTGCCGCGCGAGCGAGAGCGGCAGGTCCGCGAAGAAGAACATCAGCACCGTCGCCGCGGCGGTCGCGGCCATCGCGACGACCATCGGCAGCGGCGCCTCGCCGTGGCCATGGCCGTCGTCGACGGCGGCCCGGCGGAAGAACGCGCGGTACACGATCGGCAGCAGGTATCCCGCGCTCAGGAGCGTGCTCGCGGCGATCACGGCGATCGCCACCCAGTGCCCGGACTCGTAGGCGCCCGACAGGATGAACCACTTGCTCACGAATCCGGCGGTGGGCGGCAGGCCGATCATCGAAACGGCGCCGACGGCGAACGCGCCCATCGTCCAGGGCATGCGCCGTCCGATGCCGTCGAGCTGGCTCACCTCGGTCTTGTGCGCGGCCGTGTAGATCGCGCCGGCGGCGAAGAACAGCGTGATCTTGCCGAAGGCGTGCGCGGCGATGTGCAGCGCGGCGCCGACGACCGACAGGGGAGTCAGCAGCGCCGCGGCGAGGATCACGTACGACAGCTGGCTCACCGTCGAGTACGCGAGCCTGCGCTTCAGGTTGTCGGACCGCAGCGCGACGATCGACGCGGCGACGATCGTGAATCCGGCGACCGTCGGCAGCCAGTCGACGCTCGTGAGGCCGCGGATCGTGTCGATGCCGAACACGTAGACGATGACCTTCACCACGGTGAACACGCCCGCCTTGACGACCGCCACCGCGTGCAGCAGGGCGCTCACCGGGGTCGGGGCCACCATCGCCGCAGGCAGCCAGCGATGGAACGGCATCAGCGCCGCCTTGCCGATGCCGAACATGTACAGGGCGAGCAGCCCGCCGATCGCGGCGTTGCCGAGGCGCCCGGCGAGGATGCCGCCCGGCGCGAAGTCGAGCGTTCCCGCCGCGTGCCACGTGACGACCAGCGCGACGAGGAAGAACACGATCGACGTCGACAGGAGCACGCCGAGGTAGACGCGGCCGCCCCGCTTCGCCTCCTCGGTGCCGTGGTGCGTGACCAGCGGGTAGGTCACGAGCGTCAGCATCTCGTAGAAGAGGAACAGCGTGAGTCCGTTCGCCGCGAACGCCACGCCCATCGTCGCGGCGATCGCGAGCGCGAAGCAGACGTAGAAGCGCGTCTGGTGGTGCTCGCCGTTGCCGCGCATGTATCCGATCGAGTAGAGCGAGTTCACGATCCACAGCCCGGAGGCGATCAGCGCGAACATCAGGCCGAGCGGCTCCACCGAGAACGCGATCGGCACCCCGGGCAGCATCTCGACGAGCGAGATCGCGGGGCGCTCGCCACCCTGGACGCGCGGGACGAGCGACGCCACCGCGGCGAGGAGCGCGACGCCGGTGGCGAGCGTCACGCCTTCGCGCAGGTTCGGCGCGCGGCGCGCGAGCGCGATCAGCGCCGCACCCGCGAGCGGGACCGCGAGCGCGAGCAGGATCGCGACGTGTCCGCTCATCGCGCACCCGGAAGCAGCGCCGCCGCCGCCTCGGCCGCGGCGCCGAGCGGCATCGACGGGTCGATGCCGAAGTAGACCGACGCGAAGAGGAGGATGGCGGCCGGCACGAGCAGCGCGGCGGGCGCTTCCTTCAGGCGCGCGACGTCGTCCGCAGGGGGCCGGAAGTACGCGGCCTCGACGAAGCGCCAGACGTAGGCCACCGCGATGAGCGAGCTCGCCACGACGACGAACGCGATCCACCAGGCGCCCGCCTCGATGGCCGCGAGCACGAGGTACCACTTGGTGATGAAGCCCGCGGTGCCCGGCACGCCGATCAGCCCCAGGCCGCCGACGACGATTCCGGCGCAGGTCAGCGGCATCGAGCGGGCGAGGCCCGCCATGCGGTCGATCCGGAGGCTGCCGAGGCGGAACGCGATCGCGCCGGCGAACATGAAAAGCGCGCCCTTGGTCACGCCGTGGTTGAACAGGTGCACGATCCCGCCGGTGAGCCCGGTCGCGCTCGCGAAGCTGATGCCCAGCGTGATGTAGCCGATCTGCGCGACGCTCGAGTACGCCAGCAGCCGCCTGAGGTCGGACTGGTAGACCGCAGCGGCCGACGCGACGACCATCGCGGCGATCGAAAGGCCCAGCAGCACGTCGCCCATCGGCATCGCGACGAAGACCGCGGTCGTGCCGAACACGGAGAAGTAGACGCGCAGCAGCACGTAGACGGACACCTTCGTGGCGGTGGCCGCGAGCAGCGCCGACACGGCGGACGGCGCGTGCGCGTAGGCTCCCGGGAGCCACATGTGCAGCGGGAACAGCGCCGCCTTGAGCGAGATGCCCACGGTCAGGAACGCGAGGGCGGCGAGCACGGGGCGCGCCTGGCGCGCGTCGCCGAGCCGGTCGGCGATGTCCGCGAGGTTGAGCGTTCCGGTCGTCAGGTAGAGCAGTCCGACGCCGATCACGATGAACGTGGCGCCGATCGTGCCGAGGATCAGGTACTGGTAGGCGGCGAGCAGCGCGCGCCGGTCCCGGTCGAGCGCGATCAGCACGTAGCTGGCGAGCGACGAGATCTCGAGGAACACGAACAGGTTGAACGCGTCCCCGGTGACGGTGATGCCGCCCAGCCCGGCGAGCGCGAGGCAGTACAGCGCGTAGAACAGGTAGTGGTTCTCGCGCGGAATCTCGACCATCACGGCGAGACGCGCATAGGGCGCCACGACCGACGCGACGAAGCCGAGCAGCACGAGCATGAACGCGTTCGCGGCGTCGATCCGGTACTCGATCCCCCACGGGGCCGGCCAGCTGCCGATCGCATAGCTGACGATGCCGACCTGCCGGACGTCCAGCAGGATCGCGATCGAGGCGGCGAGGAAGAACAGGCTCGCCGCCCAGGCGATCGCCCAGCCCGCGCCCGCCCTGCGGACGAGGACGACCAGCGGTGCGCAGACGAGCGGCACCACGACCAGCAGGACCGGCAGGTGCGCGCCGGCGATCACGCCGCCTCGTCGCGGGCGGCGACCTCTTCGGCGCGGAGGATCTCGTCCTCCTCGACGCTGCCGTACGACTCGCGTATGCGCACGACCAGCGCGAGCCCGAGCGCGAGCGTCGCGATGCCGACGACGATCGCCGTGAGGATCAGAACGTGCGGCAGCGGGTTCGAGTAGACCGTGATGCCGGTGCCGACGATCGGCGCCGTGCCGCCGATGAGCTTGCCGGGCGCGATGTACAGCAGGTACACCGAGGTCTGGAAGATCGACAGGCCGATCAGCTTCTTCACGAGGTTGCCGCGCGCGATGACGATGAACAGTCCCGCGACGAGCAGGAAGATCGTGACCCAGTAGCTGAAGTGGCCCAGCACGCTCACTCGCCGTCCTCGCGCCGGCGGCGGCCCGCGAACATGTAGAAGATCTTCAGCATCACGCAGGACACGGTGATGCAGACGCCGACCTCGACCCAGAAGATGCCGCGATGCTGGCCGTGCGCGGGATCCCGGTCGAGCACGAAGTAGTCGAGGTAGTTCCCGCCGAGCAGCAGACCGACGAAGCCGACGCCGGCGTACACGAGCACGCCCGCCGCGATTCCCGACTCGACGAGACGGTCGGGGACGAGGCGCCGCGTCGTCGGCAGCCCGAAGATCAGCGCGTAGAAGATGATCGCGGCGGCGAGGATGACGCCCGCCTGGAAACCGCCGCCCGGGCCGAAGTCCCCGTGGAACTGGACGTAGAGCGCGAACAGCAGCATGAACGGGACGACGATCTTCGCTGCGATCCGCAGCACCAGGTAGTTTCTCATCGGCGGCCCCGGTCCTTCCGCTTCCGCTGGCGCAGGAGCGCGATGACGCCGATTCCGGCGGTGAACACGACGGTCGTTTCGCCGAGCGTGTCGTAGCCGCGGTAGCTCGCGAGGACCGCGGTGACCACGTTGGGCACCCCGGTTTCCTTAAGCGACTCGTTGATGTAGCGCGGCGCGACGTGCTTGTGGATCGGGGCCTCCGGGTCCGAGAACGCCGGCAGGCCCAGCGTTCCGTAGACCAGCACGCCGCCCACCGCGATCGAGACCGCGAGCGGCAGCCACGGCCGGCCGAGCGGCTTCGCCTCGTCGCCGCGGACGAGGTGCAACGCGCCCAGCAGGAGCACCGTCGAGATGCCCGCGCCGACCGAGGCCTCGGTCATCGCGACGTCGACGGCGTCGAGGGCGACCAGCGCGGTCGCCATCAGGAAGCTGTAGATGCCGCCCAGCACGACGACCGCGAACAGGTTTCGCTGGATCACGATGGCGCCGGCGATCACCGCCATCATGGCGAGCAGGACGTTGACGATCAGCGCTTCGATGACGCGCCCTCCCGTGGGCCGAGGAGCGGCTCGATGCCGCGAGCCATGCCGGCCTTCGCGAGCGCGTTCGTGGCCGCGGGGCTGGTGAACAGGATCAGCATTCCGATGATGGCGAGCTTGACCGAGACGAGCGTGAAGCCCGCCTGAAGCATCAGGCCGAGCAGGATCAGGCCGGCGCCGAGCGTCTCGGTGACGCTCGCGGCGTGCATGCGCGTGTAGAAATCCGGCATTCGCAGGAGCCCTATGCCGCCGACCAGACAGAAGAACCCGCCTCCGACGAGCGCGATCCAACTCGCGATGTCCGGCACGACGCTCACCGCGGATCCTCCCCCAGGCTTGCCGCTGACGCGGCTTCGCGCCCCCCCTCCTCGAGGAGGGGGCGAGCGCCTTGGGACGGCCCTGCGGCGCTCACGTCTGCCTCGGCGGCTCGCTCTCGCCGGGGTCGCCGAGATCGCCGTAGCGGAAGAACTTGAGCACCGCGATCGTGCCGACGAGGTTGAGGAGCCCGTACACGATCGCGAGGTCGAGGAACTCCGGACGGCCGTTCAGGAACCCGATGACCGCAAGCAGCATCACGGCCATCGTGCCGACCGTGTTGCCCGCCTGTGCGCGGTCGAAGACCGTCGGACCCAGGATCGCGCGAACGAGCGCGAGCGCGAGCGTGACCAGGATCGCGAGCGTGGCCGCGGCGAACATCATGCGCCGCGCTCGAACCGGCTGACGCGGGCGTCCATGTCGCCCCCCGTGACGCCTTCCGCGCCGGCCGCCGTCAGCGCATGGACCAGGAACTCGTCGCGTCCCGCCTCGATGGTGATCGTGCCGGGCGTGAGCGTGATCGAGTTCGCGTGGGTGACCAGTCCCACTTCGGTGCCCTGCGAGGGCCGGAAACGGACGAGTGTCGGCTGGATCGGCAGCCTCGGCGACAGGATGACCTTCGTGACGTCCCAGGCCGACTTCGCGATCTCCTTCGCGAGCCAAAGCCAGTAGAGCGTCGCGCGCGGCGCGAGGTGGATGGGATGGCCCTCGGGATCCACGAGCCCCATCCGGCGGACGAGCCACACGACGGCGATCGACGACGCGAGTCCCGCGGCGAGGAGGAACGGCGTGAAGTACCCGGAGAGCACGACCCAGTAGACGAACATGACGACGACGGAACTGACGGTGCGAAGCAAGGGGAGCCTTCCCGTACCGGTGTTGCGGCGCGTCGCGACGGGACCGCCGCACGCGAATCGCCGGATGACGACGGGCGTAGTCTAAAGGCTGTCCCCGGGCGCGACAACTGCACCGGCTCGTGCTGCGGACCGCCGGTCTCCGCGGGGCGCTGCAGCGCGATGGTTCATTCGACGAGCTGCACGATGCCGGGCAGATGCGGCAGGTCCGTCGCACCGGGATCGACGCCGGCCTGCTTGAGCAACGTCGTTGCCTGCCCGCGATGGTGAGTGGCGTGATTGAACAGGTGTGTCGCCGCGATCCACGCCGGCATCTGCCGCGACTTGCCGTCGGAGGCGGCGCGGTACTCGAGCATCGAGGCGAGCCAGTCGGGCGTGAGGCGCCCGGCCCAGTCGAGGATGTCGCTGTCGGCACGCTCGCGCTCGCGGGCGAGGTCGGCCCAGTCGGGATGCTCGTCTGCGCCGTGAGCGGCTACCCGGTGCGGGACGCCGGTGAAGCGGCCGAGCCACGTGCGGTCGCCCCACACGATGTGCGCCAGCGTACGGTGGATCGAGCCGAAGAACGCGCCGCGGTCGCGCTTGCGCTCGGTGTCGGAGAGCGTCGACGCGGCGGCGTAGAGCCGCTCGTTCATCCAGCGGTTGTAGCGAGCGAGCAGCCGGCAGTACTCGACGTCGACCACGGGAAAGTGGGGTCAGGGAAAGTAGGGTCAGACCCTATTTCTTGGCAAGTAGGGGAAAGTAGGGTCAGACCCTATTTCTTGGAAAGTAGGGTCAGACCCTGTTTCCTGCCATTTCTCGCGAAGGTCCAGCGTCAGGCGGGGGTCGGGGCAAAAGCAGGGTCTGACCCCACTTTCCCCTGCGCGGCGGAGCCGGTGTCGCGCTCCGACAGCTGCTCGACCTCGATCGCCGCGGCGACCTGCGCGAGACGCGCGACGACGCCGTACGCGTAGAACCGGTTCGGCGGGCATCCCGCGGGGCCGCCGAGGTCGGGGATGCACGGCGACTCGAACGCGAGCGGCACGAACTCGGCGCCGGGCGCGTTCAGGTTCTCGTCGCGGCCGCGCGACGCGTGCACGCGGTAGAAGCCGCCGACGACGTAGCGGTCGATCATGTAGACGACGGGCTCGGCGATCGCGTCGTTGATCGCCTCGTAGGTCGGCACGCCCTCCTGGATGATCACCGACGTGACCTCGAGGCCTTCCTTGACGACCGCCATCTTGTTGCGCTGCTTGCGATTGAGCCCCTGCACCTCCGACGCGTCGCGCACGGTCATGATGCCCATGCCGTAGGTGCCCGCGTCCGCCTTCACGATCACGAACGGCTTCTCGTCGATCCCGTACTCGGCGTACTTCGCGCGGATGCGCTGCAGCAGCCAGTCGACGTTCGACGCGAGGCACTCCTCGCCGGCGCGCTCCTGGAAGTCGATCTGGCCGCACACGCCGAAATACGGGTCGATGAGCCACGGATCGATGTCGAGCAGCGCGCCGAATTCGTCGGCGACCGCATGGTAGGCCTCGAAGTGGTGCGACTTCAGCCGGTTGTACCAGCCGGCCGCGAGGGGCGGCGCGATCGACTGCTCGATGCCCTGCAGGATCGCGGGCGGGCCGGCGGACAGGTCGTTGTTGAGCAGCACCATGCAGGGATCGAAGCCGGCGAGACCGACGCGGTTGCCGGTGCGCACGATCGGCTCGAGCGTCAGCGTCGATCCGTCGGGCAGGTCGAACCTCGTGGGCGCGCTGATGTCCGGAATCAGCGTGCCGATGCGCACCGAGAGACCCGCCTGCTTCAGGATGCCCTCGAGCGTGGCGACGTTGCGCAGGTAGAACGTGTTGCGCGTGTGGTTCTCGGGAACCAGCAGCACGCCGCGCGCGTCGGGGCAGACGCGCTCGACCGCGGCCTGGATCGCCTGCACGCAAAGGGGCATGAAGGCGGGGTTCAGGTTGTTGAACCCGCCAGGGAACAGGTTCGTGTCGACCGGCGCGAGCTTGAAGCCGGCGTTGCGCAGGTCCACCGACGCGTAGAACGGCGTCGCGTGCTCGTGCCACTTCGAACGCAGCCACCGCTCGATGTCGGGCATGCGGTCGAGGAACTTGCGCTCGAGGGCCATCAGCGGCCCGGCGAGCGCGGTCGTCAGGTGCGGGACCATGGGGGCGCCTTTCGAAGTCGAAGGGCCATTCTAGCGCACGCTCCGCGCGGCCCCGCGGGCGGGGCGACCGGGCAAAAAAAGCGGGACGCCGAC
>CALDKM010000377.1:0-18697 GCA_937898875.1 uncultured Pseudomonadota bacterium | reverse complement strand
GGCGACGGTGAGGATCATCATCGCCATCAGCATCGCCTTGGTGTTGCGGTAGGTCCTGAACATGATGGCGTCGCGAAGCGCCGCCGTGTTGCAGAAGCGCGAGCGCTGCATCAGCAGCCCCACGACCGAGCCGAACAGGAACGCGACTACGCACTCGACGACCGGCGTCACGGCTCTCAGCCCTCCAGGATCTTCTTGTAGACGAGCGAGCCGACCCATGCGCCCGCGAGGATGCCGGAGATCGCGAGGTAGCCGCCCAGATTCATCTCGGGCAGCAGGCCGAAGAAGGTCGACACGTTGCAGATGTAGGCCATGCGGATGCCGACGCCCATCAGCAGCCCGCCGATGGTGATCATCAGCCACTCCGAAGCGCGGCGCGGCATGCGCAGGTAGAACTCTTTCGACATCGCCGCGCCGACGAACGCGCCGAAGAGCATGCCGAGGCTGATGTAGATCTTCCAGTAGTCGGCGTGCGGCGGGAACACGATGTTCCAGAAGGGGATGCGCTTGAGGTCGTCGCCCAGGACGGCCTGCGCGATCAGCCCGGTCATCATGGTCTCGCCGCCGCCCACGGTCCAGGCGCCGAGCAGCAGGAAGAGGAAGATGTCCAGGACGGCGATGGCCGCCAGCGCGAACACCGGGTCCAGGGTCTTGCGGAAGAACTCCATCGATCCCTCCTCGCGGCGGCCCGGTCGACCGGGGCTCTGCTCTTCTTGTATGCTGCCCATTGTAGGGGCGCCGCCGGGGCGGGTGGTGGTATCTATTGCCAACGGGCAAGCGCGGGGAAATGAGAATGAAAATCTATACCGAGATCAACGACGTGCTGGACCACATGTTCAATGCCTGCACGACGTCGCAGATCAGCGAGTTCATTCCGGAAAAGCGGGGCTTCCGTCTCCACGGACACAGCACGACGATCTGCCTCGAGCGGGCGTTCTGGAACGTGCTCGACGACATGGCGCGGGAATCGAAGCTCTCGCTGCCGCGGCTCGTCGAGCGCGTCCACGACGGCTGCCTGGTGGCCAACGACAAGAACATCGCATCCTGCCTGCGCGTCATCTGCCTCAAGTACCTGAATGTCTACAGCGGCAGCGTGACGGCGGGGCGCTCGGAGCTGACGCGGGTCGCGTAGCTCTTCCGCCGCGCTCCGCCGTGCGTCCCGGCCGGGCCGGCGTCAGAGCGCCCCGACCGACGCCTCCAGCGCATCGCCGAAGAACGCCGCGTCGTCCGCGGTCACGCACAGCGGCGGATTGATCCGCAGCACGTTCCTGTACTGTCCGGACCGGCCGACGATCACGCCGCGCTCGCGCAGGCCTTCCTGCACGCGGGACGCGGAGCCGTCGTCCGGCTCGCGCGTCGCGCGGTCGCACACGAACTCGACTCCGCGCATCAGACCCTTGCCGCGCACCTGGCCGACGCGGGGGTGCCCGGCCACGCGCTCGAGCGCGCGGCCGAACGCGGCGCCAACCTCGAGCGCATTGCGCTGCAGGCCTTCGTCCGCGATGACGCGCAGCACCGCGCGCCCGGCGGCGCAGGCCATCGGATTCGCGCCGTAGGTGTTGAAGAACTTGCGCTTCGCCATCGACTCGGCGACGTCGCGGCGCACGACCAGCGCCGCGAGCGGGAACCCGTTGCCGATCCCCTTCGACAGCACGATCGCGTCGGGAACGACACCGTCCTGCTCGAAGCACCAGTAGCTCTCGCCGGTCCGGCCGAAACCGGTCTGCACCTCGTCGACGATCAGCAAGCCGCCGGCGGCGCGCACGATCTCGGCGCTCCGGCGCAGGTAGCCCGGCGGCATCGGGATCACGCCGCCGTAGCCCTGGATCGGCTCGACGAGCATGCCGGCGACCGCGCCGCTGGTCGACGAGTCGATGACGCGCGTGAGGTCGTCGAGGTAGCCGTCGAGGCGGTCGCCGTACGCGCCGCGGTAGAAGTCCGGGTTGTGCGCGTGCACGAAACCGGGCGCGCCCGCGATCGGCTGGCGGCACAGCGCGAGGCCGCTCGCGGTCATCGCCCCGAAGTGCAGGCCGTGGTACGAGTTGCGCAGCGCCAGCACGTCGAAGTTCCCGGTGTGGAGGCGCGCGACGAGCACGGCAAGGTCCACCGCCTCCGCCCCGCTGTTGACCGGATGCACGACCCAGTCGCGCCCGGCCGGGAACGTCGCCACGAGCTCCTCTGCGAACTGCGCCGGTCCCGGGTGCAGGTACATCGTCGTCACGTGCTGGATCTCGCGCATCTGCGCCTCGATCGCCGCGTCGACGCGCGGGTGGTCGTAGCCCACGCTGATGCACAGGTTCTGCGCGAGGCAGTCGAGGTAACGCTTGCCGGCGGCGTCCCAGACGTGGGCGCCCTTGCCCCGGGCGAGGAGGAGCGGACGCTCGAACGCCGTGAACGTGCGCAGCGACGGCGCGAGGAACCGCTCGCGCCGCGCGGCGGTGCGCGCGTAGTCCCAGTCGAGCGACGGGACGTCGGCGGCCGGGTCGGGCGGATTGTCGGGAGCGTTCACGGCGCGTTCCTCGGGCGTGCGGCGAGGCTCGCCGCAGCGGAGACTGTAGCGCGGGCGACGCAGGCGGTGCGCGTTCCCCGCCGCTGGCACCAACGGCTGCCGACTCTGGCCCCAGTCGCGACGGGGGCGTCCGGCGGTGCGATCAGCGCCGCTCGGCGGACTTGGCCTTGGCCGAGCGGGCACGCTTTCCGGCCGGCGACCGGCGGGTCGTCGTCTTCCCGGAGGCGCTCCCGGACTCGTGCGGCTCATGCACGGCCTCGGCAGCCTCCGCGCCTGCGGCAGGGCCTTCCGCGTCGGCGAACGCCCGCACCTCGGCATCGGCTCTCGCCTCGTCGCGGACCTCGGCCCAGAGGTCGGCGAGCTCCTCGCGCGACTCCGCGACGGCCACCGAGACGCGTTCGGCGCCGGCGGCGATCGCGCCGGCGACACGACGAAGCACGCGGGGGTCGCGCGCGACGATGAAGCCGGCGGCGAAGCCCAGCGCTCCCGCTGCGGCGAGGCCGAGCAACGCGGCGCGTGCCGGGGAGCCGTGCAGTCCGTAGTCGCCTCGCGCCCGTTCGAGCGTCGCGCCGAGTTCGGCGTGAAGCGGGACGTTGGGCGCATGCCGGACGTCGAAGCGCACGATGCCGCTGTCCGGGCTCGCCGTCAGGTGCACGCCGGCAGACACCGGAACGTTTCGGTCGAGTCACCCGGCAAGCGCGGGGTTGCCGCGAAGTCCGCGGACGCGAAACCTCGGCCCGAAACGGCCGGGCACGAGGGCGAGGACCGCGTGGGCAGGCGACGGACGGGGGATCGAAGGGTCGCGGGGCATCGACGCGTGCAGGCGCAGGGGTTGCCCCATCCTTTCCCCGCGCCGGGCGGGAAACGCCTCACCGGCCAAATGTACTCCAGCGACGTCGTCCGAATGTGACGGAAACATGACGGCGCAGCGGGCCGCGACGAGCGCCCCGGCCGAAAGTCGGCAAGTCCGAAGATGGGAATGGCGGCCGATACGGCCGGCTCGCCGGACGGGCACCACCGACCTCGCGCGAGTCGCGCTACGGCCGGGGCGTCGCGACGACGTCGAGCAGGTGGTAGGGCAGGCTCAGGTAGGGGTGCGGCACGAAGCCCCGCACGCCGGGCGCGACGAGGTAGACGTCGTCGGCGTTGGGCAGCACGCGCGCAGGCGCGTGCGCGTCGAGGAGCTCGGTCAGGTGGCGGAACAGCGGCGCGCGCGCCGGTCCCGCGGGCATCGGGCGGAGCTTTTCGTAGGTCGCGTCGTAGTCGGGAGACGCGTAGCACGAGAGGTTCACCGTCCCGATGTGCTTGCTGTAGAAATTCTCCATCGCCGAGACGCCGTCGGGTGCGCCGCCGCCGAAGTCCATCGTCGTGAGCTGGTGCCTGCAGGTGCTCATGCGCTTCAGGCGGTCGCCGGGCGGCATCGTGTCGAACTCGACGCGCACGCCGATGCGGTCGAAGCTCTTCTTCATGAACTCGGCCACGCGACGGCCGGTGGACGTCGTGCTGACGATCATGCGCACGGCGAGGGGCGAGCCGTCGGGGTTGGCGCGCATGCCGTCGGCGCCGCGCCTGTAGCCGAACCGGTCGAGCAGCGCGTTGGCGGTCGCGGGGTCGAACGCGTTCGGGTTCCGGTAGGCGGGGTCGTAGCCGACGACGTCGGGTCCGATCAGGTGCTGCTGCGCGTAGCTCAGTCCCTGGTCGAACGTGCGCGTCCACTCGCGGTCGTCGAACGACATCGCCACCGCGCGGCGCAGCGCGACTTTCGCCGGCTCGAATCCGCCGACGACGGGGTCGCGCATGTTGAACATCATCAGGAAGAAGCCCTGCGCCCGCGCGCGCGCGGGCGTCACGCCCGCAGCCCTGAGCGCCGGCTTGAGCTCGGACCCGTCGAAGGCGACCGGGGGCTCGACGAAGGCGATGAAGTCGATCTCGCGCTGCTGCAGCGCGAGCACTGCAGTCGACGCCTCGGGGATGCGCGTCATCTCGATGCGGTCGACCGCAGGCACCGACGAGCTCCGCATCGTCCGCAGGACCGGGTCGTCGGGCTTCGCGCCCGGCGCGAACGCGGTCCAGGGAATCCGTTTGAACGACGGGTTGCGCACGAGCGTCAATCGCGTTCCCGGCTGGAAGCGCTCGGCGAGGTAGGGTCCGCTGCCGATCGGGCGGCGGGCGAACTCGGCACTCTCCGCCTCGACGACCTCGCGGGGCACGGCGCTCCAACCCGCGTAGGCCAGCGCGTAGATGAACGTCGGGTCCGGGCGCGTGAGGCGGATCTGCAGCGTGCGCGCATCGAGCGCCTTCAGCCCGGGAATCGGCACGCCGTAGTCGAGACTGCGTTTCTCGCGGCGCGCCGCGACGACCAGGTCGTCGAGGCCCTCGATCAGCCCTTCGAAGTTCGCCCAGCTCATCGAGATGCTCGCCGGATCCGCGATCCGTTGCACGCTGTAGACGAAGTCCTGCGCGACCAGCTCGCGCGGCTTCCCGCCGAACGCCGGGTGCGGTGCGAACGGGAGACCCGGCCGGATGCGAAGCGTGTAGGTCCGCCCGTCCGCCGACACCTGCGGCAGCGACTCCGCCGCGTAGGGGATCAGCTTCACCGGACGCGCGAGATAGTCGTAGGTGAGCAGCTGGTGGTACAGCGGGGCGATCGTGTTGAGCGTCGACAGGCTGCCGGCGCGCGCCGGGTCGAGCACCTCGACGTCGGCGAGCATCTGCAGGCGGAGCGTCTTGTCGGCAGCGTGCGCCGGGACGCCGGCGAGGATCGTCGCGACGAGGACGGCCGCGCGCACGATCCGCGCCGCGGTGCCGCTTCGCGGACGAGGGTCGACGGGATCCTGCCGGGGGCAAAACGGGGTCGGCCAGGAAGTCTTCATGCGATTCGAAACGGTTTCGGTTCGCATAGGATCGCACGATCGTGCCGCGACGAGACGCGGCGGGGGCCGTGTTCCGGTTTCCACGGGACGCGAAAGTCCGTAGCATCCGCCGGCAGGACGGGACATTGCCGCCGGGGCGTGACGCTCGCGTGACGCCCCGAGGCAGACGATCCTGCCGAATGAGGGATTGCCGCGGGCATGCGGGAAAGGGGCCTCGTGAAACGTGAAGGCATGAGCCATCGTCGTACTTCGTGCGTCGCAATCGGAGCGAGGCTCATGGGGGCGATGGTGCTGGGGAGCGCCGCAACGGCCGCGATCGCGAGCCCGGTCGCCGATCTCAGTCGCAACGACGTGATCTTCGGCCGCACGCCGCAGAACATCGCGAGTCCGGCGCAACCGGTGTGGATCACGAACACCGGCGATGCTCCCCTCTCGGTCGCGGCGATCACGATCGGCGGAGCGAATCCCACCGACTTCACGGTGTCCGGGACCTGCGGTCCCCCGGTCACGCTCCAGTCCGGCGAACGTTGCCGGATCGACTCCGTGATGCTGGCGACGGGCAAGAACCCGCAGGTGCGCTCGGCCACGCTGTCGCTCGCCACGAATGCGGTCCCGGCGCCCGCGGTCGTCGCGCTCTCGGGCATCGTCGACAACGGCAATCCGTCGGACCCGTTCACGAGCCTGCCGATCGACCCCTCTCCGGACTGGATCGATTTCCCCGGGCAGGCGCTGCTCTCGACGTCGGCGCCGCAGAAGATCACGCTCGCGAATACCGGCAACCTGCTGTTCACGCTCGATTACATCGGGCTGAAGGGCGGGGATGCGGGCGACTTCTCGCTCGCGAGCTCCTGCGCGGCCGGTTCGTTCGTGCCCCCCGGGACGACCTGCGTGGCGACGGTGACCTTCACGCCGCTGGGCGAGGGGCCGCGATCGACCGAGCTCGAGGTGAACATGCGCTATTACACGGCGGACGGCGTCACCCGCTATTCGATCACCGGCGTGGGCGCCGCCCCTGCCGTGGCAGTCAGGGAGCCGGTCGTCGAGTACTTCAACGCGGGATTCGGCCACTACTTCATGACGGCGGATGCCGACGAGATTGCCGGGCTCGACG
Organism: uncultured Pseudomonadota bacterium; assembly: GCA_937898875.1. Taxonomy (GTDB): domain Bacteria; phylum Pseudomonadota; class Gammaproteobacteria; order Burkholderiales; family Casimicrobiaceae; genus VBCG01. The sequence continues at coordinate 12,204 of CALDKM010000377.1, read as the reverse complement.
CTGGCGCGTACAACTTCGCGTTCCTGCGCACCGGCTCCGGGTTCAATGGGTGGGACGCCCAGGCGGCGGGCACGGTGCCGGTGTGCCGGTTCTTCACGACGCCGGGCACGTTCGGGACGAAGAGCTCGCACTTCTACACGGCGGACCCCGTCGAGTGCAATGGCCTGAAGGCGAACCCCGACTGGGTGTACGAGAAGATCGCGTTCTTCATCGCCGTGCCGACGGCGGGCGTGTGCCCGGCGGGAGCGATCCCGATCTACCGAATGTACAACGGCGGGCAAACCGGCGCGCCGAACCACCGGTTCACGACCGAGCTTTCGATCTACCAGGATTTCACGACGACGAAGGGCTGGGATCCCGAGGGCATCAGGTTCTGCTCGCCTCAATAGGCCCCGCGCCGCGAAACGCGGCGTCTTTCACTTGACGAGGCCCAGCATCTTCGCCGAGTTCATGTACTCGGCGGTGCGCTCCTTCATGAACGCGGGCACCTTGTCGTAGCCGACGTCGATCACTTCGAAGCCGCCGTCGGCCATCTTCCTGCGCAGTTCCGGGTCCTTGTTGACCGCGTCCATCATGTCGGACACCTGCTTGCGTACCGGCTCCGGCGTCGACCTGGGCACGGCGACGCCGCGGTAGGCGCCGTCGATCCAGTCTACGCCGAGCTCGCGGAACGTCGGCACGTCGGGGAATTGGGGGACTCGCTGCGCGGTCGCGACCGCGAGCATGCGCATCTTGCCCTTCTGCTGGATCGCGAGCGTCGTGTACGAGATCGTCGCGGCGACGTGGTTGCCCAGCACGGAGGCGATCAGGTCGCCGGTGCCCTTGAAGGGGACGTACTCGGTCTTGATGCCGAAGTCTCGGTTGAGGCGTGCGTGCGCGACGTGGTTGGCCGAGAACAGCGCCGAGCCGGCGATCGAGAGCTTGCCGGGTTCCGCCTTCGCGGCCTTCAGGAAGTCCTGGAACGTCTTGAACGGGCTGTCGGCCGGGACGATGAGCGCGTCCGGCGTGTAGTGGAACCAGTAGACGGGCGTCATCTCGTCGGTCTTGTACGCGACCGAGCCGTCGAGCGGCTGCAGCACGACGTGCGGCAGGTTGATGCCGGCGATCGTGTAGCCGTCGCCCGGCAGCGAGTTGAGCTGCTGCCAGACGAGCGCGCCGCCGCCGCCCGCCCGGTTGACGACGACCATCTCCTGCTTGAACTTCTGCGAGAACACCTGTTGCTGCAGGCGCGCCGCGACGTCGGATTCGCCTCCGGCGGGGAACGGGATCAGGTACTGGACGGGCTTCTCGGGATAGCCGGCGGCGAATGCCAGCGTCGAGACGGCCGCGACGAGCGCGGCGAGCACCGGCGCGAGCCGGGGGATGCGGAACGGTTTCATCGGTTCTCCTCCTCGTGTGCCGGTCCCCGGCGGGGGCGCTGCCTTTCGCGCCGATGCTACATGAAGCGGCACGGCGCCGGCCAGCGGACACCGCCTCCGGCGCCGGGACGCGGCGATCAGACGATCACCGACGTCTGCGCGATGCCGGCGTCGACCAGCACGTGCTGGCCGGTCATCCCGTCGCTGTCGTCGGCGGCGAGGAACAGCGTGGCGCGCGCGACGTGCCCGGCATCGAGCCGGATCTTCAGACATTGCGCGTCGAGGAACTCCCGGTCGCTCTCCGTCTCGCCGTGGAGCTTCGTCTGGCGCTCGGTGACGATCGCGCCGGGCACCAGCGCGTTGACGCGGATGTTGCGGGGCCCGAGCTCGCGCGCGAGCGTGCGCGTGAGGCCGAGGATCCCGGCCTTGGCCGTCGTGTAGCCGACGAGGTTCGGCCGGCCGCGCATCCAGCTCACCGACCCCATGTTGACGACCGATCCCCCGCCGGAGGCCGCCATGCCCGGCGCGACCGCCTGGATCGCGAAGAAGTAATGCTTGAGGTTCAGCGCGATCCGGTCGTCCCAGAACTCGGGCGTCACGTCTTCCATCGCGTGGCGGTCGTCGCGGCCGGCGTTGTTGACCAGCACGCGGATCGGGCCCATCGCGTCGATCACGCGGCGCAGCAGCGCCTGGTAGCCGGCGGCGTCGCGCACGTCGCACGCGCCGTACCAGGGCGGCGGATGGCCGGCCGACGCGACCTGGTCGATCAGCGCGGCGCCGCCGTCCGGCTTCGTGCCGCAGAACGCGACGCGCGCTCCCTGCGCCGAGAACGCGCGCACGAGCTCGGCCCCGATGCCCGAGCTGCCGCCCGACACGAACACGAGCCTGTCCCGCAGCGACGGATAGTTGGCGTAGTTCATCGTCGTCCCCCCGGTCGCCGCCCGCTCACCAGCCCGGGGGCAGGATCTCGCTCATCGCGACGGCGCGGCCCTCGTCGATGCTCCTGTGCGCGGCCAGCCCCGTCGCCACCGCGCGCAGGCCCTCCTCCAGCGGGATCTCGGGCGGCTTGCCGTGGCGCACGGCGTCGGCGAAACGAAGGTGCTCGATGTACGAGGCGCCGAAGTGCTGGCCGGGATAGCGGATGTTCGTGTCCCAGACGCGCCGGACCGATACGCCGCGGCCGGTGCCCGACGCCTGACCCCAGACCTCGCGCCGGCCCCAGTCGGCCCGCTTGCCGTAGCGCAGCGTCAGCGAGGGCAGCAGCGATTCGATCTTGCCCTCGTCGCCGACGATCGTCAGGTGCTCGCTGTCGATCGAGTTCTCCGCGTACATGCACAGCTCCAGCATCGCCCGTGCGCCGCTTCCGTACTCGACGATCACGTAGGCGCTGTCGAGGATGTCGGGCCGACGGCCGCCGTACTCCTCGTCGAGGTGATTGACGCGCTGGCCGCCGGACGCGAAGACCCGCCGCGGCCGCTCCTGCAGGATCAGGTCCATCAGGTTGAAGTAGTGGCAGCACTTCTCGACGAGCGTGCCGCCGGTGTTCGCGGAGAAGCGGTTCCAGTCGCCCACCTTCGGGTAGAACGGCTCGCGGTGCTCGCGTATCGTCACCTGCTGCACGCGCCCGGCCGCGCCCTCGTGCGCCATGCGGATCGCCTCGGCGACCGGCGGCATGTAGCGGTATTCCTGCGCCACCCAGACGATGCCCCTCCGCCCGCTTCGGCGACGCTCGACCTCGCGCGCGACCAGCTCGACGCCGTCGTCCATGCGCGTCACCAGCGGCTTCTCCACGAGGATGTGGAGGTCGGAAGCAAGCGCGTCGCGCAGCATCGCGGCATGCGTGAAGTTGGGCGTCGCGATCACGACCGCGTCGCACTGGCCGCTCGCCAGCAGCTCGCGGTGGTCCTCGAACACGCGTGGCCCGGCGCGGCAGATCGCGAGCGCCGCGTCGCGGCTCGGGCCATGCGGATCGGCGACAGCGGTCACGCTCGCGCCGCCGTCCGCGCCCGGCAGCGCCTGGATGTTCTCGATGTGCTCGCGGCCCATGCTGCCGCAGCCGATGATGCCGTAACGAAGATGTGCCTTCATCGTGCAATCCCGGAATCCGTGGGCGGGCCCGCGACCCGCGGAACGTCAGCCCTTGAGGCCGCCCTGCGTCAGGCCGCCGACCACGCGCTCCTGGAACACCGCGATCAGCACGGCGACCGGGACGATCGCGACGATCAGAGCGGCCGAGATGATCGGCCAGGGAAACGTGAATTCGCCCTGGTAGAGCGTGATGCCGACGGGCAGCGTGCGCATCGACGCGCTCGCGTTGAGCGACAGCGCGAGCAGGAACTCGTCCCAGGCGTTGACGAACGCGAGGATGCCTGCAGTGAACACCCCGGGCGCGGCCAGCGGCACGACGACGCGCCACAGCGCGCCGAGCCGCGTGCAACCGTCGATCATCGCGGCGTTCTCGAGGTCGCGCGGGATGCTCTGGAAGAACCCCACGAGCACCAGCGTGCACACCGGCAGGTTCAGCACGGTGTAGGGCAGAACGAGCGCCGTGTAGGTGTTGAGCAGCCCGAGCGAGCGCATCGTCTGGAAGATCGGGACGAGCAGCGTGACCAGCGGAAACATGCTCGAGGCGACGATGCAGGTCAGGATCAGCTGGCGCCGCCTGAGGTTCAGGCGCGCGATCGCGTACGCCGCGAGCGAGGCGACGACGAGCGAGAGGATCGTCGAGAGCACGGCGACCGCGAGGCTGTTGCCGAGATACCGGAGCAGCGGCTGGTCGGTGAACGCCTGCACGTAGTTGGCGAGCGTCGGGTTGTGCGGCCACCAGGTGATGGGCTTGCTCACGAGCTCGGCCTCGGTCTTGAGCGACGTGAGCAGGATCCAGACGGCCGGGAAAAAGCCGTTGACGACCACGATCGCGGCCGCGATCAGCGTGAGGCTACGTCCCCGCGGGATGGTCATGCCTGCCTCCCGATGCGCCTGAGGTACACGGCGGTCACGGCGAGCGACAGCAGGAACATGAACACGGCGAGCGTGGAGCCGTAACCGACGTCGAGATAGTCGATCGTCGTCTTGTGGATCAGCATCGCCAGCGTCTCGGTCGCGTTGCCCGGTCCTCCCCGGGTCATCGTGTACGGGATGTCGAAGGTCTGCAGCGCGGTGATCGTGCGGAAGATCAGCGCGACGATGATCGACGGCATCAGCATCGGGATCGTGATCTGCCAGAACTGCTGCCCTTTCGACGCGCCGTCGACCTCGGCGGCCTCGTAGAGCGACCGGGGGATCATCTGGAGCCCCGCGAGCAGGATCAGCGCCATGAACGAGCTCGTCTTCCAGACGATCGTCAGGCAGATCGCCGCGAACGCCCATCCCGGCCGCAACAGCCACATCGTCGGCTCGCCGCCGAAGCCCAGGCGCCGGACGACGTCGTTGACGATGCCGTACTCGGTGTGGAAGAACCACGCGAAGATCAGGCCCGCGAACGCGAGCGGCAGCGCCCACGGAAGGAGCAGCGCGAGCCGTACCGGCCATTGCCGTTTGAACGGCAGGTTGGCCAGCAGCGCGAGACCCAGACCGACGACCAGCGCGCCCGGCACCGTGATCAGCGTGATGAGCACGGTGTTCCAGGTCGCGTTCCAGAAGTCGGGGTCCTTGAGCACCAGCAGGTAGTTCTCGAGGCCGACGAACTTCATCCCGCCGCCGCCGGAGAGCCGCAGGTCGAAGAAGCTGTTGAAGATCAGCGTGGCGATCGGGTAGACGACGATCAATGCGAGGAGCAGGAAGGCCGGCGCGAGCAGAAGCATCCCGAGCGAGGCCTCGCTCGGGTCGCGCATCCGCTCGATCATGCTCGCGCCGGTGGCCATGGGTCGCCCGCTGCGCTCAGCGCATCACGCGGGCGAGTCGCGACTCGATCTCGCCCACGCCGTCCTCCGGCTTCTTCGTGCGCGCGAGCACCGCGCTCGTCGTCGTCCGCACGACGTCGCTGACCTGGCCGTAGTCCTTCGACAGCGGCCGGCTCTTGCCGGCGATCACGACGTTCGAGGCGTCCTTGAACCAGGGCACGGCCTTGACGACGTCCGGGTCGACGTAGACGCTCTGGTAGACGGGCAGGAGCGACCCTTCGACCGCGAGGAACTTGCTCGCCGCCGGCGTCGACATGAACTTGACGAGCTTGGCGGCCTCGGCCTTGTTCTTGCTGAACGCGCTCACCGCCCACTGCCAGCCGCCCACGCAGGTGGCGCTCTTGCCGCCGGCCATCGCCGGGAGCGGCATCACGCCGACCTTGCCCTTGACGGTCGAGTCGTTGTCGGCCTGGAAGCGGTCCCATGCGAAGCCCCAGTTGATCGCGAAGACCACCTGGCCGGCCTTGAACTCGTTCACGGTGTCGGGTGTCTTGACTTCGGCGACGTTCCTCTTGATGACGCCGCCGTCGACCATCCCGAGCCACTGGTTCAGCCCCTTGACCGCCGCGGTCCTGTCGAGCGTGAGCTTGCCCGAGGCGTCGTTGAACTCCTTGCCCTGGCTCCAGTACGGCAGCAGGAACGTGCACACGGCGCCTTCGATCGGCGCGCCCTGGATCGACAGGCCCTGCAGGTTCGGATTGCCTTCGCCCGCCTGGATCTTCTTCGACGCGGCGGCGAGCTCGTCCCAGGTCTTCGGCTCGGCGATCCTGTACTTCTCGAGCAGATCCTTCCGGTAGTACATGAACATCGCGTCGGCGAACCCCGGCATGGCCGCGACCTTGCCGTCGACGACGTTGGATTGCAGGTAGACCGGCAGGAAGGGCTTCATGGCGTCGGCCGGATTGCCCACGTAGGCGTTCAGCGGCTCGAGCCAGCCCGCCCCGAAGTACTGCGCCGGGTTGACGATGTCGATCATGTAGATGTCGATCGCCGAGTCCTTGGCGTTCAGCACCGTCGACAGGTACTGGCGCTGCAGCTCGCTCGTCGCGCCGCCGGTCTCGATCTCGATCTTCACGCCGGGATTGGCGGCCTGGAACTGGTCGAACAGCTTGCGCATCAGGTCGGGGCGCTGGTTCGCGCCGCCCGAGAACACGCGCAGCGTCGTGTCCGCGAGCGCGCCCGTCGAGCCGGTCGAGGCGGCGACGGCGGCGCACAGCGCCAGCGCCTTGAGCAGGTTGCGTCGTTTCATCGTCGATCTCCTTCGCTGGAAAACGAGGGTCAGTGGAGCGCCGCACCGCTGGCGGCGTCGAACAGGTGGAGGTGGGACGGGTTCACGTGCAGCGCGACCGCGGTGCCCGGCGGATCGCGGAACGAGGCCGGGCAGCGCGCGACCATCTCGACGCGCCCGATCTTCAGCGTCACGAGCGTCTCCGCGCCGAGCGGCTCGAGCAGCGACACCTCCGCCGGCACGGCGATGTCGCCGGCGGCGGAGGCAAGACGCAGGTTCTCGGGGCGCACGCCGAACTTGAGCGGCGAGCGTCCCGCGGCACGTGCAGCCAGCCCCGGGGGCAGCGGCAGGCGCACGCCGCCGAGGTCCGCCGCGCCGTCGGCGAGCTCGCAGTCGACCAGGTTCATCGGAGGCGCGCCGGTGAAGCCCGCGACGAACAGCGCCGCCGGCCGGTTGTAGATCGCGTCGGGCGTGTCGTACTGCATCTTGTGCCCCGCGGAGAGCACGGCGATGCGGTCCGCGAGCGTCATCGCCTCGACCTGGTCGTGCGTCACGTAGATGATCGTGGCGCCGAGGCGCTGGTGCAGCCGCTTGATCTCGGTGCGCATCTCGTTGCGCAGCTGGGCGTCGAGGTTCGACAGCGGCTCGTCGAACAGGAACACCTTGGGCTCGCGGACGATCGCGCGCCCGATCGCGACGCGCTGACGCTGCCCGCCGGAAAGCGCGGCCGGCCGGCGTTCGAGCATGTGGTCGATGCGAAGGAGCTTCGCGGCATTCATCACGCGCTCGCGGATCACGTCCTCCGCCGTTTTGCGCAGGCGCAGTCCGAAGGCCATGTTGTCGTAGAGCGACTTGTGCGGGTAGAGCGCGTAGTCCTGGAACACCATCGCGATGTCTCGGCTGCGCGGCGGCAGGTCGTTGACCGTCTGGCCGCCGATGCGCACTTCCCCGCCGGAGATCGATTCGAGGCCGGCGATCATGCGCAGCAGGGTGCTCTTGCCGCAGCCCGAGGGCCCGACGAACACGACGAACTCGCCGTGCCGTATCTCGAGGTCGATGCCGTGGATCACGGTCGTCTTCCCGTCGTAGCTCTTGGTGACGCCGTGGAGCTCGACCTGGGCCATCAGTAGCTCCCTTCGATGCGCGGGCCGGCCGGCGCGGCGCGCAGAGCTTGCACGGCTGCCTGCGAGCTCCGCATCAGCAAGCCGAGATCGGACGCGATCGCGACGTAGTCGTAGCCGATATCGCGGTAGCGCGCGACGACCTCCGGCGTGCCGCCGACCGTGCCCACGGGCTTGCCGATCGCCCGGGCGCGCCTCGCGGCGTCGGCCATCGCCGCCATCACGTCGGGGTGCGTGGCATTGCCGGGGTGGCCCATGCTGCCGGAGAGGTCGCCGGGGCCGACGAACAGTGCGTCGACGCCGGTCACCGAGCCGATCTCCTCGAGCTTCGCGATCGCCTGCACGGTCTCGAGCTGGACGATCACGCCGATCGCGCCGTTCGCGTGCCGGAAGAAGTCGGGCGTCGTGCCGAAGCGCGATGCGCGGCTCATGCCGGCCATCCCGCGCTCGCCCTCGGGCGGGTAGCGCGTGGCGGACACGGCGCGCGCGGCCTCCCCGCCGTTCTGGACGAACGGAAACAGCAGCGTCTGCGTCCCGGCGTCGAGCACCCGCTTGACGGTGACGGCGTCGTTCCAGGGCACGCGCACGACCGGCACCATCGGCGTGTTGCCGACCGCCTGCAGCAGGTGAACGAGTCCCATCAGGTCGATCGGGGTGTGCTCCATGTCGAGCACGCCCCAGTCGAATCCGGCGCTCCCCACGGCCTCCGCGACGATCGGGCTCGCGGACATCACCCAGGTGCCGATCGGCGTCTTCGTCGCCCGGTCGGCCAGCAGTCGGTGGAACGCATTCATCGTAGCTCCCGCGTGAGCGGTCTCAGTAGATCGCCGGTTCGGGCGTGGGCGCCGTGCCGGCCAGGAAGTCGAAGTCGCAGCCTTCGTGCGCCTGCGTCACGTGCTGCTGGTAGAGGCGCGTGTAGCCTCGCGCGTACGGCTGCGCCGGCGGCCTCCACGACGCCCGCCGGCGCTCGAGCTCCGCGTCGTCGACGAGGAGCTCGAGCCTGCGCGCCTCGACGTCCAGCTCGATCGTGTCGCCGTCGCGCACGAGCGCGAGCGGGCCGCCGACCGCGCTCTCGGGCGACACGTGCAGCACGCAGGTGCCGTAGTGCGTGCCGCTCATCCGCGCATCGGAGATCCTGACCATGTCGCGCACGCCGCGCTGCAGGAGCCTCTTCGGAATCGGCAGGTTGCCCCACTCGGGCATGCCCGGGGCGCCGACGGGCCCCGCGTTTCGCAGCACGATCACGCAGGTCTCGTCGCCGTCGAACGCGGGGTCGGCGAGCGCGGCGTTCATCTGCGGCGGGCTGTCGAAGACGATCGCGCGTCCGCGATGGCGCATCAGGGACGGAGTGGCGGCGCTGGGCTTGATCACCGCGCCTTCGGGTGCCAGGTTGCCGCGGACCACGGCGAGCGCCGGACGGTCGCTGACGGGCCTGTCGAGAGGCCGTATCACGTCCGGATCGAGCACCGGGCGGCCGTCGAGCTGCGCGCGCAGCGGCGCGCCGGTGACGGTGATCTCGTCCAGCGACAGGTGCTCGCGGATCGCGTTCATCAGCGCGGGCAGCCCGCCGGCGTAGTGGAAGTCCTCCATCAGCTTCTCGCCGCTGGGGAACAGGTTGGCGATCACCGGCACGCGGCGCGCCACCGCGTCGAGGTCGGCGAGCGAGAGCCCGACGCCCGCGCGCCGCGCCATCGCGATCATGTGCACGGCGGCGTTGGTGGACCCGCCGAGGGCCATCTGCACGGCCGCAGCGTTCAGGAACGCGCCGCGGGTCAGGATCCGCTGCGGCGTGAGGTCCTCCCGGATCATCTGAACGATGCGCTCGCCGCAGGCCGCGGCCATGCGCGGGTGGGCCGAGTCCACCGCGGGGATGCTCGTGCTTCCGGGCAGCGCGAGTCCGAGCGCCTCGACGATCGACGTCATCGTGCTCGCCGTGCCCATCGTGTTGCAGGTGCCCGGCGAGCGCGTCATGCGCGCCTCGAGGCTGCGCCACTCGTCCTCGCCGATCCGGCCCGCCTGGTAGTCGCCCCAGAACATCAGCGTGTGCGTGCCGGCGCCGACGGTGCGGCCCTGGTAGCGGTCGTTCAGCATCGGACCGGCGGGGCAGAAGATCGCAGGAATGCCCATGCTGATCGCGCCCATCACGGTGCCCGGCGTGGTCTTGTCGCAGCCGGCCAGCAGCACGGCACCGTCGACCGGATGCGAGCGCAGGAGCTCCTCCACCTCCATCGCGAGGAAGTTGCGGTAGAGCATCGTCGTGGGCTTGACCATCACCTCGCCCAGGCTCATCGCCGGCAGCTCGAGCGGCATCCCGCCCGCGAGCAGCACGCCGCGCTTGACCGCCTCGGCACGCTCGCGCAGGTGCGCATGGCAGGGCGAGAGGTCGCTCCAGGTGTTGACGACGGCGACGATGGGCCGACCGACCACGTCCTCGCGCCGCAGGCCCGACTGCTGCATGCGCTGGCGATGCGCGAAGCCACGCATGCCGGCGTCGGCGAACCAGCGGCGGCTGCGGAGCTCGTCTAGCGTGCGCGGCATGGGGCGAAGGTCCCGTGGTCCGTCGTCGGGCGGCGCGGCGTCGTCACGAAGGCCTCGAGAGCAGGTTCACGTAGTCGTGCGCGGTCGTCACGACCGTGCTGACGCGGTACTCGACCGGCCGGCCTCCCAGCGCGATCGCGGTGCGGCGTACCTGGAGCACCGGCACGCCCTGCGACACGCCGAGCGCGCGGGCGATCGCCCGGTCGGCGGCCACCGCGCTCAGCCGCTCGCGGGCGCGCACGACGGTGACGCCGAACTCGCTCTGGTAGAGGTGGTACATCGTGCTCGGCCGTTCGCGCAGGCGCTTCTCGGTGAGGCCGCGGAACAGCGCGGAAGGAACCACGATCCGGTCGTGCACGACCGCCGCGCCCTGGAGCTTCAGCCGGTTCTCGATCTGGAACGCAGGCGTGCCCGCCCGGGTGGCGAGCGCGGTCGCGGTCTCATCGTCCATCCGCATGCGCTCGAACGACAGAAGCTCGACGTCGGGCGCCTCGCGCAGCCCGTCGCTGCGCTCGACGTGGAAGAACTGGAACAGGAACCGGTCGCGCGTGTGCGTCGCGACGAAGGTGCCGCGTCCCTGGCGACGCACCAGGATGTGCTCTGCGACCAGGTCGTCGACGGCGCGGCGCAGCGTGCCGACCGCGACGTCGAAGGACGCGGCGAGCTCGGTCTCGTTCGGCAGCGCGGCGCCGGGCGGGAGGTTCCCGTCCTCGATCGAACGCAGGAGCGCGCGCCGGACCGCGCGGTAGAGCGGCATGCCCGCCGCGTCCGGCGCGATCGGCGCGAATCCGGCAGCGGGGTCGTGGGCCCGGGCGATCGACATGCGGCGATTGTGGACCGGGTTGGCAGGATTCGTCCATGTCATCTATATGACTTGGTTGACGAGCCTGGCCGCCGGCCGCGATACTCGGCCGGACCGACCCCGGACCGCCATGGCGCGGGGCGCGACAGGAGCGACCGATGATTCACTTCGTATTGCACGACGCGAACGACAGCGTGGCCGTCGTCGTCGTCGAGGGCGTCAAGGCCGGCATGGACCTCGCCGGCTGGATCATGGACGAGGACCGGATGACGCGCGTCACGGCGAAGCAGGACATCCCGATCGGCCACAAGGTCGCGCTGCGCGACATGGCGGCCGGCGACACCGTGATCAAGTACGGCATCGACATGGGCAAGGTCGTCAAGCCGATCGTCGCGGGCGAGCACGCCCACGTCCACAACATCAAGACCAAGCGCTGGTGAGCGGGGGAACGCAGACATGTCAGTGATCGGCAAGGGCACGACTTTCCTGGGCTACCGGCGCGAGAACGGCCGCGTCGGCGTGCGCAACCACGTGATCGTCCTGCCGCTGGACGACCTGTCCAACGCGGCGGCCGAGGCCGTGGCGCACAACATCAAGGGCACGCTCGCGATCCCGCATCCCTACGGGCGGCTCCAGTTCGGCGCGGACCTCGACCTGCACTTCCGCACGCTGATCGGCGCCGGCTGCAATCCCAACGTCGCCGCGGTCGTCGTGATCGGCATCGAGGACGGCTGGACGCAGAAGGTCGTCGACGGCATCAAGGCGACCGGCAAGCCGGTCTGCGGCTTCGGCATCGAGCTGCACGGCGACCACGACACGATCATGCGCGCGAGCAAGGCGGCACGCGAGTACGTGCAATGGGCGAGCGAGAAGCAGCGCGAGCGCTGCGACATCGGCGAGCTTTGGGTCAGCACCAAGTGCGGCGAGAGCGACACGACGAGCGGCTGCGGCGCCAATCCGACCGTCGGCAACGCGTTCGACAAGCTGCATCCGCTGGGCAACTACCTCTGCTTCGGCGAGACGACCGAGCTCACCGGCGGAGAGCACATCGTGGCCGCGCGCTGCGCGAACGACGCGGTGCGCGAGAAGTTCATGTTCATGTTCGACCGCTACCAGGACGTGATCAACCGCCACAAGACGAGCGACCTCTCCGACAGCCAGCCGACGAAGGGCAACATCGCGGGCGGCCTGACGACGATAGAGGAGAAGGCGCTCGGCAACATCCAGAAGATCGGCAAGAAGTGCACGGTGGACG
>CALDKM010000376.1:0-6046 GCA_937898875.1 uncultured Pseudomonadota bacterium | reverse complement strand
CCGATGCCGCGCCCGGTGGTGCCGATCTTGCCGGCCCCACGCCGGCGCTCCGCCCTCCGCTTCGCACTCGATACCGGTCCGCCGGGTCAGCGGCACGGCAGCCCCACGCCGCCGCGCCGATCGCCTCGAACCGCAGCCGGCCCGCGACTGCCGGGCCCGTCGTGCCCCTTCGATCAGTCGCCCGCGCCGACCGCCAGCGGGACGACGTTCGTGCCGGACGTCTCGGGCGCCTGGATGCGCTGCTGCGCGCGCACGAGCCGGTCCATCATCTTGAGATCGCGCTCGCTGAGGCGAAGCGCGGCATCGGCCCACAGCTCGACGATGCGCACGAGCTCCTCGTGCGTCAGCGGATTCATCTCCTTCGCGATCGACTCGATGCCGCGGCGCCCGTTGCCGGCGCGCTGGTGCTTGCGGACATAGCTCTCGACCGCGGCCTCGCCGGTGCCCACGGGCGTGATCACGTCGACGACGCCCATGTCGTAGAGCTGGCGCGCCGTGTAGATCGCGCCGCTGGTGATCAGTTCCTCGGTCGTGCGCCGGCCGACCTTGCGCGACAGGAAGCTGTACGCGCCCATGCCCGGGAACAGGTTGAACAGCACCTCGGGGAACCCCATGCGCGCGTCTTCCTCGGCGACGATCACCGACGAGCCGAGCGCGCACTCGAAGCCGCCGCCCAACGCCTCGCCCTGCACGAGCGAAATCGTCGTGAGCGGCGTATTCGCGTTCTTCCACCAGCGGTAGAGCACGTCGACGCATGCACGGCCGTAGTGCGCGAGCGTCGAGCGCTCTCTCCGTTCGATCGCGGCCCGGAACAGTGCGAGGTCGCCGCCGAGGTTGAACACGCCGGGCAGCTTCGACGCGATGACCGCGTAGTGGACCGGTGCGACGCGCCCGCTCTCGTCGACCATCGTCCCGCCGGCGTTCTCGATCGTGTCGACCCACGCCGACAGGTCGGAGAGCAGCTCGCGGTTGAAGCACGCGCGCGGGCGCGGATTCATGTACGCCCAGTAGATGCCGCGCTCGGAATCGAACCGGGATTCGACCTGTCCGAGGCGGACGTGCGGAAGGTAGCGGACTTCGGCGAACGCGTTCATGGTAAGGCTCCCTGTGGGGTGGGGGTTGTGACGGGTAGAACATGTGGGGCGCAACGGATTGTGGCAAACAAGGTATTCGCGCGCAAATTGTCCACCGTCAGCCTTGAGCGGAATCAACCATTTCAGGCGCGATTTTCACCCCGCAAACAACAATATAGGGCGTACTGTAGCCCACATCTTGTAACTGTTGTGGGAGACAAGTGCGGCACAGAAACCGCAATCCCTAGCGGTCCGGCAGGCGCCGGGCCACAACCGCCTGTTCCCGACGGCCCCACGCTCCGGTCAGCGTCGCCGGGGGCAAGGCGATCACTGACCAGCACAGAAACAAGGTGTTGCGGGCGCAACCTTTCGCGCGTCCGAAGGTTCCGCGCCGGCGAAGCGCCGCGGGAGGACGGGGGTGGGACGGGCCGGCCGGCCCGCTTTCGGGTGTGGATCCCGCGAGCGGCGGGGCAGGCGCCGGGGGGCGGCGCGGGACGCGTTCAGAGCACCGTCCAGCGGCCGTCCACGAGCCCCTCGATCGGCCGGAACGTCGCCTTGTAGGCCATCTTGGCGCTCTCGGCGATCCAGTAGCCGAGGTAGAGGTACGGGAGGCCGAGCTCCGCGCAGCGCCGGATCTGCCACAGGACGTTCCACGTGCCGAAACTCGTCCCCCGCATCTCGGGTTCGAAGAACGTGTACACCGACGAGAGTCCGTCGGCGAGGCGGTCGACGAGGCTCACCATCCGGAGCGCGCCGTTCTCGCGGAACTCGACGAGGTCGGTCGCGACGTTGCTGTGGAGCAGGAAGTGCTGGTACTGCTCGCGGCTGTCCTGGTCCATGCCCCCGCCCGGATGGCGGTGGCGCTGGTACCGAAGGTAGAGCGCGTAGTGCTCGCTGTCGTAGCCCAGCTCGCGGCGCGTGACCGAGAGCGACGCGTGGGCGCGGGCGACGCGCCGCTGCGTGCGGTTGGGGCGGAACGCCGCCACCGGGACGCGGACGGGGATGCACGCGCGGCAGCCGTCGCAGTACGGACGGTAGGTGAACGCGCCGCTGCGGCGGAAGCCCAGCCTCACCAGTTCGCCGTACACGCGAGTGTCGATCAGGTGCGAGGGCGTGGCGACCTGCGAGCGCGCGAGCCGGTCCGGCAGGTAGCTGCACGGGTACGGCGCCGTCGCGTAGAACTGCAGCGACGCGAGCGGCAGGTCGTTGAGCTTGCTCACGGGTCGGGCGCGGTCACGGGTTCGCGGTCGATGTCGGTCTCGGACGCCGTCCAGCGCCCCGCGACCCACGGAGCGGGCGGCGCGTCGGAGTGTATCAACTGCCCGAGCAGCGCCGCAAACGCGCCGCGCGGGATCGGCCGGGCGCCCATGCCCGCGAGATGCGAGGTCTCCTGCTGACAGTCGACGAGCGGGACGCCGTCGCGCCTCAGCTTTTCGACGAGGTGCACCAGCGCGACCTTCGACGCGTCGGCCTCGCGCGCGAACATCGACTCGCCGAAGAACGCGCGCCCGAGCGCGATCCCGTAGAGGCCGCCCGCGAGCCTCCCGTCGCGCCAGGCCTCGACCGAGTGCGCGACGCCGCGCCGGTGCAGCTCGACGTAGGTCGCGATCATCGCCTCGGTGATCCAGGTCCCGTCCTGCCCGTGCCGCGGCTCGGCGCACGCACGGATCACCCGCTCGAACGCCGTGTCGAGCCGGATCTCGTAGCGGCGCTGGCGCACGCGCTTGGCGAGCGAGCGCCGCACGCGGAACTCGGCGGTGAAGAGCACCATGCGCGGGTCCGGGCTCCACCAGAGCACCGGCTGCCCCTCCGAGTACCACGGGAAGATGCCCCGCCGATAGGCGTCGACGACCCGCTCGGGCGACAGGCCGCCGCCCGCCGCGAGGAGCCCTCCCGGCTCGCGGAGCGCGGTCTCGATCGGAGGAAACGGCTGCTGCGGCGCGAGCCAGGCGATCACGCCGCGATTGTGCCGGTCCGGTCGGCGCCGCTCAACGTCGGGGCCGTACGGTCGGCGGCAACCGGCGGCGGCGGAGTCGCTATCATCCGTCGATGGCGACCGGCGAGCCCTCCGTGCCCCGCTGCCCCTGGTGCGCAGGAAGCGCCATGGAGCGCGACTACCACGACCGCGAATGGGGCGTCCCGGTGGTCGACGAGCGCGCGCTCTTCGAGCTGGTGACGCTCGAGGGTGCGCAGGCGGGCCTCGCCTGGCGCACGATCCTCGCGAAGCGCGACGGCTACCGGGAGGCGTTCGCCGGATTCGACCCTGCGCGCGTTGCCCGTTTCGACGCGCGCCGGATCGAGCGGCTCGTCGGCAACCCCGCGATCGTGCGCCACCGCGGGAAGATCGAGAGCGTCGTCTCGAACGCGCGCGCGCTCCTCACGCTGCATCGCGCCGGCTCGACGCTCGCGGCGCTGGCCTGGTCGGTCGTCGAGGGACGGCCGCGCGCGCCGCGCTACCGATCGCCCGACGAGGTTCCGGCGCGCACGCCGGACTCCGACGCGCTGGCGCGGCGGCTCGCTGCGCACGGGTTCCGCTACGTCGGCTCGACGACCTGCCAGGCGCTGATGCAGGCCGCCGGCCTCACCAACGACCATCTGGTGGGCTGCCACCGCCACGACGCGGTGCTGCGCCTCGGGCGCGCCGTGCGCCTCTGACGCGGCCACCCGAAGGATCGGCGAGCGTCAGGTCGCGAGCGCGCGGGCGGTCCGCGAGCGGAAGTCGCGGCGCCACAGCACCACGAGGATCAGGAGCGTGAGCGCGGCGAACAGCCAGACGTGCAGGAACCACCCGAGCGCCGCGAATCCGAAGTAATAGCTGCGGATCCCGCGGTTGAACTCGTCCGCGGCGAGCGTGTTGAGCCGCGCGCACCGCTGCGCGTAGCCCTCGAGCTCGACGGGCGGTCGCGAGCGGTCCGGCGTGCTCCCGATCAGCACGAGCAGCAGGCTGTACTGGCGGTGCGCCCACGTGAACTTGAAGTAGGCGAACACGAAGACCGTGATCAGCAGGAAGATCTTAGCCTCGACGAGCAGCTTCGACTGGCGTCCCGAGAACGGAAGTTCCGCGGCGAACTGCACCAGCGAGTCGATCGCGCCCGCGGTCGCGATCAGCGCGGCGACGATGTAGATCGTCGTGTTCGCGTAGAACGAGACGCTGTTCATCAGGTGGCCGGTCAGCGCGGCATCGAGCAGCCGCTGGTCGCGCACGACCATCTGGCGCGCCCATTCGAGGCGGTTCCGGTGCATCAGCCCGCGCAGGCCCCGCGCCGATTCCTGCTCGCGGTCGGCGTAGAAGCTGTAGCCGAACCACGCGCCGACGAACAGCGCGAGCGCGAGCGCGTCGAGCGGCGTGACCGTCAGCAGCAGGCGTTCCAGCGTTTCCACGATGGGCAGCGGCGTGCGGGAGGTCCGCAGTGTAGGTCGCCCGGGCGCCCCGCGCCAGACGCACCGCACACCGGACCCGGGCTGCCGCCGCGCGCTCCGGTAGAATCACGCCCGCGCGCCCCGGTAGCTCAGTGGATAGAGCAGCCCCCTCCTAAGGGGCAGGTCGCACGTTCGATTCGTGTTCGGGGCGCCACGATCAGGGGTCAGGAGTCGGAGGACAGGAAACGGAGGGGCCGGCGATTCCGGCGCCTGCGCATCGAGCGCCGATGCGGCTTCGATCGTCGATCGGGCCACACGCTCGCCGCATCGCGCATGCTCGTCCCCGCGCGACATTTCGTCGGGCCGAGGACCGATCCGCGGCGCCGCCGACTCGCCGCTGCGCGAGCTACTTCCGCTCGCCCGTCTTCCACCTGCGGTGCACCCACCACCACTGCTCCGGGTGGCGGACGACGAGGCGCTCGATCGCGGCGTTGTAGGCCCGCGTGTTGCGCAGGAGTTCCTCCTTCGGGTCGTCGCAGGCGATCGGCTCGAGCGGCTCCTCGAAACGCAGCACGTGCGACCCGTCGGGTTCCCGCCACGAGGCCGCGGGCATCACCGGCGCGCCGGTCGCCTGCGCGATGATCGCGAGGCTCCTGAACGTGCCGGCCGGATGGCCGAAGAACTCGACCGCGACGCCGTCGCGTCCGTGCGCGTGCTGGTCGAACGGGAACACGACGAGGTCGCCGGCCTCCAGCCGCTCGACGAGCGCGTCGAGCGACCCGCGCTTGGGCAGCACGCCGAAGCCCGCGCGCTGGAAGCGTCTCGTCACCAGACTCTCGAGCCATCGCGGCTTGATCGCGCGGCGAACGAAGTGGAAGCGGCCGTGCGCCTCGGGTACCTTGCGCACGCCCGCGATCGTCGCGACCTCCCAGTTGCCGAAGTGCCCGGTCAGGATCAGCACGCCCTTGCCGCGCGCGTGCACGGCGCGCACGAGGTCGATGTTCTCGACGCGCACGATCGCGCCCTTGCGCTCGTCCGACAGCCATCGGAAGCGCATGAACTCGACGAGGAGACGCGCGAGGTGCGCGTAGTGCGCCTGCGCGAGACGTACGATCTCCGCCTCGTCGACGCGGTCGCCGTAGACGCGTCGCAGGTTGTCCATCACGATGGCGCGCCGGAACGGGATCCAGCGCCACACGAACCGCCCGATCGCGGGAACGTCGGTCGTCGCGCGCTCGGCCACCGCGACGGCGTTCGCGTTCGTCGCGTCGTGGGACATCGACAGCGCGATGCGCGCGATCCGGTAGCGCCCCATCACGACCTCGGCCGCCGGGCCCGGGACGACCTGCGGCGCCCCGTAGGCGTCGCGCTCGACCGAGAAGTCGGAGGCCGCGATCGCCTCGAGCGCGGTCTCGCGCGGAAAGAGCTTGAGGCACGCTTCCTTCGCGGCGAAGCGCGCGGCGAGCGACGCGGCGCGCCCCGGCCCCTCGCCCGCGTCCGCGAGCTCGCGCGCGGTGAAGAGCCGCGCGATCGACGACGCGTCGTTCGCGTCGAGCATGCGCCCGACGCGGGCGATCGCGACCGTGTCGATCCCGCAGCGCTCGCCGGCGGGC
>CALDKM010000375.1:0-45641 GCA_937898875.1 uncultured Pseudomonadota bacterium | reverse complement strand
CGCGCATCACCTTGTCGCGGTGCAGCTTCTGGATCCACTCGAGGTTGATGATCGGAACGACGCCGATCAGCAGGTCGGCGTGCTGCGCGATGTTGACCGACTCGGTGACCGACGCGCCGTGCAGCCCCTCGTAGAACAGGAGGTCGGTGCCGGCCGGGATGTCGGTCCACGGCGTGAACGTGCCCGGGTCCTGCTTGTACGGCGCGGCCTCGCCGGCGTCGTGCAGGTACTTGCGCACCTTGCCGGTCCCGGTCTCGCCGTAGGAGCGGAACAGCGCCTCGAGCTCGGCGAGCAGGTTGGCCTCGGGACCGAAGTGGCTGAAGTGCTCGTTCCCGGCCGCCGTGGCCTCCGCCAGCTTGACCTTCATCTCCTTGCGGTCGTAGCGGTGGAACGAGTCGCCCTCGACGATCGCGGCACGGAAGCCCTCGCGGCGGAAGATGTGCTCGAAGGTTCGCGTGACGGTGGTCGTTCCGGCGCCGGAGCTGCCGGTGATCGCGACGACGGGATGCCTGGCGGACATGGGGGCGCTCGCTCGGGGTCGGTGACGGGGATCAGTTGGAGACGGGCGCCGCGCCGAAGAGCGAACGCTCGTTGAACAGCGGCGAGCGGAACGCGACGTCGCCGCGGTCGAACTCGACGTGGTAGCGCTCGAGGCGCGCGACCTCGTCCTTCGATCCGAGGATCACCGGCACGCGCTGGTGCAGCGACGAGGGCGCGACGTCGAGGATGCGGCCCCGGCCGGTCGACGCGGCGCCGCCCGCCTGCTCGACGAGCATCGCCATCGGGTTGGCTTCGTAGAGCAGGCGCAGCCGCCCGGGCTTGCCCGGGTCCTTCGTGTCCTTCGGGTACATGAACAGGCCGCCCCGCATCAGGATGCGGTGCACCTCGGCGACGAGCGAGGCGATCCAGCGCATGTTGAAGTCCTTGCCGCGCACGCCCGACTTGCCTGCCAGGCACTCGTCGACGTAGCGGCGCACCGGCGGCTCCCAGAAGCGCTGGTTCGACGCGTTGACCGCGAACTCGTGCGTCTCGGCCGCGATCGCGAGGTTCGGGTGCGTGAGGATGTACGCGCCGATCTCGGGGTCGAGCGTGAAGCCGTGCACGCCGGTGCCGAGCGTCAGCACGATCATCGCGGACGGGCCGTAGAGCGCGTAGCCGGCGCACACCTGCTTCGTGCCCGGCTGCAGGAAGTCCGCGACCGCCGGGTCGGTGACGCCCTCGGGCGCGCGCAGCACCGAGAAGATCGTGCCGACGGTCACGTTCACGTCGAGGTTCGACGAGCCGTCGAGCGGGTCGAACACCAGCAGGTAGCGGCCGCGCGGATACTGCGCGGGGATCGGGTAGGGCGCCTCCATCTCCTCCGACACCATGCCGGCGAGGTATCCGCCCCAGTCGCAGCTGTCGAGCATGATGTCGTTCGCGATCACGTCGAGCGGCTTCTGGTCCTCGCCCTGGACGTTGACGACGCCGGTCGATCCGCGCGCGCCGGCGAGCGCGCCGCGCGCGACCGCCGTGCCGATGTACTTGCACGCGGTCTGGATGTCGTTGACGAGCGCGATCAGCTCGGCGCCCCCTTCGAGCTTGCGCTGCTCCTCGATGATGAACTTGGACAGCGTCGTGCGGCCGTGGAGCATGGGAGTCCCCTCTGGAGAGCTACGCGTCGAAGACGCGGCTGGCGCGGATGTCGGCCGCGGTGAGCGTCGCGAGATCGTCGCGGCTCACGGATCGGCCGGTCGCGGCGACCAGCCGGCTCGCCTGGCGCAGTCGCGCGCGGTCGAGCGCGTTGCGGATCGAGCGCGCGTTGGCGAAGTGCGGCTGCGCTATGCGCCGGGCGATGTACTCGCGCATCGCGTCCTGCGCGTCGGGCGCGAGGCGGTAGCCCATCTTCGCGAGCATCAGGCCCGAGATCGAGTAGAGCTCGTCGGCGCCGTAGTCGGGGAAGTCGATGTGGTGCGCGATGCGCGACGCCATTCCCGGATTGCTCTGGAAGAACGTGTCCATCCGGTCCTTGTAGCCGGCGAGGATCACGACGAGGTCGTCACGCTGGTTCTCCATCACCTGCAGCAGGATCTCGATCGCCTCCTGCCCGTAGTCGCGCTCGTTCTCGGGCCGGTACAGGTAGTAGGCCTCGTCGACGAACAGCACGCCGCCCATCGCGCGCTTCAGCACCTCGCGCGTCTTCGGCGCGGTGTGGCCGATGTACTGGCCGACGAGGTCGTCGCGCGTGACGGCGATCAGGTGGCCCTTTCGCACGTAGCCCAGCCGGTGGAGGATCTCGGCCATCCGCATCGCGACGGTCGTCTTGCCGGTGCCGGGATTGCCGGTGAAGCACATGTGGAGCGAGGGCGGCTCGGCGGGCAGGCCGACGAGCCTCCGGCCGCGGTCGACGAGCAGCAGTGCCGCGATGTCGCGGATGCGCGCCTTGACGGGCGCGAGGCCCACCAAATCGCGCTCGAGCTCGTCGAGCACGTCCGGCACGCCGGTCTCGCGCGCGAGCGCGGCCAGGTCGACCGATCCCGGCGCGCCGGTGGCTTCGGGGGGCGTCGCGTGGATCGCGGTGTCCGTCATCGGTGTCGACCTCCGGTGTCAGGCGCGCGCCAGTCACGTGCCTGGCACGTGGGGGCGGGCGCCGGGCACCCGCGCTCAGTACCGGCTGCCCTCGGGCCGGTCGACCGCGTAGCTCTCGACCGTGTAGCGGACGGCGCGGCCGGCGACTTCCTGGCGCACGACGCGGAACCCCGGCTCGGCCGCCGGCCGCTGCACGATGAACGACAGCCGCGTCGACTCCCAGCCCTGCGTGGCCTCGAAGGCGTTGACCTTCACGTAGTGTGAGGGGAACGTCCTGCGGCACGCTTTGATCTCCATCATCGCGCCGGCGGCGTCCTTCAGGTCGAACATCGGCATGCCCCACATCTCCCAGTAGACGTTGCGGGGATGCGGGTCGTCGGTGTGCTCGACGGAGACGGACCAGCCCTGCCGGAGCGCGTAGTCGATCTGCGCCGCGATCTCGGCGTCGGTCAGGTCGGGGAGGAACGAGAAGGTGCCCTGGGTGATTCGCATGGTGTCCTCGCGTGCTCGGGTGCCGCGTCAGGCCGGCGTGGCGGTGGGAACGAAGTCGGGCGTGTCGGTCGACGCGTAGTTGAACGAGACGTCCTTCCACGTGTCGAGCGCCTGCTTGAGCGGCGTGCAGGACTTCGCGGCGTCGAGCAGGATCTGCGGGCCCTCGTTCGCGATGTCGCGGCCTTCGTTGCGCGCCTTGACCATCGACTCGAGCGCGACGCGGTTGGCGGTCGCGCCGGCCTGGATCCCCTGCGGGTGGCCGATCGTGCCGCCGCCGAACTGCAGCACGCAATCGTCGCCGAACAGGTCGATCAGCTGGTGCATCTGGCCCGCGTGGATGCCGCCGGACGCGACCGGCATCACCTTGCGCAGGTTCGCCCACGGCTGGTCGAAGAAGATGCCGCGCCTCAGGTCGACGGCGTTCCTCTCCTCGCGGCACACGTTGTAGAAGCCCTGCACGGTGAGCGGGTCGCCCTCGAGCTTGCCGACCGCGGTGCCCGCGTGGATGTGATCGACGCCGGCCATGCGCATCCACTTCGCGATCACGCGGAACGACACGCCGTGGTTCTTCTGCCGCGTGTAGGTCGAGTGACCCGCGCGGTGCAGATGCAGGATCATGTCGTTGCGGCGCGCCCACTTCGCCATCGACTGGATCGCCGTGTAGCCGATCACCAGGTCGATCATCACGATCACCGAGCCCAGCTCCTTCGCGAAGTCGGCGCGCTCGTACATGTCCTCCATCGTCGCGGCGGTGACGTTGAGGTACGTGCCCTTGATCTCGCCGGTCGCGGCGGAGGCCTTCGCCACCGCCTCCATGCAGTAGAGGAAGCGCTCGCGCCAGTGCATGAACGGCTGCGAGTTGATGTTCTCGTCGTCCTTGAGGAAGTCGAGCCCGCCCTTCAGGCCCTCGTAGACGACGCGGCCGTAGTTCTTGCCGGACAGCCCGAGCTTGGGCTTCACGGTCGCGCCGAGCAGCGGGCGCCCGAACTTGTCGAGGCGCTCGCGCTCGACGACGATGCCGGTCGGCGGCCCCTGGAACGTCTTCAGGTACGCGACCGGGATCCGCATGTCCTCGAGGCGCAGCGCCTTGAGCGGCTTGAAGCCGAACACGTTGCCGATGATCGACGCGGTCAGGTTCGCGATCGAGCCTTCCTCGAACAGCGCGAGGTCGTAGGCGATGTAGGCGAAGTACTGCTGCTCGACCGGGGTCCCGGGGCCGGTGCCCGGCACCGGGTCGACCCGGTAGGCCTTCGCCCGGTAGTTGTCGGACGCCGTGAGCCGGTCGGTCCAGACGACGGTCCACGTCGCGGTCGACGACTCGCCGGCGACCGCCGCGGCGGCCTCGTCGGGCTCGACGCCTTCCTGCGGCGTGATCCGGAAGAGCGCGATCAGGTCGGTGTCCGACGGCTCGTAGTCGGGCCGCCAGTAGCCCATCTCCTTGTACTTCATCACGCCTGCGTCGTAGCGTCCCCGGCGGGCCGGGGCTGCGCTCTTGATCGTCATGTCGTTCATCGGGGACTCCGTCGCTCGCGCGTTGGGATACGGGACGATCCTAGTCATGGGGATTGACAAGCGATAGTTAATTCTTTTTACTCACAACTTAAGCATTTGCTTAAGTAACGATTGCGCCTGCCGGCACGGAGGGACCATGCGCGGGGTGACGATCCGCCAACTGCAGATCTTCTCGACGGCCGCGGCGCACCTCTCGTTCGCGCGCACCTCCGAGCAGTTGCACCTCACGCAGGCGGCGGTCTCGCTCCAGGTGAAGCAGCTCGAGGATCTCGTCGGCCTCGCGCTGTTCGAGCGGCGCGGCCGCAAGGTCCACCTGACCGAGGCGGGCGAGCACCTCGCGCGCTACGCGCGGGTGGTGCTCGAAGCGCTGCGGGACGCCGATGCGGCGATCTCGGCGCTGAAGGGCCTGCGCGGCGGCCGCATCGCGGTCGGCGCCGTCAGCACGGCCAAGTACTTCGCGCCGGCGCTGATCGCCCGCTTCAGGCAGCGCCATCCGGACGTGCGCGTGGTGCTCTCGGTCAACAACCGCGAGGTGATCGTGCGCGAGCTCGAGCGCAACGAGATCGACCTCGCGATCATGGGCACGCCGCCACAGCGCTTCGAGACGGTGGCGGTGCCGTTCGCCGACCACCCGCTCGTCGTGATCGCGCCGCCGTCGCACCCGCGCGCCCGCGAGCGCGCGATCCCGCTCGAGGCGCTCGCGGGCGAGCGCTTCCTCGTGCGCGAACAGGGCTCGGGTACGCGCTCGTCGATGGAGCGGTTCTTCGGGGAGCGCGGCTTCGCGCCGAAGATCGACAGCGTGATGAACAGCAACGAGACGATCAAGCAGGCGGTGATGGCCGGCATGGGCGTCGCGTTCATCTCCCGCCACACGATCGGGCTCGAGCTCGCGACCGGCCACCTGTGCGTGCTCGACGTGCAGGGACTGCCGCTGATGCGCCGCTGGTACGTCGTGCAGCGTGCGGGGCGCTTCGTGAGCCCCGCGACGGCCGCATTCGTCCAGTTCGTCGTCGAGAACGGCCCGGCGCTGCCGGGCGAACTGCATCTGCCGGCGGAGGCGTCGTCGTCCGACGCGTCCGTCCTCCGCGCACACGCCCCTCGCGTCGGCGAGGCGGCGCCGCCGGCCGGGAGCGCTCGCCGGGCGCGGCGCTGACTCCGCACCGCCGTTCGGCGCGACGTTCAGTGCGCCGCGTAGCCGGGCGCCTTGAGCGCGCCCTCCTTGAAGGCGTTCGACGCCGTCTGGTAATAGGCGATCGCCTCCTTCGCGAGCTGCGGATCGAGCGGCGCCGGCGTCGACTCGTACGTGGCGGGATCGACGCGGAACGCCTCGATTCTGCGGCCGGGCGAGAGCACCGTCAGCACGCCGTCGCGCAGGTAGCCCAGCGACTGGTAGTTGCTGACGAACGCGCGATCGGGACCGGATGGAACCTCGAACAGCGAGCGGCCGAAGAAGTAGTCGTCGCCGTCGGCGCGCAGGATGTCGAGGAGCGTCGGCGGAACGTCGATCTGGCTCGCGACGCCTTCGTAGACGCCCGGGTCGACGAGCTTCGGCGCCCACAGGATCATCGGGATCCGGTAGCCCGCGACCGGCAGCTTCGTCTTGCCGGCGACCGCGGCGCAGTGGTCGGCGATGAACACGAACAGCGTGTCGTCGAACCACGGCCTCCGGCGCGCGTCCTCGACGAACTTCCCGATCGCGTAGTCCGTGTACATCACGCCGCCCTCGCGGCCGCCCGGCGAGCGGATCGGGATGCGGCCGTCGGGATAGGTGAACGGGCGGTGGTTCGAGGTCGTCATCACGTGCGTGAACGTCGGCATGCCCTTCGCGGCGTTCGCGTCGACGACGCGAAGCGCGTTGTCGAACAGCGATTCGTCGGCGACGCCCCAGACGTTCTCGAACGCGATCGTCTCCTTCGGGAAGTCGCGGCGGTCGACGACGCGGTAGTCGTTCGCGTCGAAGTAGGCGTTCATGTTGTCGAACATGCCGTAGCCGCCGTAGACGAAAGTCGTCGCGAAGCCCTGGTGCTCGAGCAGCTCGCCCATCGTCGACAGGTGCTCGTTGCCGGGCCGGCGCACGATCGCCTGCCCGGGCACCGGCGGCGTCCCGAGCGACACCGCCTCCAGGCCGCGCACGGTTCGCGTGCCGGTCGCGTACATGTTGGCGAACCGGATGCCCTCGCGGGCGAGCCGGTCGAGGTTCGGCGTCATGCCCTTCGTCGAGCCGTAGGCGCCGAGGAACTCGGCGGACAGGCTCTCGACGGTGACGAGGATCACGTGGCGCGGGCGGCGCGGCATGCTTGGAAGATGCGGCTCCGTCGCCTCGTGGCTCGCCGCCTCCTCGAGCGAGGCGTACCTGAGCGGCTTGCGGTCGACGCCCATCGACTTGAGCAGGAGGTCGGCCTCCTGCTGCGGCATCGTCGCGTAGAACTTGTCGTAGTCGAGCTCGTTGCGGCGCGCGGCGGCCGCGAACGTGAAGATGCCGTTGCCGGCGATCTCGTCGGCGTACGCGTTGCCGATCGACCCCATCTGGTCGATGCTGGCGACCGCCAGCGCAGCGGCCGGCAGCGCGAGCGCGGCGGCGACGTAGCCGAGCCTGCGGGCGCGGGAGGTCGGCGCGAGGTCGGCGCGACGGAGCGCGGGGCGCACCGCCAGGGCGATCAGGAGCGCGGCGGCGGCGATGCCCGCGACGATCCACGCCACCGGGTAGGACTCGCGGATGTTGCCGAGCACCTCGTGCGTGTAGAGCAGGTAGTCGACCGCGATGAAGTTGAAACGGGTCGAGAACTCGAGCCAGAACGTGGCCTCGGCGACCGCGATGAACAGCAGCACGAACACCGCGAAGAGGAACCAGGCGAAGCGCAGCGCGCGGTGGGTGCGGGTCGCGCGCCAGCGATCGGGCAGCGCCGCTTCGTAGAGCCACACCGGCGCGAGCAGCGCCACGAGCACGACCAGGTCGAACCACAGTCCCCTGGCGAACATCGCCGGCCACTCGGCGAGCGGCACGGCGGCGGTGCCCACCCACAGGGCGAGGCCGAGCCGGGTGGCGGCGAACACCGCCAGCGCGACCAGCGCGTAGATCAGCGGGACGTCGAGATAGGGGCGATGTCGGGACATGAGGGGTTCGACCGGGTACGCGGCCGAAAGTTTGGCGAGCCATCCCCGGGTGCCCCGAGTATGCGCCGCTTGCCCTGCATCCTCGGTGACTTGCCTCACAAAGCGGTGCGGCGCCTCGCGGTTGCGTGGCCCGGCCGCCCGCGTCGCCGGCAATGGCGGGCGCGCCCCCGCGTTTCGCAGTCGCCTGCGTCTTTGCGCTCGCCGCCCGCGTGTGCCTCGGCGCGATCGTGATTCGCCGACCGCAGCCGCGACGGGCTCGCGGGCGCGAGTCGTGCGCCGACCGGAGTACCATCCGCGCTTCCTCCCGACTGGACGGTTCCCATGAGCGCCAGCTCACCCGCCGATTCGCGCTCCGCCCGCTACGGCAGCGGCAAGGCCGTTCGCCGCGTCGAGGACGATGCGCTTCTGACCGGCCGCGGGCAGTTCGCCGACGACTTCTCGCTGCCCGGGCAGGCGGTCCTTCACGTGCTGCGCTCTCCGCATCCGCACGCGCGGATCGCCTCGATCGACACGAAGTCCGCCGCCGCGATGCCGGGCGTCGTCGCGATCGTGACCGGCGGGGACCTCGTGCGCGCCGGCGCGGGTCCGCTCGTGTCGTCGTCGGATTTCCGCCGCGCCGACGGCGCGCCGACCGCCGCGCCGCCGCACCACGCACTCGCGGTCGGCGCGGTGCGCTACGTCGGCGAGGCGGTCGCGGCGATCGTCGCGGAGACGATGCACCAGGCGCGCGACGCGGCCGAGGCGGTCGACGTCCGCTACGAGCCGCTGCCGTCGGTGGCGGACGCGAGCGCGGCGGTCGCCTCCGGCGCGCCGCTCGTGTGGCCCGCCGCCGCAGGCAACGTCGCGTGCGAGATGCGCCACGGCGATGCCGCGAAGGTGGCCGACGCATTCGCGCGCTCCGTGCACACGGTGAGCCTCGATCTCGTCAACCAGCGCGTGATCCCCGCGCCGATCGAGCCGCGCGCGACGCTCGCGAGCGTCGACGCCGCCAGCGGCCGGCTCACGCTGCGCGTCAGCTGCCAGACGCCGACGGGTCTGCGCGACGAGCTCGCGGGCGCGGTGCTCGGCATCCCGCCCGAGTCGGTCCGCGTCGTCGTCGGCGACGTCGGCGGCGGGTTCGGCATGAAGACGACGCTCTACGCCGAGGACGTGATCGCCGCGCACTGCGCGCGCACGCTCGGCCGGCCGGTCAAATGGTGCGCCGAGAGGATCGACGAGTTCCTGGCGGCCTCGCACGGCCGCGACGTGACCGCGCGCGCGGAGCTCGCGCTCGATGCGGACGGCCGCGTGCTCGCGCTGCGGGTCGACTCGCTGGCGAACCTCGGCGCGTACGCGACGCCGGCAGGCGTCGTGATCCAGCTCGTGATCGGACCGTGGGTGTCGACGTCGATCTACGACATCCCGGCGATCGACGTGCGCGTCCGCGCGGTGCTGACGAACACCACGCCGACCGGCCCGTACCGCGGCGCCGGGCGCCCCGAGGCGATCTACTTCATCGAGCGCCTGATGGACGCCGCCGCGAGGAAGACCGGCATCGGCCAGGCGGAGCTGCGCCGAAGGAACATGATCCGGCCCGACCAGATGCCCTATCGCAACCCGATGTCGAAGACCTACGACACCGGGCAGTTCGCGAAGGTGATGGACGAGGCGATCGCGCTCGCGGACTGGAAGGGCTTCGACGCGCGCGCCGCCGAATCGAAGCGCAGGGGGAAGCTGCGCGGCCGCGGCATGGCGACGTTCCTCGAATGGACCGGCGCCGACGTGTTCACCGAGCGCGTCACCGTCACGGTGACGCCGGGTGCCGACGGCTCGGGCGACATCGAGATCTTCTCGGCGACGCAGGGGATGGGGCAGGGGCTCGCGACGACCTATGCGCAGCTCGCGGTCGACGTGTTCGGCGTGCCGATCGAGCGCATCCGCATCGTGCAGGGCGACACCGACCGCGGTACCGGGTTCGGCAGCGCGGGCTCGCGCTCGCTGTTCGTCGGCGGCTCGGCGGTCCACGTCGCGGCGAACGAGACCGTCGACGAGGCGCGCAGGCTCGCGGCCGGGGCGCTCGAAGCCGCGCCCGGCGACATCGAGTACCGCGAAGGCCGGTTCCGGATCGCCGGGACCGACCGCGCGATCGGGCTCTTCGAGCTCGCGGGCCGGCAGCCGGGAAAGCGCATCGTCGTGGACTCGACGAGCACGGTCGACGACGCGACCTGGCCCAACGGCTGCCACGTCTGCGAGGTCGAGGTCGACCCGGACACCGGCGCGGTCGTCGTCGACCGCTACTGGTCGGTCAACGACGTCGGCCGCGTCGTCAACCCGATGATCGTCGTCGGCCAGCTCGAGGGCGGCGCGGTGCAGGGGATCGGGCAGGCGCTTTGCGAGCAGTTCGTGCACGATCCTTCGTCGGGCCAGCCGCTCACCGGCACGTTCATGGACTACGCGATTCCGCGCGCGGGCATGGTGCGCCACTTCGAGATGACGATGGACGAGTCGACGCCCTGCCGCAACAACCTGCTCGGCGTGAAAGGCGTCGGCGAGCTCGGAACGATCGGCGCGACGCCGACCGTCGTCAACGCGGTGATCGACGCGCTGGTGCGCGCGGGCGTGCCGGCCGCGCACGCCGAGGCGCTGCCGATGCCGCTCACGCCGGAGCGCGTGTGGCGGGCGCTGCAGAGGTAGCGGACCCGTTCCCGGCGCCGCCCGTCGGTCGGACGTCAGTCCGGCGGACGCTGTCGCATGGAAAGGCGTCGGGCCGAAGCCCGACCCGCAGGCCCTATTCGATCACCTCGTCGGCGCCGACGAGCACCGACGGCGGGATCCTGATGCCCTGCGCGCGGGCGGCGCGCTGGTTGACGACCATCTTGACGAAGGTCGGGCGCTCGACCGGCAGCTCCGCGGGCTTCGCGCCCTGCGCGATCCGCTGCACGTACTCCGCGGCGCGCGCGAACAGCGGCGCGGTGTCGGCGCCGTACGAGAGAAGCCCGCCGGCGTCCGGGTACTCGCGCCGCGCGTAGATGGCGGGAATGCGCTTCTGCGACGCGAACGCGATGATCCGCTCGCGGTGCGGCAGGAGCGCCTGCGTGAGCGCGACCATCAGGCCGTCGACCCGGCCCCCGCCGATCGCGGCGAACGAGCGGTCCAGCGCGCCGTTCGCGACGCCGTCGTAGGCGTGCACGTCGGCGCCGAGCGAGCTCGCGCGGATACGGATCTGCTCGAACACCAGCATTTCGCCGCCGTTGCCGGTGTCGGTCAGGTAGGCGGCGCGCTTCAATCCCGGTACCAGCTCGCGCAGGAGCTCGATCCACTTGCCGCCGATCTCCGCCTGCATCGGCGAGAAGCCGGTCACGTTGCCGCCCGGCCGGCCGAGGTTCGTGACGAGCCCGGACCCGACGGGATCCGCGGGTCCGACGAACACGACCGGGATCGTCGCCGTCGCGTTCTTCGCGGCGACCGCCGAGGGCGTCGCCACCGCGACGACGACGTCGGGACGCCACGCCACGAGTTCGGCCGCGAGCGCGGGCAGCCTCGCGGGAACGCCTTCGGCGTGCCGCGCTTCGACGACGAGGTTGCGGCCCTCGACGTATCCCAGCTCGGCGAGCCGGCCGAAGAAGCGCTTCCAGCTCGGCGCCCGCGCCGCCTCGGTCGCTTCGCTCAGGATCGCGAGGCGCAGCGCGCGATCGGCGGACTGCCCGGCCGCGAGGCGCGGAGCGGCGCAAATCGCCGCTCCGCCGAGCACGAACCGGCGGCGGCCCTGCCTCACGACCCGGGCGTCAGCCCTCGTACTTGAACGAGAGCTGCACGCGCGCGCGGTAGGCGACGACCTTGCCGCCTTCGACCTTCATGTCGAGCTTCGTGACCTCGGCGATCCGCAGGTCCCTCACGGTCTTGCTCGCTGTCGCGATCGCGCTCTTCGCAGCGTCCTCCCACGACGTCGTGCTGGTGCCGATCACGTCGATCACGCGGTAGACGCCTTCGCTTACGCCCTTCTTCGCCATGGTTCCTCCTCGTCGGGGATGTCGGTCTTCGACCGTTCGTCGCTTCACGGCGGAAGAGGGCGGGATCCGGCAGACCGCGACCCCTCCCGCTGTCCGGCCGATCATACGCCGCGGCAGGTCCGGATGCCGAGGCCGGACCGGCTGCCGCGGCGCAGCAACGAACGCGCGGACCCTCGCTCGCCGCACCGGCGCCGACACCGCGTCCGCCCCGCTCCTACGGGGCGCCCGCACGCCGTCCGACGGCACGCCTCCGCCCGTCGATGCAGACTGGGCGTGCGGCCGGCGCGCGGACCGATGGGACGGGCGGCGGCGACTCGAACGGAGGTCGACGATGAAGATGACGACAATCCGATGCTGCGTCGCGCTCGCGCTGGCCGCGATGCTTGGCGGCTGCGCGTCCTACCAGAGCCTGCCGGCATCCGACAAGGGCATGCTGATCGGCGCCGGGACCGGCGCGGCGATCGGTGCGATCGCGGCGGGTCCGGTCGGTGCGGTGGTCGGCGCCGGCGTAGGCGGCTACACCGGCAAGGTCGGGACCGAGGACCGGAAATGAAGGCCGGACCCCTCGCTTGGGGAATGCCAAAAAGTAGGGTCAGACCCTCCTTTCGCAAAAAGTAGGGTCAGACCCTTCTTTCTGGCCTGCGGCTGGGCAGGTGAAGACAATAGGGTCCGACCCCGCTTGCCCGCTCGACAAGAAGTAGGATCAATAAGTAGCAATGAGTGGGGTCTGACCCTACTTGCCGCTACTTGCCGCGATGCAGGCCCCGCACCTCGAAGGCCGCCGTCGACGCCGGGACGCCGTTCGCGTCCTCGAGGACAAGTAGGGTCTGACCCTACTTACCTGCTACTTACCTGCTCGACGATAAGTAGGGTCTGACCCTACCTGCCGCGATGCGGGCCCCGCACCTCGAAGGCCGCCGTCGACACCGCGACGCCGTTCGCGTCCTCGAGCGCGAGTACGTGCCGGCCGGGAACGGGCGCCCAGAGAATCCGTGCGCCGCGCTCGGCAATCTCCTCGCCGTTCAGGGTCCAGCGCAGTCCCGTCGGCATCGCCGACGCGACGAACGCCATGCGCTGGCTCGCGGGTGGAATGTCGGGATCGAGTGCGACGATCGTCTCCGGTGCGGGATAGCGGATGCGCGGGATGGACGCCACGGCGTCGTCGCCATCCTCTTCGGCGGGCCTCGTCGTGGCGCGGATCGTCGCCGTTGCGGTGCCGCGCAGGAACCACTCGGGCCGCTCGCGCTCGACGGGCGGATCGAACGCGACGGTTCCCCGCTCGACGCCCGAGGGCGGCGCGGGACGCTCGGAAGGGACGTCCCGATGCAGCCTGTGCACGAGGTCGCGCCAGATCGGCGCCGCGCCGGTCACGCCGGACACGTCGTGCATCGGCGCGCCCGAGAAGTTGCCGACCCACACACCGACCGTGTAGCGCGACGTGAAGCCGATGCACCAGTTGTCGCGCATGTCCTTGCTCGTGCCGGTCTTCGCGGCGCTCCAGACGCGCGTCGCGAGCGGGTTCTCGAGGCCGAACGTGGTCGCGCGAGCGCCTCGATCGGCGAGGACGTCGGCGACGACGAAGCTCGCCGGCGCGCCGAACACCCGCCGCGATTCGGCCGGATCGGGACCGATCGGCAGGCGCATCGGCGCCCCAGCGCCCGCGGCGACGGTCCGCGTCCGGCTCCATAGGCCGTCGTTGGCGAGCGTGCGATACGCGTT
Organism: uncultured Pseudomonadota bacterium; assembly: GCA_937898875.1. Taxonomy (GTDB): domain Bacteria; phylum Pseudomonadota; class Gammaproteobacteria; order Burkholderiales; family Casimicrobiaceae; genus VBCG01. The sequence continues at coordinate 32,247 of CALDKM010000375.1, read as the reverse complement.
GGTCAGCGCGAGCAGCGTGACGTCCGCACCGCCCAGTGCGAGCGAAGCCCCGTAGTAGTCGTCCGGCTGCGTCAGCGTGTCGAAGCCCAGCTCGCGCAGCGTGTCGTGGAAGCGGTCGAGCCCGACGAGGTCGAGCGTGCGCACGGCCGGCACGTTGAGCGAACTCGCGAGCGCGGTGCGCATGCTCACCGCGCCGTGGAAGCCGCGGTCGTAGTTCTGCGGCGCGTAGACGCCGCGCTCGGTCGCGATCGCGAGCGGGCTGTCGTCGACGAGCGAGGCGGCGGTGAGGAGCCTCCGGTCGAGCGCGAGCGCGTAGAGAAAGGGCTTCAGCGTCGAACCCGCCTGGCGCGGCGCGACGACGCCGTCGACCTTCGCCGCTTCGGAGGTTTCGCCGCTGCTGCCGACCCACGCGAGCACGTCGCCGCTCGCGTTGTCGAGCACGACGATCGCGCCGTCGCCGACGCCGCGTCCCGACAGCTCGGCCAGGTGATCGCCGAGAGTGCCAACCGCGTGCGCCTGCAGATCGCCATCGAGCGTGGTCGTCAGGCGCTCCCCCGGCGACCTGAGCAGCTTCGCCGCGAGGTGCGGCGCGAGGTTCCAGCGCGGCGGCATCCGGTAGGCGCCCGCGAGCGCCATCGACGCGGTCGCTCGGATCGCGTCGCAATCGGCACCCGCGCTCACCGTGTTCGCGACCGCGCACGCGCGTTGCGCGACGAGCGCCGGCTTCGCGGCCGGCTGGCGCAGCAAAGCGACCAGGATCGCCGCCTCGCGCGCATCGAGGCCGTCCGGCGACTTGCCGAAGAGCCCCCGCGCGGCGGCCCGCAGCCCTCGAAGTTCGCCGCGGTAGGACGACAGGTTCAGGTACGTCTCGAGAATCTCGCGCTTCGACCACGTCTTCTCGATCGCGAGCGCCGCCTCGGCCTGGTCCCACTTCTGGGCGAACGTGCGTGCGTCGCCGCCCTTCGGTCGCAGGGCGGGATCCAGGAGCCCCGCGAGCTGCATCGTCAGCGTCGATCCGCCGCGCGGGCGTCGCCCGTCGACGATCCGCCACACGCTGTCCCAGGCGGCGACGGCCATCCCGGTCCAGTCGACGCCGTCGTGCTCCCAGAAGCGCTTGTCCTCGGTCGCGACGAGCGCTGCGGCCATCGCCGGCGACACCTCGGCGAGCGGCACCCACTCGAGTTGGCGGACCTTCGCGTTCACGCGCAGCTCCGAAAGGGGCGCACCGTGGCGGTCGAGGAGCAGCGCTTCGGAGGAGACGTAGCCGGTCTTCACATCGGCGAGCGCGGGTGGCGATGCCGTCGCGACGAGCGGAGCGAACGCGGCGATTGCGGCGGCGAAGAGCGCGCCGATCCTCGAAATCGCGGCGCTGCCGGACCCCGCGGCCCCGGGAACCAGGGTCCGACCCTCATTCCCGCGGCAAAAGAGGGTCTGCCCCTTTCCGGCGGCGCGCGGGCCGCGGCCACAGGGTGCGGGTGCGGTTCCGGCCGGACGGCCCCCGGCATTCAAGGCAGCACCGTCCAGGCGGCGTTCGGCAGCTCGCCGAACATCTCGGGCGCGTACATCGCCTCGACGCGCGTTCCCGGCATCGCGAACGTTCCGGGGTTGTCGAGCCGCACCGTGTATTCGACGACGAACCTGCCCTTCGGCACGTAGCGGAAATAGGCGCGGAACGCGCTCGCGGTGCGCTCTTCGAACGCCGGCCATACGTTGCCGACCCGCCGCTCGCCTTGTGTCGCGATGCGCGAATCGCCCCCCAGTCCCGAGCCCAACGCCGTCGCGCCGGCCGGCAGCGGATCGTCGACGACGACCCACGCCATGCCGGACTGCGCGTCCACCTCGAGCGTCACGCGGGCGACGTCGCCGCGCTGCCACGAATCTTTCGTCTGTTGCCGCACCGGCGTCACGTTCCGCGTCACGCGGTAGCCGGACGAGAGCGCCGTCGTGAGCGGAATCGCCGCGACGCTCTGCACGGTAACCCACGGCGAACCGCTCCCGTCGTGCGCGAGCGCGAGCTCCGCGCGTCCCTCCGGCCACGCCAGCCGCCGCCCGAACGTCTTCGCGCCGTCGTCGCGCTTCCACGCGTGCGCGAACCTGCCATCGCCCAGCGTCGCGGTCGTCGTCCCTGCGACCGGCGTCGCCTCGAACCGCGCCGCGACCTTCGCCAGCGCGAGGGTTCCCCACGCGTTCGCGACCGTCGTGTTCCAGCGGCCGCGCTGCATCCGCCCGAGCGTCCCGCGCACGAGCCGCGGCACGTCGTCCTTCCACGAAGGCGCGTCGAGCATCGCGATCAGGAGCTTGTTCGCATTCGAGTCGGCCGACACCATCAGCCACCAGAGCGCGTCGGTCCGCTCGGTCGAGAAGGCCATCGTCGTGCCCTGGAAGTGGAGCCGCGAGCGCAGCACCTGCTCGGCCGCCTTCATGCGCTCGTCGTGGCGCGGCAACTTCGGCTGGCGCTTGAGCACGAGGTACCAGTCGATCACCGCCGAAGTCGGCCAAAGGTTCGGTGCGATCTCGATGCTGTCGAGCCACTTCGGGCTGAGCGGTTCCGCGCGCCGCGAAAGCGCCTCCAGCGCCGCGACCTTGCGGATCGCGAGGTCGGCGGTCGGCAGCGCCGACGAGCGAATGACGCGCCCCTCGACGAACGCGACGAGCGCCTGCTCCATGCGCATGCGCTCGCGTTCGGGGATCGCGAATCCGGCCTCGGCGGCAACCGACAGCACGTATGCGGTCAGCGCGTCGTCGCCGTCCCTCATCACGGGCCAGTAGCGAACGAACCCGTCGCGGTCGAGGTGGTCGGGCAGCGTCGCCATCAGCGCGTTCCAGCGGTTCGCGTCGCGAAGCCCCACCGCGATCGAGGTGCGCTGCTCGAAGCAACTGTACGGATAGCGCTGCAGGAAGTCGCGCACGCCCGGCAGTTCGCCCGCGAGCGACGCCTGCATCTGGACCGCGACGCCGCCGCGGCCGGGGATCGCGTCGGCAGGCCGCTCGACCGGGATCGACTGCGGGGCGGTCACCTGCTGGATCGTCGCCTGGTAGATCCGGTCGGGCACCGCCGCCTCGACCCGTTGCGACACCTTCATCGAGTCGCGCGCGCTGCCGTCCTTCGCGGCGACGTCGACCTGCCACGCGATCGACGTCGCGTTCACCGGGGCGGTCACCTCGAAGTTCGTCTCGCGCGCCTCGCCGGCCGCGAGCGAGAGCGTGCGCGGTTCGAGCCCTCCGAGCGCCTTGCCCGCCGCCGTCGCCTTCGCCTCGATCGCGAGCTCGAGCGGACGCTGCGACGCGTTGCGCACCATGAACGTCGCGCGGAACTTGTCCCCCTCGCGCACGAGCTGCGGCAGCCCCGAGAGCAGCATGACGTCCTGCGTCGAGCGGATCGTCGCCTCGCCGGTGCCGAACAGCGCGGCGCCGGACGACGCGACCGCGACGATCCGGAACGCGGTCAGCGAGTCGTTGAGCAGCACCTCGACCGTCGCGTTGCCGGCGTCGTCGAGCGGCACGCGCGCCTTCCAAAGCAGGAGTGTGTCGAACAGCTCGCGCGACGACGAGCGCCCGCCGCCGCCGCCCGGCGCGACCGCCTTGCGGCCGAAGTGCCGCTTGCCGATCACCTGCATCTGCGCGGTCGACGTCTCGACCTCGTCGCCGCGGCGCGTCATCATCGCGTCGAGGAGCTTCCACGAACCGTTCGGCCACAGCTCCAGCAATCCCTCGTCGACCGCCGCGAGCGCGACCTCGCTGCCCTTCGGCGGTGCGCTGCCGTCGGGACGGCGCACCGCGATCGCGACCGTCGCCTTGTCGCGCACCTTGAACACCGGACGATCCGGAGTCACCTTGACCGCGAGCTCGTGCGCGGACCAGCCGACCTTGACCTCCGCGAGCCCCATCCGGAACGACGGCTTCGCGAGGTCGACCATCGCGGTGGGCGCGGGATCGGCGATCCGCCCGCGCACGAGCAGCGCCGACACGAACACGTTGGGCGCGTAGTTCCCCTTGAGCGGAACGTCGAGCACCGGATTGCCGCGCGCGAGGCCGGTCACGAATGCGTCGAGCACGCCCTCGCGCTCGACCGTCACGAGCGCGGTCGATTCCCTGAACGGCGTGCGCACCTGGAAGCGCGCGGCGCTGCCCGGCTCGTAGCGCTTCTTTTCGGGCAACAGGTCGATGCGGTCGTTGTCGGAGGCTGCGAACCACTGGTCTTCGTCGGCGACCACCCACGCGTCGACGCGCGTCACCGTCGCACGCCCATCGGCGTCCCGCGCACGCGCGCGCAGGATCAGGTAGCCGGTCGCCGGAGGCTTCGCCTCGCAGATCAGCAGTCCCAGCGAGTCGGTCGTGCCCTCGCACAGCGCGCCCGCGCGTTTCGTCTCGCGGCCGTGCTCGTACGCGTAGAAGCCGCCGATCAGGCGTCGCCGATGCGAGAACGTCTGGCGCCGGAACGCGTCGGTGTCGACGCGCACGCCCGGAAGCGGCCTGCCCGCGAGGTCGACCGCGACGACCGTGAACCTGAGCCGGTCTTTCGACGCGGCCCAGGTGTCCGGCTTGATGCCCAGCACGACCTTCGACGGCCACAACGCGACGCGCGCCGACGAGGTCAGCGTCTGCCCGTTGGGGTCGCGGTACTCGAGCTCGGCGAGGAGGTCCTGCGGCTCGTCGGAAGTCTCGACGTCCTTCACCGTCGCGCGCGCGCCGCCCGCGGCGTCGAGCGTCATCGCGAGCGTGGTGCCGCGCACGGTCCTCGGCGTGCTGCCGCCCTCGTCGACCAGGTCCGGGTCGCCGAACGTGAAGTCGCCCGCGCGCATGAACGCGTCGCCGAACTCCTCGCGGCCTTCCTTGACATCGCCGGCGGCGAATGCGAAGTCGTCGTAGCCGTCGAACGCCACGGACTTGCGCTCGGACTGCGTGCGCAGCGTCACCGGCAGACCCGCGGCGCCCCCGCCCGACAGGTGGTCGACCTGCACGTCGAGGCTCACGTCCTTCGGCCGCACCAGCGGCGTGCCGACCGCCTGCATTCGCGCGCGCATCAGCGGCACGCGGAACGCCTCGACCCGGAACGTGCCCGCGTGCCGGCCCTCCCCCGAGTCGCCGCGAGGCGAGAGCGCGCCGGCGACGTAGACCTCGTAGCTGCCGGCGAACGCGTCCTTCGGGACCGCGAACGTCGCCTCGCCCGAGTGCGGCGACCCGCCGCCCGCCCAGCGCACCGGCACCGTGTATTCCTTCTCCGATCCCTGGTGTCGGACCAGGAGGGTTTCGCCGAGCACCGTGCGCGGCACGAGCGCGAAGCCGGTGCCGATCTGCTCGCGCACGAACAGTTTCATCGACACGGTCTCGCCACCGCGCACGAGCGAGCGGTCGAACACCGCGTGCGCGACGAACGGCCCCTCCCAGCGCCCGCTCGGGACGTTGAACCGCCACGGCGCGATCCCCTCCCCCCAACTCGTGAACGCGAACGCCATGTCGTCCGCGGTGCGCGCCGAGACGAAGTACTCGGTCATCGCGTCGCCGAAGCCGCAGGCGGGCAGATCCTCGCGCTCGGGGAGCCGCGTCGCGATGCGGGCGATGCCCGACGCGTCGGTGCGGCCCTCCCAGTACGTCTTGCCCTTGCAGTCGCGCACCGCGACCGCGGCGTTGGGCACGACCGTGGCGTCCGAGAGCCGCGTCACCCACACGAGGGACGACTCGCGCCCGAGCTTCACGTGCACCGAAAGGTTGGTGACGAGTGCGGCCGAGCGCACGTGGAACGGCTTCGCGTCGGCGTTGAGCGCCGCACCGAGCTTCGGGCTCGCGAGCTCGACGACGTAGAAGCCCGCCGCGGCGAGCGGAATGCCGACGACCTCGAACGCCTTGCCGCCGCCGGGCTTCGGCACCGAGATCTTCGCCAGCGTGTCGGCGCTGTTGAACACCGACTCGGCGTAGCCGTTGCGCTTGACCGTCCACTGATCGGTCTTGTCGTCGTACTCGCGCTCGATCCGGTTCGCGTGCGCGAGCCGCTTGAACCACGCGACGATCGACAGGTCGTCGCCCGGCGCGATGCGGACGACCTTGCCCGGGATCGGCGCGTCCTTCGCCGAACCCGATGGCGGGCGCACGACGGTCGAAGCGCCCGAGAGCGCCGGCTCGACGTTGCGCACCGTCACCGGCAGCATCGGCTTCTCATTCTTCGGCAGCACGCGCTCGAGGATGCCGAAGTCGGCGGCGAACTTCGCGAGCGGCGGGTTCTCGTCGGTGCGCACCGTGAGCGGGAACGAGCGCGCGTTGGCGAGCGTGCGCCCCGCGTCGTCCTTCAATCCCTCGGGCAGCTCGATGCGGAAGCGCTGCTTCTCGGGCAGGCCCGGGCCGAACGTGAGCGACGTGACGTCGGTGCCGTCGGCATCCTTCGGCACGCTTGGCGGATACGTCCTGTTGGCCGCATCGAGGAGCCGGATGCGCTCGGCGTCCGCCTTCGAGATCGGCGCCGAGAAGGAAAGCGAGAGCGGCAGGATCGGCATGCACTGCGCGTCCTTGTTCACGCGGGAGCACGAGAACGACGCTCGGAACGTCGGCCGCACCTTGAACGCGAGCGCGCGCGCGGCGCTCGTCGCCACCCCCGTCGTCGCGGCGATGCCCCGTCCCCAGACGAGCTTCACCTCGGCGTCGGCGGGCAGCGTGCGCGCGCACGCGAGCGTGACGAGCGGAGAGTCGGGCGCGTCGCGCAGCCGGAGGAATCGGTCCTGGTCGCTGCCGGTCGTCGGCAGCCGGAACAGGAAGCCGCGCGTGCGTCCTTCGTCGCCGTCGACGAGCATCATCCGCAGGTACGACGCCGCGAACGACTTGCGGTTGTCGAGGATCGTCTTCCGCTCGTCGCCGGTGACGAGCCGCACGCCGATCTCCTCGTTGACGCCGGCCGCGACGCAGCGCGCGTTCGCGGCTATCGTCTCCGGCTTCGCCGGCGCGTCGAGTCCCAGGACGAACACCTGGTTCTCGTCGATGCGCGAGCCTTCCCACGGGAGGCTGCGCACGATCGCGGGGCCGCCGGTCGAGAACGCGAAGCGCTGTCCCCCTGCGATCGCGGAGCCGTCGGCGGCGGCGAGGCCGGATTTGAGCGCGAACGCGCAGCGCACGCCCGCCGGCAGGTCGCGCGCGAAGTCGTAGACCCAGTTGCGCGTGTCCGTCCAGCGCCCCGAGCCCTTCTCGGCGCAGTCGATCTCGAACGGGTCCGGCAGCCGCGGATCGCCGAATGCCACCATCGGCTTCGCGAAGCGCGCGGTGACCTGCCGCACGCCCTTGACTTCGCCCTGCGGGCTGAACTGCTCGACCGGCTGGGCGAGGGCGGCGGTCGCGGCGAGCGAGACGAGGGCGGCGACGAGGAGGCGGGAGGCGGGCATGGCGGCGGGTTCGCGTTCGCGGAGCCCGGCGGGAATGCGGGATCGCAAGCTCGCGGTGTCGACCAGGCCGGCACCGCCGCTCCCCCGCCGCGGCGCCCGGGCGTGCGCCGCGTCGACCGCGATTAGATCACTTCGCGCGACGGCGGGGCAGGGCGGGGAATGGCGAAACGCTGATGAATGATGGCGCGGCGGCGACGGCGAATGGGGTCAGGGACGAGCCCGTCGGCGCATGGCCGGGTGGCCTGGTGCCTGCCCCCGGTGGCGGGGTTCCGTCTCAGAGCCCATTCTCCTCAACGACCCACGCTGTCGACGACCCCGTACCAGAGCGACAGTCGCTCGCCGCTCCCGGCATCGCCGAGCGCGCCCGCCGACGTGACCACCAGCACGAGCTTCCGCGCGGGATCGACGAAGACGTTCTGCCCGCGCAGTCCCCACAGTGCGAACTGGCGCTCGCGCCCGGACGAGACGACCCAGGTCTGGTAGCCGTAGCCGTAGAGCTCGCCGGTCTGCCCCGGCTCGAAACGGGGCGACGGCGGCGTGGTCGCCGTGCGCACCCACTCGGCGGGGATGATCTGACGGCCGTCGAGCGCGCCGTCGTTCGCGAGCAGCATGCCGAGTCGCGCGTAGTCGCGCAGCGTCGCGTTGAGGCAGCAGAACGCGGTCTCGTAGCCGCCCTTGTCGACGGTCCACGACGCGTCGGACTCCGCGCCCATCGGCTGCCAGATCTTCCGCGAGAGATAGTCGGCCAGCGGCATGCCGGTCGCGGCGCGCAGCACGAGGCCGAGCACCTGCGTGTCCGCCGACGAGTAGTTGAAGCGCTCGCCGGGCGTGCGATCGCGCGTGCCGAACGGCGCGACCGTCGCGGCGCCGCCCCCGCTCTCCCGTCCCATCGACAGCCGCCCGAGCACGGCGACGTCGTCGCTGCCGCCGTACGTCTCGGAGTAGCGCACGCCCGACGACATCGTGAGCAGGTGGCGGATCGGCGTCTCGCCGTACGGCGTGCCGGCGAGCGCAGTCACGTACGCGTCGGCGCGATCGTCGATCGAGCGGATCCGGCCTTCCGCGATCGCGATGCCGACGAGCATCCCGACGACCGTCTTCGCCATCGAGTACGACGCCATCCGCTGCTCCGGCCGGCGGTCGTACTGGTAGCGCTCGACGAGGATCGTGTCGTCCTTCAGGACGAGCAGCCCGGTCGCGCGGTTGCGCGCGAGGTAGTCGTCGAGGCCCGGGCTCTCGAGGTTCGCGAACCGGTATCGGATCCGCGGCTCGGTGGCCGCGCGCTTCAACGGCCGCACAGTCTCGCCGCGCGGCGCGCGGCGCGTCGCGTGGACCTCGTCCCAGCGGCTCACCAGGCCGACCAGGCAGCGCGTCTCCGGCCGCAGCGGCTGGTCTTTGCAGATCGGATAGCCCTCGGCCTTGCCGAGCGCCTCCTCGTCCGGGGCGGCGAGCGCGCCCGGCGCGACGAGGGCGCCCGCCAGCAGGACCGGGACCGCCAGGCACGCGCGGCGCAGCGTCGCAGTGCGTCGCCCCCGGTGACCCATTCGTCCCGCGTGCCGAGTGTTCATGGGGTCGAAGACGAAACGGCGGGGCGGTCGCGGTCGACGGACCGATCGGGATCGGGACCGAGCCCGCCCGGGACCTGGCTGGTGTCGAGGGTGTGCACCTTGCCGGCGAACGACTGCGTCCATGACCCCGCTCCCGGGGCATCGATCGCGATTAGATCACTTCGCGCGATGGCAGGGCAGGGTAGGGACCGGCAAGTCGCCGACCGATGGTGGCGCGGCGGCGACGGCGCGTGGGGTCGCAAACGAAATTCCGCGACGGGGGTAAGCGCCACGCTGACCAGCCGTCTGCCGGCGGCCTTCGACTCCAACCCTGCCCCCGCGCATCCGCCGCCCGGCGTTCGCCCGTCAGGCGTTGCCCGCTCCCGCCCGCCGCATGGCGGCGAACGCCGCCCCGTGGATCGCGAGGTTGACGCCGAGCGCGATCGCGAACACCGGCACCAGGTCGATGCGCGTGACGAAGAACGACACCGCCGCGAAGAAGCCGACGAAGCCAAGCAGCCCGAGCACCAGTCCGCGCATGACGCTCTGCGCCGCGGCGGCACCCTGGTGCCGGTGCGCGAACACGGACAGCACGATCGCAAAGATCGGGAACGTCGCGGCGAGCCCGCTCAGGTCGGGGCCGATGACGCTCGCGACCGACGTGATCAGCAGCACGAGGCACGTCGCGGCCGCCATCCGCACCGGGAGATCCCATCGCGGGGGCGCGACCGGCGCGGCGGCGCCCGACGGCTTGCCGATAACGCGCAGCCCGCCCGCCAAAGACGCGCACGCCGCGGCGGCCAGGATGGGCATCGGCAGGTGCAGCCCGCCGAGCAGCAATCCGGACGCCAGGAACGCGATCGCGCCGCCGGCGAGGCACACCGGCCAGCTCCACCGTCGCGCGAGCGCCGCGTACGCCGTGGCGAAGAAGGCCTGCCCGACCGTTCCCTCCAGCGAGCCCGACGCGGCCGCCTGCGAGAACTGCGGGCCATGCTCGATCGCGAGGAACACCGCGATGGGTCCCGGCGTGAGCGGCAGCCCGACCAGCCAGCCCCCGGTCGCCTGCCCGAACCGGCGGCTCACCAGCGTCGCGACCAAAATGAGCGTCGGCGTGGTGAAGAGCTTGAAGAGGAGGATGACCACGAGGGGACGGCGACGACCGGAAAGGGAGGCGGGGTCGGACCCCGAGCGCCGCCGAACGCGATTAGAACATTTGGCGCGCAATCGCGACGGCCAATGCCGCCGCGCAGCGGTGACCGATACAGGCCGAATCGGCGGTTGCGCCGCCAAGGCTCGGCCAATCGGCCGAAGGCGGCGCGCGGACGTCTTGCCGATCATCGGGCCCGAGCCGTCGCCAGGGAACCTGGCCGACTGACATTCGGCCTGGAGCGCGAGTGCCGATCGTCATTTGAGTACGACTAGTGTAGACTAGTCGAAAATCGATTGGAGCCCGCGATGCCCGAGATCGGCGCCTACGACGCCAAGACCCGTTTGTCGGAACTGCTGGAACGCGTGGAGAAGGGCGAGCGCTTCGTGATCACGCGCCACGGCAAGCCCGTGGCCGACCTCACGCCTCACGCCGGGCCCGACGCGGAGTCGGTCCGCAGGACGGTCGCGTCGATGCGCAGGCTGCGCGCGGACCTGGCGAAGCGCGGCGTGCGCCTGTCCGACATCCTCAAGCGCGGCGAGAGCCTGCGCGAGCTCGCTCACGACGACCACCGGTACTGATGCCCTTCGTGCTCGACAGCTCCGTCGCGCTCGCCTGGCTGCTGCCGGGCGAGCGGACCGACGCGGCCGACGCTCTTGCCGACCAACTGGGATCGGCCGCGCCCGCGGCGCCGGCGATCTGGCCGCTCGAAGTCGCCAACGCCCTGCTGACAGCGCGCCGTCGCGAACGGATCACCGATCGCGACGCAGACCGCATGCTCGACGTTCTCCTCTCGCTCCCGATCGACGTCGACGCCTCTCCCGCCGGCGACGCACTCGCGCGAGTCATCTCGATCGCCCGCAGACGAGGGCTCACGACCTACGACGCAGCTTACGTGGAGCTCGCGCAGCGTCGCGGCTGGCCGCTGGCGACGCTCGATGCGCGCCTGGCGGCGGCGTGCAGGCTCGAAGGCATAGAGGTGGTGCCGGCCCCCTGATTGCACCGGTCGTCCGCTCGCGAGCGGCTGCGCTGCGGTCAATCCTGCCGTGGATCCGGCTTCAGCCGGACGATCTTCCGACGGCGGCGCCGGCCCGAACGCCTATCGAGGCGCGAAGCTCAACGGCTGGTACCCCAGATCCTCCCGCCGACGCATCAGCTCGGCCCGCATCGCCGCGGGCGTCTGCTCGTCGAGGGCGCCGTGGACAGGCAGGTACCAGCCGGTCTTCCTGTACCGCGCCGGACCGGTGACGAGCCGCCAGGTCGGCACGACGTCATCGTCCTCGGGCCGGACCAGCAGCAGCGAGTACCACGGCAGCGCCGCCATCTTCGCCAGGTCGACCTTCGCGGGCAGCGGCACCGAGGTCGCCCCGCGCCGCACCTTGTCGAACGCCGCGCGCGGCAGCCGGATCTCGATCTCGGATTTGGCCGGCTCGCCTCCCGGCCACTCGACGATCTCGACGGCCTGCGATCGCTGCTTCGCCGCGTCGAGCAGGAGCTTCGACACGAGGTAGCGGTGGCACTGGCACGGCGTCTGGCACGCGCAGTAGTAGATGACGCGGCGCTTCGACTTCGCCGCCGTCGCCGCGAGCTCGAGCAACGTCCCGGCGGCGGCCGGCTCCTTGATCCGCATCTCGCCGCCCTGCCTGATCGCGAGGTTGCCGAGCGAGTCCATCCACCGGTACCGCGCCACCCCGACGACCTTCTCGAACGCGTTCCCGTCGAAGCCCGCGGCGCGCACGCTGCGCGAGATCCGGATGTCCGCGAAGATCGGCGGCGCGTAGTCGCGCGACTTCTCGACCGCGTCGATCGCCTCGACGAGCTGCGGCACGGCGTTGCCCCAGCCCCAGTAGCCGAAGGAGAAGAGGGTTATAGGCGACACGTGATTTTCGGCTCCGCGTGAACACGGCCATCTTCGCGCACCGTGCCCTGGGTTGGAAGAGGGTGCAGCCCGGGATGACCCCAACCCTCGGGGCGCGACCGAGTTGGCGACGCGAAGCGCCTGCTGCCTCACTTGTCGGGAATGCGGTATTCGACCTTCCCGTTCGCGATCGTGGCCAGCCCTTCGCGCTCCAGGCGGCGAACCATCGCCTGCGACTTCTCCGCAGTGGCACCGTTTCCGAGCATCGTCTTCAGGTGGCGCTCGAGCGCCGCGACGGTCGACGGCCGATTTTTCGGGTGATCGCGCAGGTTGGCGACGGTCTTCGCCCATGGATCCGGCACCGCAGCCTTCTTCGCAGACTTGGGCGGGGCCTTGGTCGCCTTCTTCAACGAAGGCTTCTTCGCCGCAGCGGTCTTGGCTGCGGCTGGCGATGGCTTGGTTGCAGTCGCCGCACTTGGCAATGTCGGGCTGGCGGGTGTCGGATTCACGTGGGACGACTTTGCCGAATGCGACGCCACGTTGCCGGACTGCGGGGCTGGTAAGGGCGGCTCCACCTTGGTCCCGACCTCGAGAGTGGCTGCAACCGGCACGTTGGGCGCGAGCGCATCACGGATGCTCTCCACCCGCGCAGCTTCGAAGCCCAGCGTTCGCACGTGGTCGAGCAGTTCGTCGAATCCGGCATCCTTCGAGACGACCACGAACCGGGCCTGCCTTCGATTTGGCGAGACCGCCGCCTCGCGCTGCTCGATGATCTTTCCCAGGCAGAACGCGATTCGAAAGTCGAGCGCGTTCTTGCCCTTCCGAGCGCATTGGACGTATTCGACCTGTGAGCCTAGGGGCTGCAACGCCTTGACGATGCCGGCGTCGAACTTGTTCTGGTGCGGGCCATGGAACATCCGGACCAGGTAGTCCGCGCCGCGTATCGAGCTCAATTCAGCCGCATTCGGCTGGACGTTCTCGAAGTCGATCAGGATATAGGCAAGGCTCATATCGCCCAACTCGCAGCGACACTGTGTCGGTCGGGCGCGAGACGTACCAGAGGGAAACGGCGCCGCATGCGTTTTGAGTGTTCCTCAACGGCTGCAGGGCCGGTTTGCCTCATCGTCTCATTCGTTCTCTGGACGACGGTAGATCTAGCCCTAGTAATCCAGTAGACGGACCCATTCACCGCTCGCATCCTTGATGTACCAGAATGCGCGACCGTTGATTGCGGTCTTTCGTCGGACGACAGCCTTGGCGGCAGTCCGCGCAGCCGGCGTCGGCGCGGCCGGGGGCGGGGTTCGGCTGCGCGGGCGCGGCGAGCGGGAACTCGCGGATCGCGACGCCTCGTGACGCGCGGAGGTCGGCGTAGCTGACGTCGCACACGTGCCAGCCGGCCTTCCGCAGCAGCTCGTCGATCGTCTTCCGCGCGGCCTGCTCGGCGGACACCGTTGTTTTTCCTCCCCTTTCCGGCCGGGCGATCCTAGCACGCGAGGTGCCGCCGGATCGCGCGGAAACCCAGCGGCAAGCAAGGGAAATGCCGGGGCGTGCGGGGCGCGCCTTCAGCGTCGATCGTCGTCGGGGCGGTGGCTCATGGTGTGAGCCTGAGGGGCGGCCGACGATCGCTGCGGCCACGGGAAATGAGGGTCAGACCCTGATTCCCGCGGCGGTGGTCGACGCGGCGAGGAATGAGGGTCTGACCCTCATTTCCGCCGGGCAGGGGCTGGCGGCTTCGCTCGCGGAGGCGGGCCTGACGTCGCAGGCGCAGCGGAGTCATGGCCACCAGCGTCCGTCCCTCGGTCATTCGGCCGATGTCGCGGCCTCTCCGTGGCGAGCGAGCCTTTGGGCACGGCGAGACGCGCGCGACTGTCCGGCGCTGATCCGGGTGCGGAGCCTCGGCCCCGGATGGCCCGATCCGATCCGGGCGAGTCGGGCGGGCGGGCGACGGGCGATTCGATCGTGCACCGCCGTGTGTTCCATTTATGGTACATTCTGGAGGCGGCGCGGTGTCGAGGGTTCCGGCGTACTTCTTCGCCACGCGCTCCGGCCGCGAACCGGTTCGCGACTGGCTGCTCGGATTGGAAGCCGGCGATCGCAGGCGCGTCGGCGAGGAGATCGCCTACGTCCAGGCGAAGTGGCCGCTGGGCAAGCCGCGCGTCGACCACGTGCGCGGCCGAATCTGGGAGGCGCGCGTCGCGTTGGCGGGGCGCGTTGCGCGCGTGCTCTTCGCGATGGACGACGGCGAGATGGTGTTGCTGCACGGGTTCATCAAGAAGTCGCGCCGGACCGACGCCGCCGACATCGCGCTGGCGCTCGAACGCTGGAAGGAGTGGAGGCATGCCGAGGGCGAATAGACGTCGTGGGTCGAGCTTCGACCAGTACCTTCGCGAGCAAGGTACGTTCGACGAAACGCACGCGATCGCGCTCAAGCGAGCGTTCGCCGAGGCCGTCGCCGACGCGATGCGCGCCGCGCGGCTGACCAAGCTCGCGATGGCGCGCCGGATGGGCACGAGCCGGTCGCAGCTCGACCGCGTCCTCGACCCGACCTACACCGCCGTGCAGCTCGACACGCTGCTCAAGGCGGCCAGCGCGGTGGGGCGCGATTTCCAGTTCGCGCTCGGGCCGGTTGTGCGCAGGTGATCGATGGTCACGTCTGGACGGAAACGGGTGAGAGCAGCCGACGATCGACCAGCGGCGGCGACCGTCGCCGGCAAGGTCCGCCGCGCCCGTGGGGAGCTCGCGACGGGCGCGTCGTACGACGCGCGCACCTCGCGCCTGCGCGTCGAGCTCGTCTCGGGCGTCGGCGTGAGCATCCCGGTCGCGAGCATCGAGGGCCTCGCAGGGGCCCCGGCGTCGGTGATCCGCTCGGTCCGCATGCAGGGGGGCGGCTACGGCCTATGGTGGCCGTCGCTCGACCTCGACGTCGCGGTGCCGGAGCTCGTCGCCGGGTGCTTCGGGTCGCGGACCTGGATGTCGGCGTTGGCGCGGCAGGGCGCCAAGGTGTCGTCGCCCGCGAAGCGGCGGGCGGCGCGTGCGAACGGCAAGCTGGGTGGGAGGCCGCGAAAGGCGTCGGGCTGAAGCCCGCCCCACAGGGGCGAGTCAGCGCAGCGCCACCACCATCCGCACCTTCCCGCCCGCCTCGCGCGGCACCGCGTCGCATCGCTCGGCCTCGACCGCCATCCCCGGCCCGAGTGTCGCCTCCATGTCGCGCGCGAGCTGCGGCGCGAGGCGCGCGCAGTCGTCCGCGGTCGCCATCACGAGCTTCAGCACGAAGCGCGCGGGCTCGCGCTGCACGAGCTGGTAGCCCAGCACCTCGGGGTGGGGCTTGAGCACGCCCCAGACGCCGCGCGGGTGCACGACGCGGCCGTTGGGCAGCTCGAGCAGGTCCTCGACGCGACCGTCGATCTCGGAGAGCAGCCGCTGCGTGCGGCCGCACTCGCAACGCTCGTCCGACCAGCGCGAGAGATCGGTGGTCCTGAAGTTGAGCAGCACCGTGCCGCGGTTGACGAGGTTCGACAGCACGACGACGCCGGTGTCGCCGTCGCCCACGTCACGGCCGTCGTCGTCCACGATGCGCAGGTGCGCGAGGTCCTCGTGCACGTGGAAGCCTTCGCGCCGCTCGCACAGGTAGGCGATCTTGAACGCCTCGACCGCCGTGTAGCGCGAGATCACCGGCGCGCCGAGCGCCTCCTCGATCTCGCGCCGCGCAGCGAGCGAGAGCGGCTCCGCCGCGTAGATCGCGAGCTTCGGCCGCTTCAACGAGATCGTTCCGGCGGCGGCCGCCCGCGCGAGCGCGTGCAGGTAGGTTCCATAGCCGAACAGGATGTCGGGCGCGAATGCGTCGATCGCCTCGGCGTTGCGCGCGAGCGGATCGGTGACCGAGAGCTCGAGCCGCACCGGCCGCGAAGGGATCCACGTGTGATCGCGGTAGAAGTCGTACACCTTGTCGATCGTGCCTCCCGCGTAGCCCAGGCGCACCTCGCGGTAGCCGGATCCGCGGCCGAGCAGGCGCGTGATGACGGCGCGCTCGCGCTCGCCGTAGGCGATGTTCGCGAGGAGGCTCCGGCGGTCGTGCAGGATGCGCACGCGCGAGCCGGTCGAGCCGCTGGTCTCGAACGGGATCGCGCGCTTGCCCGTGCGCGACGTCGAGAAGAACGCCTCGGGGTCGCGGCGGAGGTCGTCCTTCACGACGATCGGCAGCCGCGCGAGGTCGTGCGCGGTGCGGATCTCGCGCGGGTCGAGACCGAGCCTCGCGAACGCCTCGCGGTAGAACGGGACCGTGCGCGCCGCATATCGCACGAGACTGCGCACGCGCGCGTCGCGCAGCCGCTCGACGTAGGCGCGCGGCGCGTAGGGGATCGAGCGCTGGCCGCGCGCGAGCGCGAGGACGTAGGCGTTGCCGGCGGCGCGGCGGAGCGTCGAGCCGATCAACGGGCGGACGTCGATGGTGGCGTCACGCCCGAACGCCGAAGGTCGCGAGCCGGACGCCGTGCGAGCCGTGGCCCGAGATCGTGCCGGACCGCACCCGTGCGCGCCCGATCATCCGTTCCGGATGAACGGGTCCTTGACGCAGGCCTCGCCACTCGGCCCGGTGAACCTGATCAGGTACTCGTACCTGTTGCCGGCCGTGTGCGCTTCGTTCTTGTTCTTCCACCGGAAGTTCCTGCGGCACCGGTCGGGCGACCCCGCATCGTCGTCGCCGTCGTCGTTGTCGGTCCGTCGGCCGTCGAAGAACTGGAAGTCGTTGTCCCCGCGCTTGAACTGGACGAGGTCGCCGCTGGCCGGGCAGAACCCGAAGCCGCGTTCGAGCCGCCAGACGATCGAGCGCTGTCCGGCGGCTCCCATCTCGACGGGATCGGGGCTGACCTTGATGTTGTTCGGGTCGGTGCAGGAGCCGCTGACGGTGATCGACACCGCGCACCTGCCCTGGGGGTTGCAGTGCGGACCCATCTGCGCGATCGCTCCGGTGGTCATCGCGAAGCATGCCGTTGCGGCGGTCAGCATCGAGCGAGCGAGCATCGGAGTCTCCTCGGGGTGGCGGCGTGCGCGGGATGCGGGGACGCCGGCGGGTGGGGAAGGATAGCGCGCCACGACCGCGCGCGGCTTGCCGCATCGCTTTCGGGGTTGGAGGCCCGACCGCTGCGTCGGCGGTGCCACTCCGCGCCGCTCGGCCAGACTCTCGCGGTCTCGGCGAGCCTCCGTGCGGTGCCGGTCAGCCGCGCGTCCCGCCGAAGTCTCCCTCGTAGACGCAGGCGTATCCCGGGCCCGTGCCGTCGAAGCGGTAGTGGAACGTTACCGTCGCGTGGGTCACGGCGATCGAGGTGATGGCGCCCGCGCCCGACTCGCCGTTCGTGCAGGTGTAGGTGCCGAACACGTCGCCGTACCGGCCGCGCTGCCCGTAGCTGCCGGTCATCGTGCACGTCGATGCCGGCGTCGCCACGACGCCGGTGAACGGAACGCCTCCCGCGTGCGTGAACTGGACGACGACCGGCACCGGACCCGTCGAGACGCAGGTGCCGGACAGCGCCGTCGCGGTCGCGGCGCCGTAGTAGTTGCCGCCGACGTGATCGTTGGCGAACGACATCCGGGTGACGGTCTTCACGACCTGCGTCCCGTCGATCGTGTAGGCGAGCTCGGCGTTGTAGAACGACTTGAGCGTGAACGTCATCGAGCCGACGACGTTCTCGGTGACGGCCGCCGGATTGAACGGCCCGCCGAACCAGGGTCCCGACGTGTGGTAGACGAGGCCCGACCATGCCGCCGCGCTCGCGGGATCGAGCACCGCGACGTAGAAGTCGGGCGAGCCGTCGGGACGGTAGACGTACATCGTCGCGAAGACCGTCTCGTGCTGCTGCGAGAGCTGGATGCCCCAGCCCGATTCCGACGCGTTCCACCACAGGTCGGCGACCTCGTTCGTGGTCGCTGCCGCGTGCGCGGCCGGCACCGCCAGCGCGCAGGCGATCGCGATCGTCGCGACCACGGTCCTGGCCATTCGTTCGAGCGCATGCATGGTCGTCCTCCGTCGCTGTCGCGTCTCCCGGCGTGACGGGGCAGCGGCAGCTTGCAGCCGCGATGCGCGGGCCACCGGCACTTCCGGCGGCGCCGGTGTCGCGATGCTCCTGCCCGATCGAGGGAGACCGACCGCAGGATGGCACTGTCGGGGCCGCGTGGGAAGGGGCGGAAACGGGCCGGATGGCTGCGGACCGCGTGTCGCGTCGCAGTGACGCAAAGGCGACGCTGGCGCGACGCCGGGCGCGAGCGAGTCGTGCCCGGACGGTGTGGCGGCGCGCGCGGTGCCGCGGGCTCAGCGCCCGCCGTGATTCCAGAACGCGACCGCGTCCTCGAAGCCGCGCGCGTCGGGCTCGTCCGGCAGATGGGTGCCGCACGCCGGGCAGAGGACGACCCACACGCGCTCCTCGCCGCGGCGCACCAGGTCCGCCGCTGCGCGCGTGTCGCCGCACCGGGGGCAGGGCGCGAGGTCGGCCATCACCGGTTCGGGCCAGTGCGGATCGGGTTGCGGATGCATGGCGCGTCCGGGGAATGGGGGCGCGGATCGAGCGGCCGGGGCGTGACTCGCCGGATAGGGGCGATGCCTGCCTGCGGCGCGTTCACTCCGCGGGGTCGATTGGGCCGGACGAACATGACGCACTCGTGACAGCCCCGACGAGCCGTGAGCCGTCGTCCGGCGCCGCGTGCGATCAGGCGGCCTTCAGGCAGGGACGCGCGTAACGGGCCTCGATGCGCGCCAGCGGCATCATCGCGCAGAGGTGTCGGCTGTCCCGAACGCATCGTCGCGCGCGAACACGACGGCGCGATGTCCGGCCGACGGCGATCCGGTGAAGGCGACGTGCGCCGGACACGGGACTCGCAGCCCGTCCTACCCGCGACCGTGCGCGGCCCCCCGGTCCGGCTTCGGCTTGGTGCCCTGCGCGGTCCCGGGGGCGATCAGGACGGGATCGCGAGCCCGACGCCGGACAGCGCCGAGTAGAGCAACCCGAGCATCGCGGTCCTCGGCGTCCAGGGAAACAGCGACGGCGTGTCGTCGTGGCGGAGCACCGCGCGCACGGCGCGGGCCGCCAGCGGCAGCGTCGCGAGCGGGAGCAGCACCCACGCCGAGAATCCTAGCCCGAGCCAGATCGCGAACGGCGCGGCGTACGCGAACGCCACGAGCGCGACGAACTCGGTGCGGCTGCCTCGAAGCCCGAAGCGGACCGCCGTGGTGCGCCAGCCCTTCCTCGCGTCCCAGTGGCGGTCGCGGATGTCGTCGATCACCAGCACCGCGGTGACGAGCGCGCCGACCGGAAGGCCGACGAGATACGCGGCGAGCGGCACGTCGACTGCGCGCGTGAGCCACGGCCCCGGCGACGGTGCGAGCGAGACGGCCTGGACGTACCAGGTCGCGGCGACCGCGACGACGCCGAACATCAGGAAGAAGACCGGGTCCGCGAGCCCGCGCGGCGCGTAGGGCCACGGGCCGCCCGCATACGCGATCGCGGACGCGACGCCGACGAGACCGATCGCGACCGCGATGCTCCCGCCGATCCAGGCGAGCCACGCACCGGCGGCGGCGGCGACGACCAGGCACAGCCACGCTGCGGCATCGAGCGTCGCGAGGGCGAGCGTGCGTCCCGCGACCGCATCGAGCAGCTCCGGGTGCTCCGGCAGCGTCGGGTGGCGGCGCAGGAGCTCGTGGTTGTCGGTGAACACGCCCGCGACGTGGACGAACCAGCTCGCGACGAACGCGAGGAGCGCGGGCAGCGGCGCGAACACGCCGTCGCGGATCGCGAGCCCGACGCCCACGAGCACCGGCGCCAGCGCGGTGGGCAGCGTGTGCGTCGGATAGAGCAACAGCCTGGTCCACAGCTCGCGGCGGGTCATCTCGGCGTCGGTCCGGGGTGACGGGGTGGGCGTATGTTCGGCTCCGCGGCCGAAGCTCCGCAAGTCGCGTTGCGCGCGGCGGGTGATGCCCTCCGAAGTACCTTAATCGCCAGAAGAAATAACAAAATGAGAAATCATTCCTTCTGGCGATAAACCGGGTCCGGTAGGTTTCGCCTGACCGCGATGCTGCGTCTCGTCACGCGAACCCATGTACCGCTACGACTCCTTCGACCAGTCCCTCGTCTCCCGGCGCGTCGCCCAGTTCCGCGACCAGACCCGCCGCTTCCTCGCCGGCGAGCTCACCGAGGACGAGTTCCGGCCGCTGCGTCTGCAGAACGGGCTCTACGTGCAGAAGCACGCGCCGATGCTGCGCGTCGCGATTCCGTACGGGCTGCTGTCTTCGCTGCAATTGCGCAAGCTCGCGCACATCGCGCGCACCTACGACCGCGGCTACGGCCACTTCACGACCCGGCAGAACGTCCAGTTCAACTGGCCGCGCCTCGAGGAGGTGCCGGAGATCCTCGCGGAACTCGCTAAGGTCGAGATGCACGCGATCCAGACCAGCGGCAACTGCATCCGCAACACGACGTCCGATCCGTTCGCCGGCGTCGCGGCCGACGAGATCGTCGATCCGCGCCCCTGGACCGAGCTCGTCCGCCAGTGGTCGACGATCCACCCCGAGTTCGCGTTCCTGCCGCGCAAGTTCAAGATCGCGATCACCGGCGCGACGCGCGACCGGACGGCGGTCCTCGTCCACGACATCGGCGCGCAGGCGGTGCGCAGCGAGGCCGGCGAGATCGGATTCCGCGTCGCCGCCGGCGGCGGGCAGGGCCGCACGCCGATCGTCGGCCACGTGATCCGGGAGTTCCTCCCCGCGCAGGAGCTCCTCAACTACTTCGACGCGATCCTGCGCGTCTACAACCGGCACGGCCGACGCGACAACAAGTACAAGGCGCGCATCAAGATCCTGGTCAGGGAGATGACGCCCGCCGCGTTCGTGCGCGAGGTCGAACGGGAGTGGGAGCGCCTGCGCGGCGGTCCCGGCACCGTTCCGGACGACGAGATCGCGCGGCTTTCCGCCCATTTCGTCGATCCGCCGTACGCGGATCTGCCCCGGTCGAGCGCCGCCTGCCTGTCGGCGCTCGCGGACAGCCGCCCGTTCTCGCGCTGGGCGGCGCGCAACGTGGCGGCGCACAAGCGCAACGGCTACGCGATCGTCACGCTGTCGCTCAAGACGACCGGCGTGCCGCCGGGGGACCTCACCGCCGACCGGATGGACGCCGTGGCGGAGCTGGCCGACCGCTACTCGTTCGGCGAGCTGCGCGTCACGCACGAGCAGAACCTCGTGCTCGCCGACGTGCCGCAGTCGGACCTGCACGCGTTGTGGCTCCGGCTGAAGGAGCTCGGGCTCGCGACACCCAACATCGGGCTCCTGACCGACATCGTCTGCTGCCCGGGCGGCGATTTCTGCTCGCTGGCGAACGCGAAGTCGATCCCGATCGCCGAGGCGATCCAGCGGCGCTTCGACGACGTCGACTACCTGCACGATCTCGGCGACATCGAGCTCAACCTGTCCGGCTGCATCAACGCCTGCGGGCACCACCACGTCGGCAACATCGGCATCCTCGGCGTCGACAAGGACGGAAGCGAGTGGTACCAGGTCTCGCTCGGCGGCGCGCAGGGGAACGCGACGTCGCTCGGCAAGGTGATCGGCCCCTCCTTCGCGGCGGACGAGATGCCGGACGTGATCGAGCGCATCGTCGACGTCTACGTCGAGCGCCGGCAGCCCGGCGAGTCTTTCATCGAGGCGGTCCGCCGTCTCGACATCGAGCCCTTCAGGGAGCGCGTCTATGCCACGGCTGATTAGGCACGGCGCGCTCGCCGACGACCGCTGGACGCTGCTGCGCGAGGCGCGAAGCCTCGCCGACGTGCCGGCGCACGGGCCGGTGATCGTGCCGCTCGCGCTCTGGGCGGCCGAGCGGAGCGCGCTTTCGGCGCGCGGCGACGTCGGCGTGCTGCTCGCGCCCGCCGACGATCCGGCCGCGCTCGGCGAGGACCTCGCGACGCTGCCGGTGATCGCGATCGACTTCCCGACGTTCGTCGACGGTCGCGGCTACTCGATCGCGCGCCTGCTGCGCGAGCGGCACGGCTACCTGGGCGAGCTGCGCGCGGTCGGCGACGTGCTGCGCGACCAGCTCTACCTGATGGCCGAGTGCGGCTTCGACGCGTTCGTCGTCCGCGCGGACCGCGACGCGGCCGACGCGCTCGCGGGCCTCGTCGACTTCGCGGGTGTCTACGCGCCGACCGTGCGCGCGCCCCAGCCGTGGTTCCGGCGGCGCGTCGCGGCGGCGGCGACCTGAAGCGAGGCATGGCGCGCATGGCATCGAATCCCGCCGCGTCCGCGCATGGCATGCGTCCGGCAGCCGCGCGCGCGCTGTATCCGTTCGCCTGGCGGACGCCGGTGCTCGTCGCGCCCGGCCTCGACGACAGCGGGCCGGGGCACTGGCAGACGCTGTGGCAGCGCCGGCATCCCGAGATGATGCGGATCGTGCAGGAGGACTTCGCGACCGCCGATCTCGCGCGCTGGGCGGCGAGGGTCGCGCGCGCGGTCGAGGCGTCGCCCGTGCCGCCGGTGATCGTCGCGCACAGCTTCGGCTGCCTCGCGACCGTGCGCGCCGTCCTCGCGCACGACGTCGTGCTGGCCGGTGCGCTGCTGGTGGCGCCGGCCGATCCCGACATGTTCGGCATCGCGCACGGTCTCCTCGCCGCCCCGCTGCACTTTCCCTCGACGCTCGTCGCGAGCACGAACGATCCGTGGCTCAGGTTCGTGACGGCGGGCGCGCTCGCCGTGGAATGGGGCAGCCGGCTGGCGAGCGCGGGCCGCGCGGGACACATAAACGCGGATTCCGGGCATGGTCAGTGGGTAGCGGGGCTCGGTCTCCTGCGCGACCTCGCAGAGCGCGCGGCGTCGGTCGATGCGTGCTCCGCCCCCGGGGCGTGGGTCGATCCACGTTCCGGGGACGAAGCGAGCCGGGTCGTCGACCCGGGTCGGGTGATCCCGAGCGCCGCCGCGCGCCCTTCGACCGCGCGTTCTTCGTCCGGCCCCGCGTCCTGATACGCTTGCCATCCGCCGCGCCGGGCGCTTGTCGCCGACGCGCCGGCCATCGTCATCCCCGGAGACTTCCGCATGCGGGACAACGAAGAACGCGCGCTCGATCCGGAACTTCAGGCGGCGCGGCGCGCGGCGACCGACGAGGGCCGCGAATACGCGGGCGACGTCGACCCGCGCACCGCGTGGAACCTCGCGGAAACGGGCGCGGCGGTGCTCGTGGACGTCCGCAGCGCCGAGGAACGCAAATTCGTCGGCCGCGTCCCGCAGTCGCTACACGTCGCGTGGGCGACCGGGCTCGATCTCGTCCGCAATCCGCGCTTCGTCGAGGAACTGGAAGCGGCGCTACCGAAGGACGTGCCGATCCTGTTCCTGTGCCGCAGCGGGCGTCGCTCGATCTCGGCCGCCGTCGCGGCGACGCGCGCCGGCTACCGTCACGCCTACAACGTCGCCGAGGGCTTCGAGGGCGACCTCGACGGCCAGGGTCGCCGCGACCGGTCGAACGGCTGGCGGTTCCGCGGCCTGCCGTGGCAGCAGGACTGACCAGACCGAGGTCAGATTCAGCACCGGGGTCAGATTCGAATCTGACCCCGGTTTGGCGATCGAACGGGCTGCGTCCGCCCACGTTTGCGTGGCAGCGAAATCTCCGGCAGATTGCGCGGTTGGACGTCCGGGCTGCCCGACATGACGAGAAGCGCTAATGCCGTCGACGCGGAAGACGGCGAGGCCCGAGCCGACGCTCACCGCGTGCAGGGACCGCCACCCGAGGCGTGGCGCCAGCGCGTCGGCGTCCTCTGCTCGCTTCCGCCCGTGCTCGCGGAGCTGGGCGTCGACCCGGCGTCCGTGTTGATCGACGCGGGGTTGCCTGCCGACGCGCTGGATGGCCCCGACCGGTGGATCCTGTTCGAGGCCGGGGTGCGCGTGCTCGTCGAGGCCGCACGCCGGGCGGACTGCCCGGAGATCGGCGTGCGGGTCGGCAAGCGGTTCGCGCTCGCGCAGATCGGCCTCCTGGGCGAGCTGATCCGCAACAGTGCGACCGTCGGCGACGGGCTCGCGAGCTACGCGGTTCATCAGCGCCTCTACAGCCAGGGCTTCGCGCCGCATCTGTCGGTGTCCGCCGGCCGCGCGAAGCTCGGATTCGCCGTCTACCACCCGGCGACCCACGACCTCGCGGCGACGTACGACGTCCTGCTGGCCGCGGCCGCGGCCAGCCTCCGCGAACTTCGCGGTGCCGACTGGAATCCGGAGGCGGTAAACCTCCCACGCGAGCGGCCGCTCGACACCGGCGCCTATCGCGCGCACTTTCGCTGCAGGCTCGCGTTCGATGCGGACCATGCCGCGATCGAGTTTCCCGCGCGCGAGCTCGATCGCCCGATCGCCGGCGCCGACCCGGATCGACTGCGAGCGGTGGAGGCGGAGGTGGCGCGGCAGTTCGACGGCGCCCTGCTGCCGCTCCTCTACCGCGCGTTGCGGACGCTGCTGCTCGAAGGGGACGGCAAGGCCGCGTCGCTCGCGGAGCAGTTCTCGATGCACCGGCGCACGCTCGCCCGGCGGCTGCGCATCCAGGGTACGACGTTCCTGGCCGTGCTCGACGACGTGCGCTACGAGGTCGCGCGGAGCCTCCTCGTCGACACCGCGCTCCCGGTCACGCGAATCGCTTCCTCGCTCGGCTATGGGGATGGCACGGCGTTCTCGCGCGCGTTCCGGCGGTGGTCCGGCACGAGCCCTGCGCAGTGGCGCCTCCGCAACAAGCGCCCGGCGCCAGGCGACCGTCCCTGACGCCAGCGGGGGGGCGGGGGGGCGGCGTGCCTGTCCCAAGATGTATGGCCTTCCGGGCCGGCGGCGATCTAGAATTCGCTCGCGCCCGGCGTGCTCCGGCATGCGAGCCCCGATAGGGCGTCGGCGTCCATCCCGGGCGAGCGCGCTGTCGTGCGCTCGCCCCGCGGCGGCGCCCCACAATTAGGAACGGAGCATCCAATGATCCGAACCCCGCTGTCTCTGTCCGCAATGGCGCTCGCCGTCGTACTGGCCCTCGCGGGCTGCGGCAAGCAGGAAGTCGACACCGCGAAGAAGGCCGCGGCCGACGCGAAGAAGGACGTCGCGGCCGAAGCGAAAGCGGTCGAGGCGCTCGCGAAGGAAGCCGAGGCCCGCGAGATCGGCATCGAGGCGTACATGTACGCCTATCCGCTCGTGACGATGGAGATCACGCGCCGCGTGTCGACCAACGTCGAGCAGCCCGCGGGCTCGAAAGCGCCGATGGGCCACTTCGCGCGGCTGCGCAACTACCCGGCGGTCGACGACCACACGGTCACCGCGCCCAACGCCGACACGCTCTACACGATCGTCTGGCTCGACGTGTCGAAGGAGCCGTGGATCGTCAGCCTTCCGGACATGAAGGACCGCTACTTCGTCCTTCCGATGATCGACGGCTGGACCAACGTGTTCCAGGATCCGGGCAAGCGCACGACCGGCACCAAGCCGCAGAAGTACGCGATCACCGGACCGGGCTGGTCGGGCACGCTGCCCGCCGGCGTCACCGAGGTCAAGTCGCCGACCGGGATGGTCTGGGTGCTCGGGCGCATCTACTGCACCGGCACGCCCGAGGACTACAAGGCGGTCCACGCGCTGCAGGATCAGTGGAGCGCGGTCCCGCTCTCCGCCTGGGGCAAGCCCTACACGCCGCCGCCGGGCAAGGTCGACGCGTCGATCGACATGAAGACGTCGCCGCGCGAGCAGGTCAACGCGATGGACGCCGCGAGCTACTTCAGGCTCTTCGCCGAGCTCCTGAAGACGAATCCGCCCTCCGCCGACGATGCGCCGATGGTCGCGAAGCTCGCGAAGATCGGCATCGTGCCGGGCCAGGACTTCGACGTCTCGAAGCTCGATCCCGCGGTCGCGAAGGGCCTCGCGGCGGCGCCGAAGCCCGCGCAGGAGAAGATCAGCGTGTACCTCAAGGAGGCGCTCGTCACCGGCGACGCCAAGCTCGAGCGCGGCTGGCTCTTCTTCGCGAAGACGGGGCTCTACGGCACCGGCTACCGGAACCGCGCGATGATCACCTGGTACGGCCTCGGCGCGAACCGCCCGCAGGACGCCGTCTATCCGACGTCCGAGGGGCCCAACCTCCTCGAGAAGTACCACGGCAAGAACAAGTACGTCGTGCACTTCCCCAAGGGCGAGCTGCCGCCGGCCAACGCGTTCTGGTCGATCACGATGTACGACAAGGACTACTTCTTCGTCCCCAATCCGATCAACCGCTACACGGTCAGCTCGCGGAACAGGTTCAAGGCGAACGCCGACGGGTCGATCGACCTGTACGTGCAGAACGAGTCGCCCGGCAAGGACAAGGAGCAGAACTGGCTGCCGGCGCCGAAGGACGAGTTCGTCCTGATGATGCGGCTGTACTGGCCGAGCGAGAAGCCGCCGTCCATCCTCGACGGCAGCTGGAAGCCGCCCGAGGTCAAGCAGGCGTCCTGACGGTCGGGGCGGCAGGACGCGCAACGCGTCCGCCGCGCGCCGGTCCGCGAACCGGGGTCGGATTCGAATCCGACCCCGGTTCGCATTTCAGGACGAAGAGGTCCCGCGGGGTCGCCGTCGGCCTGCGGACTCGTGGTCGCGGGAGGGCGCTCCGCGTCGACCTCGTCTGCCTGTCGGGTCCAGCTCGGTTCCCGGATGCGGACTCTCCCGCCGCTGGCGCTTGCGATAGAGCTGCGCCGGGCGGAATGCACCGGTGCGCATTTCGCCGGGAACGGGCTCGAGAAGCTCGCGCTCGTCCAGCCGCCGGCGAAAGCTCGATTTGTCGAGGCGCCGGCCGCGGATTGCCTCGCAACAAGCCTGCAATTCGCCCAGCGTGAAGCAATCGGGAAGAAAGCCGTAGGGCAGGTCGAGGTGATCGATCTCCGCGCGCGTGGTTTCGACTGCGATCCGAATGAGGTCGGCGTGATCGAATGCGAGATCCGGATCGGCCACCGCCTCGTCGGCCGGCCTCCACTGCAGGGCCTCCAGACGCTTGCCCGGGGCGGGCGCGAACGATTCGATCGGCAGCAGCGCGCGGTACGCGATCGACAGTGCCCACGCTGCACGCGGATCCCGCTGCGGCCCTCCGGCTGCGCGCAGCTGGCTGAGGAACGGGAGCGAGACGTTCAGTCGCTCCACGGCCACGCGCTGCGCGGCGGCCTCCAGGTCGCGGTCGAGATCGATGCGCAGGACGCCGCCGGGGAGCGCCCAGAGGCCCTTCTGCGGAGCCTCTGCGCGCCGCCCCAGCAGCACGGCAAGGCGCCCATCCGTCACGGTGAGGACAACAAGCTCGATGCGGGTGAACGGCATCGCATGCCGCTTGGGCGGGGTCGTCGCGGCGAGGGCGGGAGGGGTCGCGGTCATGTTAGTTGCATGGAGCAACGAAGTAGCGTATAGTTAGTAGTGTAATGCAACTAACAGAGGAAGGGAAGCCATGGACGCCAGGACGATCAAGCCGGAGTTCCCGATGGCGAATGCAGCTCTCAGGTCCCTGATCGACGCCGTCGCCTTCGCCGCGGAGAAGCACCGCGACCAGCGCCGCAAGGACCACCGTTCGAGTCCCTACATCAACCACCCGATCGCGCTGGCGCACGTTCTGGCATTCGAGGCTAACGAGGTCGATGAAGTGGTTCTGATTGCGGCCGTGCTGCACGACACGATCGAAGATACGGGCGCGACTGCCACCGAGCTTGCCGAGCGCTTTGGCTCCGAGGTCGCGGAGATCGTCAAGGAGATCACCGACGACAAGAAGTTGCCACCGGAACGCCGCAAACAGTTCCAGATCGAACACGCGCCGCACCTGTCGAGCCGCGCGCGGCTGGTGAAGCTGGCGGACAAGATCTGCAACCTGCGTGACGTGGCGCACAACCCGCCGAAGGACTGGAGCCTCGAGCGTCGGCGCGGATATTTCGACTGGGCGAAGGCGGTGATCGACGGCCTGCGCGGATCGCACCCCGGCATGGAGGCGCTGTTCGATGCCGCCTGGGCAGCGCGGCCATGACTCCGGCCGTCAGGGAGAAGAAGCGATGAAGGAAGGCAGAAGGAGGGAAGCAGAGCAGGGGCGGAGCGAAGCTTCGGCGAGGAGAGCGTCGGCCGACAGTCGGGCCGGCAGCGCGAGCGTGGAGGGAAGCGACGCCGCTTCGGCGGCACGGTCTCTTGCCGACGCGCCTCGCCAGGCGCGCACCGTCGACGCGTGGAAGGTCTTCGCCTGCGAGCTGGCGACCGCGTTGCGCGGTCTGGAGGAGGACGAGTGGCTGATCCTGTCGTTGAAGCGCCGCAATCGCTTCGTGCAGTTCATGTGCCAAGGCGGCGCCGGTTGTCGTGTCGAGGCAGTCTCGGACTTCTATCTCGAGGACGGGGACCACCTGAGCGAGCGCGACCGCGGGGCGCTGCTCGAACTTGGCTGGGATGCTCCGACCAGTCTCCCCGACGAGTTCGGGCACCGCCCGGACGGGTCTTCGAACTATTTCCTCGATCTTGCGAACCCCGTGCCGTGGGATGAACTGGCTCTGCTGGCAGTGAACACGCTGGTGCTCGTGCACGGAGCCGGGCACCCGAACGCGCTCGAGTACTCGACGGGAGGCGAGGACAAGGCGTCCATCCGTTTCCCCAGCCTCGGGATTCGGCGCGCTCGTCACAGTTGAAGTCGTTCGTTCGCCGGCTCGGCGGCGACGGAAGGCCCGGATTCCCGCGCGAAGTGCCGGACCCTGGTGATGACGCGGCAGCGCCAGGGTTCGTATTGAATGCTTCGCGCGGCGACCGCGGATCCGGTGTCGTCCCAAGGCATCGCTACTCGACCGCCTCGATCCTCACTCTCGACGCGCCTCGCGCGGCGAGCGCGCTGACGTCGCCATCGATCCGCCCCAGTCTCACCAGACCGGCGGAATAGCCGAAGTCGCGGTAGAAGATCGCAAGGTTCCCCCACGGCGCGTAGTACGCGATATCGCCCACTTGCGGATCGACGCCGGCCGGCGCGCCTGACGTCGAGAGCTTGCGTGGAGGATGCGCGATCTTCTCGGTCGATGCGTAGTCCTCCAACGTCAGCTCCAGCGGCAGCAGCGAAGCGAAGTCGCGCGCTGTCGCGTTGTCGAGCAGCGTTGCGGCCACCTCCCTGCCGTCGAGTTTCAGGCGGATTCTTATCGAACCTGTCTGCCTGTCCGCCGACGCAGTCGGGCGCGGATCTGCGCGGCCGCCGGCGTCCCGGTCCTGCGCGGAGGCGGGCGCCGCGGCAAGGGCATAACTCAGTGCCAAAGCGAGCGTCAACCGCCGCATATGTCGGCGCCGAAACCCGCGTGGTGTCGCGGAACCCGGAAACGAAAATGCCCAACCGATAGAGGTTGGGCGTTGAATGGTGGCGGCGAAGTCCACCCCAGGGGCGAACGCGTTTCTTCCATCGCCAGGGAAATCCGCACCGATCGTTGCAGCACTGCGGAGTGCGCAGGCGAAATCGCGCATCTCCAAGGCGCCCGCGGCGATGCGATGCCGGCGATGTCCGGAGATCCGGTCCTCGAGCGCCCGTCGAACTCGGCGGACGGCGGGCTTCCCGCGCCGGTGTGCGTCGGCCGGTGCCGTCAGGAACTCCGCGGGATCACCGTGCGCACGCGCTCCACGAACTGGTGGAACTCCGACATGTAGTTGCGCAGGAAGGTGGCGGTGGAAGCGTCGGTCACATTGCCCTCCGCATCGATCAGTCCCGGCTTGAACTGGATGTAAGCCTCGGGCGAGTTCATCTGCGGCGAGTTGCAGAAGCTCAACACGCTGCGCAACTGCTGCTGGGCGACTGCGGTGCCGATGGCGCCGGGCGATGTGCCGATCACGCCGGAAGGAATCTTGGCGAATGAATTGGTGCCCCAGGGCCGGCTGGCCCAGTCGATGGCGTTCTTCAGCGCGCCCGGGATGGAGCGGTTGTACTCGGGCGTGACGAACAGGATGCCGTCCGAATCGGTGATCGCCTTCTTGAGCTTCGTGGCGACCGCCGGGAAGTCGGCGTCGTAGTCGTAGCTGTAGAGCGGCAGGTCCTTGAACGAAATCTCATGGAACTTCAGTTCCTTCGGCGCCAGCTTGATCAGCGCGTTGGCGAGCTGGCGGTTGATCGAGCCCTTGGCCAGGCTGCCGATGAGATATCCGATCTGGTAGGTCTTCATGTCTGCACACGCCTCGAATGGGGGACCGGCAGGCGCCGGCAACGCGTTCTGCCGACCTCACCGCGCGTTCCGGTCGAGGTCGCCGAAGCATCGTACTCCTGTCAGTGCCGGGATCTCGGGCGTCCGCTGCCTGCCAGCCCCGAACGTAGCTGCCGTCCTCTGCCTGCATGAAGCAGCCGGGCCTTGCGAAGCATCTGATTCCCCACAGCCCAATCAGCCGCAAGCCGACAGGTCGGGCGCGCGCCGGCGTTACACGCCGCGGAGTGCGGCCAGTCCGGCGTCGTGAGAGAGGAAAACGGAGGCGAACCGGGCCACTTTCGGGCCGTATTCGTGCGCCGCGCGGCACCGGCAAGACCGCGCGAAGACGCGGGATTCCGGGCAACAAAAAACCGGCCGCGGGGGCCGGTTTTTCTTGGAACGTTTGGTGGAGACGAGGAGGATCGAACTCCCGACCTTCGCATTGCGAACGCGACGCTCTCCCAGCTGAGCTACGTCCCCACGGAGCCCGCCATTATATCGAAGCCGGGCGGGGCGGGCAAATGCGGGGCGTCAGGGGCCGGGAGGGCGCGTCGCCCGGGGACGAAGGCGCGTCGCGCCCACGGCGAACAGGAGCGCGATGAGCAGGAAGGTCGAGGCATCCGAGAGTACGGGCACCGGGATCCCGGACCCAGGCCCGCTGCCGCCGCCGTTCGGGATGACGACCGCGAGCGCGGTCGCGCCGCAGCCGGAATCGATGTGGTGGCTCGCGCTCGACGACGTGCCGGCGATCTCGCTGCCGACGCACGCGGTGACGACGTGGTTCGCGGACGTCGACCGCCCGCCGGCCGTGTCGAGCGTCCCGGCCTGGATCTGGAACGAGGCGCTGGTCGCGGTATCGGCGAGCGCGATCGGTGCCGCGACGAGCGACGCCGCGGCGATCGCGGGTGACGCCTGGATCGCACGGCGTCGGACCGATTCGGGGCGCATGGCTCTTCGGGGGCGGATCGGATCGAGGGCGCGAACGCGGTTGGCCGGAGGGGCTAGAAGGGGATGATCCCCTGGCTGCCGGTCGGTCCGGTGGGTCCGGTCGGGCCGAACCCCGCCGCCCCGGTTGGCCCCGTGGGGCCAACGAAGCCGGCGATTCCGGTCGGGCCGAGCGCACCCGTGGGGCCGGTCTGACCGAACCCCGCCGGCCCGGTCGGTCCCGTCGGCCCGGCGGTTCCGGTCGGCCCGGAAGGCCCGGTCGGGCCCCTGGGTCCCGCATCCCCGGTGTCGCCCTTCGGCCCTGCGACGGTGCCGATCGCCCAGGCGGCGCTGACGATGCGGATGTTGGGCGACAGCGTCTCGCCCGAGACCGTGACTTCCAGGAAGCGGACCGGCCCGTACGCGTCGGTTTGGCCGCTCGTGAAGAGGTCGGCCGGAAACGGCGTGACGCTGCCGAGCAGCACCGAGAAGAAGCCGTTGGCGACGCTGACGTTCTGCGCCTCGGACCACGACGAGGTTCCGCCGAGGATCGCGAACGACATCGGGAACGAGCCGTTGCGCGCCGCGCCGTTCGCGTCGGTCAGCCGTCCCTGGTAGTTGAGGAGCTGCGGCGCCTGCGCGTAGGCGTCGAGCGCGGCGCCGACCCACGAGGTCCCGATCGTCCAGACGATCGACCGCTTGAGGAAATCACGGCGGGAATGCCACGGGGCCATCTTCGCTTCTCCGTACGGGGCGCTGGCGCGACGTTATCACGACCTCGCGCGTTGCGACTCAGCCGTTCGTCCCCCACGGCGTGTCGGGCGTGAGCAGGATGCTCCGATCGACGTCCGCGAGCCGCGTGCGGCCGCAGAACGCCATCGTCAGGTCGAGCTCCTTGTGGATGATCTCGAGCGCCTTCGTGACGCCGGCCTCGCCCATCGCGCCCAGTCCCCAGACCATCGCGCGGCCGATGTAGGTGCCGCGCGCGCCGAGCGCCCACGCCTTCAGCACGTCCTGGCCCGAGCGGATGCCGCCGTCCATGTGCACCTCGATGCGCGAGCCGACCGCGTCGGCGATCGCGGGCAGCGCGCGGATGCTCGACTCGGCGCCGTCGAGCTGGCGGCCGCCGTGATTGCTGACGATCAGCGCATCGGCGCCCGAATCAGCGGCGAGCTTCGCGTCCTCGACGTCCTGGATGCCCTTCAGGATCAGCTTGCCGCCCCAGCGCTTCTTGATCCACTCGAC
>CALDKM010000374.1:0-9419 GCA_937898875.1 uncultured Pseudomonadota bacterium | reverse complement strand
GAACCGTCCGCCTTCACCCGCACCTTCACGTTGTAATCGACGACACGCTTGACGGCGACGATGATTTTGAGGGACATGCGTCTTCCTTCGCGTTGCCCGGCTCAGTGCCGCGGCGAGGACACGACCGGGATCTCGGTCGCGGGCGGCGTGTTGCGGCTGCGACCGCAGCGCACGATGCCGTCGATCATCACCATGCCGACGCCGGGAATGTCGCCCAGGCCCACGCTGTCGAGCAGCGTGCGGCCCGCGGTGTGCTGCGCCCGGTCCATGAACACGAAGTCGGCCGCGCGCCCGACCTCGACCAGTCCGCAGTCGAGCTTGCGCATCCTCGCGGTGTTCCCGGTCGCGAAACAGAACACCAGCTCGGCCGGAATGCCCGCGACGCTCGACAGGAGCGCGATCATGCGCAGGATGCCGAGCGGCTGCACGCCCGAGCCCGCCGGGCCGTCGGTGCCGAGGATCACGCGATGCGGGCAGCGCAGCTCGATCGCCGCCTTCGCCGCGGCGATCGCCACGCGCTCGTTGCCGTTGTGCACGATCTCGATCGCCCGCGACGAGCGCTCGCACAGCTCGCACACGTGCGCCTCGGACAGCGCCGTGTGGCCGCCGTTGATGTGGCCGATCACGTCGGCGTCGGCCTCGAGGACGACGTCCTTGTCGATCAGCCCGGAGCCCGGGATCGACGGACCGCCCGTGTGGATCGTGCTCTGGATCCCGTGCTTGCGCGCCCACGCGACCATCGTCTTCGCCTCGGCGCCGGCCTTCACCGACCCAAGACCCACTTCGCCCAGGAGCCTGACGCCGGCCTTCGCGAGATCCGCGAAGTCCTGCTCGGTCATGCCCTTCTCGATGACCGGCGCGCCGGCGAGTACCTTGACGCCCCCGGGGCGGAAGTTGTCGAACGCGCGCTGCGCGGTGATCGCCAGCGCCTTGAGTCCCACGATGTCCTTCGGACGGCCGGGCAGGTGGACCTCGCCGGCCGAGATCATCGTCGTGACGCCGCCGTGCATCGTCGAGTCGATCCAGCCGAGCTGTCCCTGCCGCGGCGTCCAGTCGCCGAACACCGGGTGGACGTGGCTGTCGATCAGTCCGGGGGAGAGCGTCGTGCCGCGCGCGTCGACGAGGACGTCGGGCAACGAGGTGTCGCAGTCGGCCTCGCGGCCCACCGCGGCGATGCGCCCCTCGCGCACGACGACGGTGTCGGCGTCGAGGATCGGCCGGTCGATGTCGCCCGAGAGCATCAGTCCCACGTTCCGGATGACGACCTTGCCTGACGTGCCGTTCGCTGCGGGATCTGCCATCGTGGGTCTCCGTCGATGCCGGCGCCGGGGCGCCCGTTCATGTAGCGAATGCTAAACCAGTGCCGGGCGGCGGGCAAGCCGCGCTACCCGCCGGGCGGGAACACCTCCGGCGGCGCGACTGTCCGCCGGACCGCGTCGACGATGAACGCCTCCCAGTGGGCGTGCGCCTCCGGCGTGTCGATCCGCTCGCCCAGGAAGGCGGACAGCGTGTAGCGGTTCGCCAGGTAGAAGTACCCCATCGCCGCGATCATCAGGTAGACGTCGCGGGCCGTCGCGGTGCTGCGGAACTGTCCGCGCGCGACGCCGCGCTCGAGCACGACGCCCAGCAGCCGGACGGCCGGCGACGAGTATTCGCCGGCGCGCGGCGACTTGGCGATGTGCCGTCCGCGGTGGAGGTTCTCGGTGTTGAGCAGCGTGATGAACTCGGGATTGCGCCGGTAGTAGTTCCACACGAAGCGGACGACCTCGGTCAGCGCCTCGCGCGGCTGCTCCAGGTCGAGCGCGAGACGCGACTCGGCCTCGTTGAACCGCCGGTAGAGCTCCTCGAGCACCGCGATGTAGAGCCCTTCCTTGCTGCCGAAGTAGTAGTAGATCATCCGGTCGTACGACTTCGCCGCCTTCGAGATCTGGTCGACGCGGCCGCCGTCGAAGCCGTGCTTGGCGAAGATGCGCGTCGCCGCGCGAAGGATCGCGTCGCGTGTCGCCTGCGCGGCAGCGGCCCGGACGCCCGGCCGTCGGCCTGGGGCGGCTTTGGCGGGAGCGCGCGTCACGATGCGGTCCGGCGCCGCGCCGGGACTCCGGCGCTCACGGCTCGATCCCTCCGAGCTTGTTCTTCGCGTCCTTCCACTGCTCGGCCTCCGGCAGCGGGTCGTGGCTCTTGTTGATCACGGGCCATTCCTTGGCGAGGCGCGCGTTGAGCTCGAGGAAGGGAGCGAACTCGGCGGGCATGTCGCCCTCGGCGAAGATCGCGTTCACCGGGCACTCGGGGATGCACACGGCGCAGTCGATGCACTCGTCCGGGTCGATGACCAGGAACAGCGGCCCCTCGTGGAAGCAGTCGACGGGGCAGACCTCGACGCAGTCGGTGTACTTGCAGCGCAGGCAGGCGTCGGTCACGACGTGGGTCACGATGCACTCCTTCGCGCGCCCCGCCCGGAGCGCGCCTACGGTGGTTGCGGGAACGGGGCGGATGCGCTAGCATACTCCAGAATGTAGCAAACGCAACACCATACGTGTAGTATTCGCTACACGAAACGAAATGCAGCGCAGCCGCTGCGCGCCGGGTCCGTGCCGCCCGGTGCCGCGGCGTTCCCCGGCGAGGTCCGCGTCCATGACCGAACACACGAAGACCGACGGATTGCCCGGGCTCGAGCCGGCGACCGTTCCCCAGGTGCTCGAGCGCTCCCGTCCGCGCAGCGAGCGCATGGCGAGCGACAAGATCGAGTGCAACGCCTGCCCGGTACTTTGCCAGATCTCGGCGGGGAAGTCGGGCGCCTGCGACCGCTACGCGAACGTCGGCGGCACGCTGGTCCGGGTCGACCCGGTCGTGCTGCTGCGCCGGTCGGCCGCGACCGGCGCAGGGGAGGTGGTGCCTTTCCTGCCGCGAGAGGCCGGTGCCGCGCCGGCGAGCGCACGCGACGACGGCGAGTTCTTCGTGACCGGCGTGGGCTCGTCCACGACCTATCCCGACTACAAGCCGGCCCCGTTCATCGTCTCCTCGAAGGCCGAGGGGGTCGACCTGGTGACCGTGGTCACCGAAGGCATCTTCAGCTACTGCAGCTTCCGCGTGAAGATCGACACGGACCGCTTCCTCGGCCCCGAGCAGGCGAACGTCCGCTGCAAGGGCGAGGTCGTCGGCCACGTGACGACCGCCGAGTACGGTTCCCAGATGATCTCGCTGGGGGGCGTGCATCACCTGACCGGTGGCAGCAAGAAGGAAGGGCGCGTCACCTGCGAGATGATGGCCGCGCTCGGCAACAAGGAGGCGGTCGAGCTCGCGATCGACGGCGGCTCGCAGGTCGTCGTGCAGTCCGGGCGGCCGCCGATCGTCAACGGCGTGCCCGAGGCGCGGATGCGCGTGGGCTGCGGCTCCGCGACCGTCGGCATCTTCGCCAAGCAGTTCTACGGGATCGCGGACGAAGTGGTCGTCGTCGACGACCACATCACCGGCGTACTCACCCAGCACCAGGCGGGCCGCTGCCTCGACATGCGCCTGTCCGGCGTCAAGATCCGCGGGCGCCGCTCGACGCCGGGCCGCTACTTCCAGGTGGCGAACCCCGGCACGGGGTGGGGCGGTACCGACGTCGCCGACCCGCTCGCGATCGTCGAAGGCTGGGATCCCGAGACCGCGTGGCCCGGCCTGCGGCTCCTGATGGTGTCGACGACGGGCGAGCACGCCGAGTGGTACGTGCTCGACGAGGCGCTCAAGCCGCAGCGTGCGCCGCTGCCCGAGCCGGTCGCGCGCATCGTGCGGCGCATCGGCGAGAATTGCGAGCCGTCGCTGTGCACGGTGCTGTTCGTCGGCGGCGCGGGCGGCAGCCTGCGGGCGGGCGTGACCGAGAATCCGGTGCTGCTCACGCGCTCGATCAAGGACTCGCTGGTGAACGTCACCTGCGGCGGCGCGCCGGCCTACGTGTGGCCGGGCGGCGGCATCACGGTGATGGTCGACGTCGCGCGCATGCCCGACCGGAGCTTCGGGACGGTGCCCACGCCGGCGATCGTCGCGCCGATCGAGTTTTCGATGCGCATGGACGATTACCGGGCGCTGGGCGGCCACATGGACAACGTGAGGCCGATCGCGGACGTGCTCGCGCACGGCGCGGTGCACGACGACGGCGCCCCGACGGGTCGGCGCATCGAGGCGCCCGGACCGGCCAATCCCTGGCCGCTCGGCGGCGTCCCGCTGCTCGGCTGAGCCGCGGCCGCCGATGAACGCTCTGCGCGCCCGCCTGCCGGACGGCCGCTGGCACTTCCAGCACGGACCGATCGATATCGTGATCGGGGCCGACGGCGACCCGCGCGCCGTCGACGACGCGCACGAAGCGGCCTGGCGCCGGTTCGAGACGATCCTCGCCGAGCTCGTCGCCGAGCTGCCGGCCCTGCGCAGGCCGGTCCGCGACGGCGACTGCCCGCTCGAGGGCGTCGTCGCGCGCCGGATGTGGTGCGCATGCTATCCGTACCGCGACCGCCACGTGACGTCGATGGCGGCGGTCGCGGGCTCGGTCGCGCAGGAGCTCGTCGCCGCCTACGACCGCGGCGGCGTGGAGCGCGCCTTCGTCAACAACGGGGGCGACATCGCGCTCCACCTCGCGCGCGGCGCGTCGTTGCGCGTGGGCCTGTGCGCCGATCTCGCCCGCCACGTCCCGCGCGAAGGTCGCGCGGCGCTCCCGCCCGACGCCGACTTCGAGGTGCGCGCGGACATGCCGGTGCGCGGCATCGCGACCAGCGGCTGGCGCGGGCGCAGCCTGTCGCTCGGCATCGCCGACAGCGTGACCGTGCTGGCGGCGACCGCGGCCGCGGCCGATGCAGCCGCGACGATGATCGCCAACGCGGTCGACGTCGCGGACTCGCGGATCGTCAGGCGTCCCGCGCGCGAGGTCCGCGACGACAGCGACCTGGGCGACCTCCCTGTTACCGTCGACGTGCCGCCGCTCGAGGCCGCGCTCGTGCGCGAGGCGATCGCGGCGGGCCTGGCGCGCGCGCGGGAGATCGAGCGCGCCGGAC
The DNA here is from genome assembly GCA_937898875.1 of uncultured Pseudomonadota bacterium. Taxonomy (GTDB): domain Bacteria; phylum Pseudomonadota; class Gammaproteobacteria; order Burkholderiales; family Casimicrobiaceae; genus VBCG01. The sequence goes on along the minus strand of CALDKM010000374.1, from coordinate 4,395 downwards.
TGCTGGCAACGGCCCTGATCGTCTGCCAGGGCAGGAGCGCGAGCCTCGACGACGAGCCGGCGCAGCCGCACCTGCCCGCGAGCCCCGAATCGCGGGCTGCCGCGCGCCCGACCTGAGCGGGTCGGTGCGACGACGATGCCGACCCTGCTTCCCACGCTCTCCCCGAGGATCCCCCGATGATCGAAGTGCGCCGCATCCTCACCCACGTCGAGGACATTCTTCACGAGTTCGGCCCGGTCGCCGCGACGCCGCTGCGCCGGGGTGCGATCGCGGTCGTGCTCACCAACCCCTACGCCGGGCGCTACGAGCCGGACATCCTGCCGATGATGGCCGCGCTGTCGCCGCTGGGCGTCGAGATGGCGGCGCAGCTGCGCGCCGCGATGGGCGTGCCGGTCGAGCGCATCGAGGGCTACGGCAAGGGCGCGATCGTCGGCGCCGCCGGCGAGGTCGAGCACGGGGCGCTGTGGCACGTGCCGGGCGGTTACGCGATGCGCGAGCTCCTGGGCTGGAAGGGGGACCTCGCGGCCTACGCGAAGGGGCAGGGCGAGGCGAAGACGGGGCAGCCGGGCAACGCGCTGTCGATCGTGCCCTCGACGAAGAAAGTCGGACCGCCGGGCGCCGCGCTCGACGTGCCGCTCACTCACATCAACGCCAGCTACGTGCGCAGCCACTTCGACGCGATCGAGGTTCGGGTGCCCGGCGCGCCGCTCCCCGACGAGATCGTCTACATCCTCGCGATGAGCACGGGGCCGCGCGTCCACGCGCGCGTCGGGGGGCTCAAGGCGGCCGACATCGCGAAGTGGGACGGCCAGCGCTGACCCGGCACGAATCCGAGACATCAGGAGGAACACATGCACGCCAGGATCCGCAAGCTCGTCGTCGAGGTCGAGGAAACCCGCATCGAGATGGGCAAGGCCGTCGTCCCGCCGACGCGCAAGGCGCTCGCGATGGCCGTGATCGACAACCCGTTCGCCGGCCGCTACGTCGAGAACCTCGACGATCTGATCGCGATCGGCGAGGAGCTCGGGGGGCTGCTCGGGGCGAAGTGCGTCGAGGCGCTCGGCATCGCGCCGGGCGCGGCGCAGGGCTACGGCAAGGCCGCGATCGTCGGCGAGGCCGGCGAGCTCGAGCACGCCGCAGCGATCCTGCACCCGAAGCTCGGCGCTCCGCTGCGCAAGGCGGTCGAGAAGGGAGCCGCGCTGGTGCCGTCCGCCAAGAAGCGCGGTGGACTCGGGACGGCGATCGACGTGCCGCTCGGTCACAAGGACGCGGCGTTCGTGCGCAGCCATTTCGACGCGATGGAGGCGCGCGTCGCGGATGCTCCGCGCCCGAACGAGATCGTCGTGGCGGTCGTCGTGACCGACAGCGGACGCCCGCTCCCGCGCGTGGGCGGCCTCACCGTCGGCGAGATCAAGGGTGAGGACGGCCTGCGCTGAGGTCGGCGCGATCCGGTTCGGCAGGCACGGATCGCGATGAGCGGAACGCCCGGGCGCGACGTGTCGCTGCGGCTGCGCGTGAATGGCCGAGTCCGCGACGTGGCGGCGCCGCCCGGCGCGCCGCTCCTCGCGGTGCTTCGCAACGACCTGGGGCTCAACGGCCCGAAGTACGGTTGCGGGCTGGGCGAGTGCGGCGCGTGCACCGTGCTCGTCGACGGCGTCGCCGCGCGCTCGTGCGTGATTCCCGCCGGCGGGGTCGCGGGCCGCGAGATCACGACGCTCGAGGGGCTGGGCAGCCTCGAGGCGCCGCACCCGGTGCAGCAGGCCTTCATCGACGCGCAGGCGGCGCAGTGCGGCTACTGCCTCAACGGAATGATCCTCGCCACGGTCGCGCTGCTCGCCAGGCACCCCCGCCCGACCGACGCGCAGGCGCGCGAGGCGCTGTCGCACAACCTGTGCCGGTGCGGGACGCACGTCGAGATCCTGCGTGCGGTGCAGCGCGCGGCCGAGCTCACGGCGCGCGCCGGCGAAGCGCCGCGATGAACGCAGGCACCCTGTCGCGAACGGAGCGGCGGATGCGCGACGCACGCGACGCCGCGGGGACCCGGGGAGAAGCCGGGTGACGCGGCGATCCCAGGCCCCGCGAACGCGGGCGGACTTCCACGCCGCGCAGGGCGTGCTCGTCGTGGTGCGGGATCCGCCCCCGCCGCCGCCGCCGTCGCGCGGCCAGCCGCCGATGGTGCCGGGCGATCCGGCGGAGGGCGTGGAGGTCCTGATCGCCGTGTGGGACGACGGCAGCGTCACGGCACTCAACGGGCACGTCGACCTGGGCACCGGCATCCGTACGGCGCTCGCGCAGATCGCCGCGGACGAGCTCGACGTCGCGATCGACGCGGTCACGATGCTGCTCGGCGACACCGCGCGCGCGCCCAACCAGGGGCCCACGATCGCGAGCGCCTCGATCCAGATCCACGCGGTGCCGTTGAGGCTCGCCGCGGCGCAGGCCAGGGCCTGGCTCGTCGCCCGGGCGGCAGCGCGACTGGGCGTCCCGGAGGCGGATCTTGAGGTGAACGATGGCGTGGTCGCCGTTCGCGGCGATCCGTCGCGGCAGGCGAGCTACGCCGACCTCGTCGCCGGCGGGCACGTCGAGCTGCGGCTCGACCCCGGCACGCGCGTCAAGTCGCCCGCCGAGCACCGGCTGGTCGGACGCTCCGTGCCGCGCGTCGACATCCCGGCCAAGGCCACCGGCGGCGACGTCTACGTCCACGACGTGCGCGTGCCCGGCATGCTCCACGGTCGCGTCGTGCGGCCGCCGTACGTCGGACTCGACGCGGGCGAGTTCGTCGGCAGCTCGCTCGTGTCGGTAGACGAGTCGTCGGTCGCGCATCTTCCGGGCATCGTCGCGGTCGTCGCGATCCGCGACTTCGTCGGCGTGGTCGCCGAGCGCGAGGAGCAGGCGGACGCGGCGATGCGCGCGCTCGTCGTGCACTGGAAGCCGTCGCCGGGCATCGCGGGAATCGACGACCTCGAGCACGCGATCTCGGCGAACCCGTCGATGCGCCGGGTCCTCGCGGAGCGCGGCGACGTCGACGCGGCGATCGCCGGGTGCGCCGTCCCGATGCCGCGTACCTACGTGTGGCCGTACCAGCTGCACGCGTCGATCGGGCCGTCCTGCGCGGTCGCGGACTGCCGTCCCGACCGCGCGACCGTGTGGACCGGCTCGCAGAACCCTCACGTACTGCGCGCGGACCTCGCGCTGCTGCTCGGATGGCCGGATGCCGCGGTCGAGGTGGTCAGGCTCGAGGCCTCGGGCTGCTACGGCCGCAACTGCGCCGACGACGTGTCCGCCGACGCGCTGCTGCTTTCGCGCGCGGTGGGCCGCCCGGTGCGCGTGCAGCTCACGCGGGAGCAGGAGCACGCCTGGGAGCCCAAGGGCGCGGCGCAGCTGATGCGCGTCCGCGGAGGCCTGGACGCCGACGGCAACGCGGCGGCCTACGACTTCGAGACCTCCTATCCGTCGAACGCCTCGCCGACGCTCGCGCTCCTGCTCACGCGCACGATCGAGCCGCGCGCCGTCGCCTTCGAGATGGGCGACCGCACGGCGATCCCGCCCTACGAGTACCCGGCGATGCGCGTGGCCGCGCACGACATGGCTCCGATCCTCCGGGCGTCCTGGCTGCGCGGCGTGTCGGCACTGCCGAATTCGTTCGCCCACGAGTCGTACGTCGACGAGCTCGCGACCGCGGCAGGCGCCGACCCGGTCGAGTTCCGGTTGCGCCACATGAAGGACGAGCGGGCGATCGAGCTCGTGAGGGCCACCGCCGAGCGCGCCGGATGGATGCCGCACACGGCGCCGCAGGGGCAGGGGCGCGAGGGCGACCTGCTCAAGGGGCGGGGGTTCGCCTATGCCCGTTACGTGCACAGCCGCTTTCCCGGCTTCGGCGCCGCGTGGTCGGCATGGGTCGCCGACGTCGAGGTGAACCGCCTGACCGGCGAGGTGCACGTGAGCCGGGTGGTCGTCGGCCACGACGCGGGAATGGTGGTCAATCCCGCCGGGGTCGAGCACCAGGTTCACGGCAACGTCGTGCAGACGACCAGCCGCGCGCTCAAGGAGCGCGTCACGGTCGATGCGAAGGGCCTGCCCGAGCCGCGCGAATGGGGCGCCTACCCGATCCTGTCGTTCCGCGAGGTGCCGGTGATCGAGGTCGTTTCGATGCCGCGACCCGGCGAGCCGCCGCTCGGGGCGGGCGAGTCGTCGTCGGTCCCCGGCACCGCGGCGATCGCGAACGCGATCTTCGACGCGACCGGGGTGCGCTTCCGTCAGCCGCCGTTCACGCCGGAGGTCGTGCGCGAGGGCCTGGGCGTGACTCCGATCCGCCGCCCCGTCGCGGTCGAGCCGCCGCGCCGTGAACGCCGGCCGGCGGTCGACGCGCCGACGCGGCGACGACGCTGGTGGGGC
>CALDKM010000373.1:0-10220 GCA_937898875.1 uncultured Pseudomonadota bacterium | reverse complement strand
CCCGCCGGGTTGTAGCGCCAGGCGATCGTGCCGGGCCAGCGGACCGGCTCGTCGAACATGTAGAGGAACTTCGGGTCGCGGACGACGCCGGGCGCGTCGGCGTCGAGGACCACGTGGTCGGTCACCTCCTGCGCCCGCGCGGGCGCGACCGCGGCGGCCAGGGCCAGGACGAGGGCGGCCAGCAGGGTGGCGATCGGCAGGCGGGGCGCGGTCATCGGTGGTCGGGATCCGGAACGTCGGGTCGGGGTTATGACAGTAGCATAGCTCCGGGGTGCGGCAGCACGGTCCGGGAAGCAATTATCGATCCGCTCCGGTCCGGCTCCGGCCGGGGCCGCGGCACGGTATCCTCGCGGCGCCCTCGCCTACGCTCCGACCGTGCCGATGCCGATCCCGCCGCTCGATCCCGACTACCCCCGCGACCTGGCCGGCTACGGCGAGGATCCGCCGCACGCGCGCTGGCCCGGCGGCGCGCGGATCGCCGTGCAGTTCGTCCTCAACTACGAGGAAGGCGGCGAGAACGCGGTGCTGCACGGCGACGAGGCCTCCGAGACGTTCCTCTCGGAGATCGTCGGGGCGCAGGCGTTCCGCATGCGGCACCTGAGCATGGAGTCGCTCTACGAGTACGGGTCGCGCGCCGGCGTCTGGCGCCTCCTGCGGCTGTTCCGCGCCCGCGCCGTCCCGCTCACGGTGTTCGGCGTCGGCATGGCGATGCTGCGCCATCCGGCGGTCGTCGACGCGTTCCTGCGCGACGGGCACGAGATCGCGAGCCACGGCTGGCGCTGGATCGCCTACCAGCACGCCGACGAAGCGCTCGAGCGCGAGCACCTCGAGCGCGCGGTCGACGCGATCACGCGTCTCGCCGGCAGGCCGCCCGAAGGCTGGTATACCGGTCGCGACAGTCCCGCGACGCGGAGGCTCGTCGTCGAGCACGGCGGCTTCGTCTACGATGCCGACAGCTATGCGGACGACCTGCCGTACTGGACGGAGGTCGCGTGCTCGCGCGGCCGCGTGCCCCACCTCGTCGTCCCGTACGCGCTCGACACGAACGACATGCGGTTCGCGACGCCGCAGGGCTTCAACAGCGGCGACCAGTTCTACGCCTACCTGCGCGACGCGTTCGACACGCTCTACGAGGAAGGCGATCCCGCCGGCCTCGACCGGCCGAAGATGCTGTCGGTCGGCCTGCACTGCCGGATCGCGGGCCGCCCCGCGCGGCTCGCGGCGCTCGAGCGCTTCGTCGACCACGCGCGCTCGCACGACGGCGTCTGGTTCGCGCGCCGCATCGACATCGCGCGGCACTGGATCGCGACGCACCCGTACCGGCGCGCGTCACCCTGACGGCGGCAGCTCATCCCGTCGACGCCATGCCCCCCTCCACCGACGCTTCGTGCACCGGGTCCTCGCCGGACAGGCCGCGTCGCCGCAGGAGCAGGTAGGCAGCGGGAATCACCAGCATCGACAGCAGCGGCGCGGTGATCATGCCGCCGACCATCGGCGCCGCGATGCGCTGCATGATCTCCGCCCCCGTCCCCTCGCCCAGCATGATCGGCAACAGCCCGGCCATGATCACGGCGACCGTCATGGCCTTCGGCCGCACGCGCAGCACCGCTCCGTCCTCGATCGCCTCGCGCAGCAGCGCCACCGTCGGCGCGGCGCCGGTCGCGAGCCGCGCTTCCCACGCGTGGCGCAGGTAGATCAGCATCACGACGCCGAACTCCGCCGCCACCCCCGCGAGCGCGATGAACCCGATCGCCGTCGCGACCGACGTCGAGTAGCCGAGCGCCCACATGAGCCAGTAGCCGCCGACCAGCGCGAACGGCACCGCGAGCATGATCACCAGCGCCTCGTCGACGCGCCGGAACGCCAGATAGAGGAGCACGAAGATCACGACCAGCGTGAGCGGGACCACGTAGGCGAGCCGCTCCCGCGCGCGCTCGAGGTACTCGAACTGCCCCGACCACGAGATCGAATAGCCGGCCGGCGTGACGACGTCCCGCGCGACCACGGCCTGGAGGTCGCGCACGACGGACACGAGATCGCGCCCGCGTGCGTCGACGTACACCCAGCCCGACAGGCGCGCGTTCTCGCTCCGCAGCATCGGCGGCCCGTCGACGATGCGCACGCTCGCGACCGCCGCGAGCGCGAGTTGCGCGCCCGCCTCGGTGACGATCGGCAGCATGCGGATCTCGTCGACCGAGTCGCGCAGCTCGCGCGGATAGCGCACGCTGATCGGGAAGCGCGCGAGGCCCTCGACCGTCTCGCCGATGTTCTCGCCGCCGACCGCCGCCGCGATCACGTCCTGGATCTCGACGATGCTGAGCCCGTAGCGCGCGGCAGCCGCGCGGTCGATCTCGACGTCGAGGTAGCGCCCGCCCTCGAGCCGCTCCGCCAGGGCCGAGGTGACGCCCGGCACGTCCTTCGCCGCGCGCTCGATCGCGCGCGTCAGCCGGTTCACCTCCGCGAGGTCCGTCCCCGCCACCTTGACGCCGATCGGGCTCTTGATGCCGGTCGCGAGCATGTCGGTGCGGTTGCGGATCGGCGGCACCCAGATGTTCGACAGTCCGGGCACGCGCACCGTGCGGTCGAGCTCGTCGATCAGCTTCGCGGTCGTCATGCCCGGCCGCCACTGCTCGCGGGGCTTGAAGCGGATCGTCGTCTCGATCATCTCGAGCGGTGCGGGATCGGTCGCCGTCTCGGCGCGGCCGACCTTGCCGAACACCCTGTCGACCTCCGGAACCTGCCGGATCAACCGATCGGTCTGCTGCAGCAGCTCGGCCGCCTTGGCGGCCGACAATCCCGGCAGCGCCGTCGGCATGTACAGGATGTCGCCTTCGTCGAGCGGCGGCATGAACTCGCCGCCGAGCCTCGCCACCGGATACGCGGTGGCGGCCAGCACGAGCGCGGCGAGCGCGAGCGTGGCTTTCGGAAAACGGAGCGCCCAGCGAAGCTGGGGCCGGTAGATCGCGGTGAGCCAGCGGACCAGCGGATTCGCATCCTCTCCGCGCATGCGGCCGCGGAGCGCGTAGCCCATCAGCACCGGGACGAGCGTGATCGCGAGCCCGGCGGAGGCGGCCATGGCGTAGGTCTTCGTGTAAGCGAGCGGCTTGAACATCCGACCCGCCTGGGCTTCGAGCGCGAACACCGGCACGAACGACAGCGTGATGATCAGCAGGCTGAAGAACAGCGCCGGGCCGACCTCGACCGACGCGTCGACGATCAGGCACCAGCGCACCTCCGGCGACGGCTCGGGCGGCCTCCCGCCGCCCGATGACGCCCCGGGAGCCTGCTCGCGCCGCCACGCCTCGAGCTTCCTGTGGGCGTTCTCGATCATCACGATCGCCGCGTCGACCATCGCGCCGATCGCGATCGCGATTCCGCCGAGCGACATGATGTCCGCGTTCACGCCCTGCGCGCGCATCACGACGAAGGCCGCGAGCACGCCGAGCGGCAGCGAGACGACCGCCACCAGGGCCGAACGCAGGTGCAGCAGGAAGGCGATGCAGACGAGGGCGACGACCGCGAATTCCTCGATGAGCTTGTCGCGAAGGTTCAGGACGGCGCGCTCGATCAGTGCGGACCGGTCGTAGGTCTCGACGATCTCGACGCCGGGCGGCAGCCCCGGCTTCAGCGACTCGAGCTTCGCCTTGACCGCCTCGATGGCGCGCAACGCGTTCTTGCCCGAGCGCAGCACGACGATGCCGCCGACCACCTCGCCCTCGCCGTCGAGCTCGGCGATGCCGCGCCGCATCTCCGGGCCGACCTGGATGCGCGCGACGTCCGAGAGCAGCACGGGCGTGCCGCCTTCGGCGAGCTTCACCGGGATCCGGCGAAAGTCGTCGAGCGTGCGCAGGTAGCCCCTGACCCGCACCATGTACTCGACTTCCGCGAGTTCGACGACCGAGCCGCCGAACTCGCGGTTCGCGTCGCGGATTGCCGCCACGACCTTCGCCACCGGCAGTCCGTAGGCCTTGAGCCGCGCCGGATCGAGCACGACCTGGTACTGCTTGACCATGCCGCCGACGGTCGCGACTTCCGCGACGTCGGGAACGGTCTTCAGCTCGTACTTCAGGAACCAGTCCTGCAGCGCGCGAAGCTGCGCGAGGTCGTTGCTTCCCGTGCGGTCGACGAGCGCGTACTCGTAGATCCAGCCGACGCCGGTCGCGTCGGGCCCGAGCGCCGCCTTCGCGCCCGGCGGAAGCCGACCCTGCACCTGGTTAAGGTACTCGAGAACGCGCGAGCGTGCGAAATAGAGATCCGTGTCTTCGTCGAACAGGATGTAGACGAACGAATCGCCGAAGAACGAGTAGCCGCGAACGACCCTCGCGCCGGGCACCGACAGCATGGTCGTGGTCAGCGGATAGGTGACCTGATCCTCGACGATCTGCGGCGCCTGTCCCGGAAACGTCGTTCGGATGATCACCTGCACGTCCGAGAGGTCGGGAATCGCGTCGAGCGGCGTCTGCCGGACCGACCACACGCCGGCAACGGCGACCATCGCCGCCGCGAGCAGCACGAGGAACCGGTTGGCGACCGACCAGCGGATGACGGCGGCGATCATGGGCCGCTCCCCTTCGCTGGCGCGGCGGACGGGACGATCCGCGTCAGCGCCATCTCGCCCTGCGGCGTGAACGTGAACGCGAAGTCGACGCGGGTCCCGTTCCTCACGTTCGCGGGAATGCCCGCCGCGGGCGCCCTGAACCCCATCGTCATGCCGCCCATGCCGGCGCTCGGGATCGGACCGTGCTCGATGAACACGTCGGCGCCGTCGACGTCACGCACCACGCCCGACGCGACGTGGACCTCACCGGCCCCCGCCGGCGATGCGGCCGTGCCGTGACCGGCGTGCGGATCCGCGGTCGGCGCGGCGGCGCCCCCCGCCGTGTTCATGCGCGCGAGCACGCCGCGCAGGCTCGCCTCCGAATCGATCAGGAACTGCCCGGACGCGACGACGTGCGTGCCGGCCGCGATCCCTCGGCGGACCTCGGTCAGGTCGCCCGACTCGCGGCCGACCTCGACGTCGACCGGCGCATATCGGCCCTCGCCTGCCGCGACGATCACGACGTCGCGCGTGCCGGTGCGGATGACGGACTCCGACGGCACGAGCACCGATGCCGGCGACTTCGCTCCCGCGAACGCGACCGTCACGAACATGCCGGGCTTGAGCGCTCCGCCGGGATTGGCCAGCACGACGCGCGCGCGCACCGTGCGCGTCGCTGCGTTCACCTCGGGAAGAAGCGCCTCCACGGCGCCGCGCAGCGCGCGGTCGGGCGACGCCGCCGCGCGGACTTCCACGGGAGCGCCGGCGACGACGAGCCCCGCCTGCGCCTCGGGCACCTCCGCGACCACCCATACGCTCGAGAGTCCGGCGATGCGCACGAGGTTGGTCCCCGGCATCACCGCCATGCCGTCGCGCGCGCCGATCTCCCAGACGATCCCGCCGACCGGCGCGACGACGGTCACCCTTCCCGAGCTCTTCCCCTCGCGCTCGACGCGCGCGATCTCGGCGTCGGGCATGCCGAGCAGCCGCAGGCGATTGCGCGCGGCGTCGACGAGAAGCGCCGCCCCCGCGCCGGTGCCCGCCTTCAGCGCGAGCAACTCCTCCTGGGCCGCGACCCACTCGGGGACGAACAGGTCCGCGACCGGCTGGCCCTCGCGCACCGGATCGTAGGTGGCGCGCACGTGCAGGCGCTCGACGAAACCCTGCACGCGCGACTGGACGCCGGTCAGCGTCCGCTCGTCGACCGCCACCGCTCCCGTCGCGCGAAACGCCGCTTCGAGCGTGCCCGACCTCGCCTCCACGGTGCGTACGCCGAAGCTCTGGGCGAGCCGCGGGCTCACCGAGACGCCGCCGGCATCCGCCGCCGCATCCGCGTAGACGGGCACGAGCTGCATGTCCATGAACGGGCTCTTGCCCGGCTTGTCGAACTTCTGCCCCGGCACCATCGGATCGTGCCAGTACAGCACGCGCCGGCCGCCTGCGTCCGCAGCTGCGGCGTCGGCGCCCGGCTTCGCGGGACTCTCGGCGGCGGGTTCCGGCACCTTCGCCTGCCGTGTGCCGAGCAAGTAGCCTCCCGCGCCGGCGACGACTGCGACTGCCGTCGCGAGCGCGAGGGCGCGCGTCGTCGCGCCGCGTTGTCGATTCGCGTTCATGCGCCCTCCCCGGGAAGCAGGGTCGCGAGCCACGCCCAGGCGCGCGCGGCCGATTGCTCGAATCCGATCAGGGCGAGCCGCGCGTCGAGCTCGGCGCGCCTCGCCTCGAGCACCGCGGCGAGCATGCCGGTGCCGCCTCGGTACGCCGCCAGCGCGGCCTCGATGCGCTGCGCGGCGAGCGGCAGGAGCTCGTCCCGCACGCGCGCGGCCTGCGCCCGCGCGGCATCCCATTCCGCGAGAGTCTGCCGAACCTCCGCTTCGCGCATGCGCGACAGATCCTCGCGCTGCGCGCGCGCCGCGTCGCGCTCCTTGAGCTTCGCCGCGTATTCGCGGTCCTGCCGCGTTCCCGGCGACCATGGCAGGTCCACGCGCACCATCAGCGACACCATGTTGCCGAAGTCGGCGCCGCGGATGCCGTAGGTCAGCTCCGCGCTCCAGTCGGGGAGGCGCGCGGCGCGCGCGACGTCGGCGTCGGCGGCGAGGACGGACTCCTGCGCTCGAGCGAGCTGCACGTCGGGCTGTCGGTCGACGTCGGTCAGCCGCGTCGCCGCCTCCGGCAGCGAGAGCACGTCGGGAGGCGAGGCGAGCGGACGGTCGGCTTCGGTGGCGCCGACGAATCGCGCGAGGGCGAACTTCGCACGGTCACCGGCGAGCGCCGCCTCGGTTGCACGGTTGGCGAGCTCGATCGCCATCGCCTGCGTCGCGAGCACGTCGGCCTGGGAGGCGCGCCCGGCGCCATAGAGCGCGGCGGTCGTCGACTGCTGCAGCCTCGCCTCCTCGATCTGCGCGACGATCGCCTGCGATTGACGCCGCGCGTAGTGCCGCGCGAGCCACGCGGAAGCCACCTCGCGCCGGACCGCCAGCATGGCGACGTCCGCGGCGACGTCGTTGCGGGCAGCGTCCCGGGTCGCCCGTTCGGACCTCAGGCGCAGCTTGTCGGCGCGGGGAAATTCCTGCATCAGGCCGACGCGCGTCATCGTCATCGGATCGCGGTCGAGGCGCCAACGGTCGGCCCCCTCGGTCGGGACGTTCTCGAAGCCCGCTATCAGCTTCGGGTCGGGCAGCGAGCCCGCCGGTCCCGCCATCTCGCGCGCGGCGTCCGCGAGCGAACGCTGCGCCGCGATCTGCGGGGAACGCGCGAGGGCGAGCCGCTCGGCTTCCGCGAGCGTCAGCGGCACGCCGGTCTGCGCGAACCCGGCGGTCGAGCCTCCTGCAAGAGCGAGCGCAGCGAGAACGCGACGCGCCGACCATCGCGGATGCGGCGCAAACCCCGGACGACCCCGGGACGAGTCCTGTCGAGCAAGCATGAGACCTCCGGACGACACGAAACGACGACGGCGCGCCCATGCGCACCGTCCCTCGACGTCAGCGGAGGCTCAGAGCTGGAGCCGGCAGAAGCGCGAGCGCGCCGGAGGCGCCGCTCCTTTCGCGTCGGGCGGCGGCGCGTGCATGCCGTCCGACGCGGCCGGCGGCGCCGGGATCGCTATCGCCGCGTCGGGCGGCGGCGCGCTGGCGGCCGCCGCGACCGATACCGCGGTGTCCTGGCAGTGCACTTCGCACAGGTTGGCGTTGCCGCGTTCGCCGGGCATCGTCTCGGCCGCCCCCCCGTGCTCGGCGCACGGTTGCGCCGCAATCGCGGGCGCCGGCAAGCCGTCGATCCCCCGCGAGCAGGCATGTGACGCCGCGGCCGCCTGTGCGGCGACGATGGCGAGCGCCGCGGCAAGCGCGACCAGGCGACGGAGGGTCCGACGGGCGATCACCGGGAAAGTATGCACTTGCCGGCCGGTGGGGCGCCAGTCCGCCCGCGGCACCGTCGACGGGGGTCAGGACTCCCCGCCCCGCGCGGCGTCCGGCAAGGTGAATCGTCGGCCTATCCCGGGTGGCGGCCGATCTGCCATGATGCTTGCCGCGCCCGACACCGCCCGGCGGACGGAGAAACGTCACCTTGAGCGCAGGGAAGACCCGATGAAGCGAAGGACGCTGCTGCGCTCGACAGGCGTCACGCTACTGCGGACGCAGGAAGCGCCGGTCCTCGCGCAGGCCCGCGCGCGCGGGGTCGCGTGGATCCGGGCGGGCGGCGGCGAGAGCATCCTCGACGCAGCCCGGACCGGACTGCGCGAACGCGGATCCGCGGAACCGCGCACGCTCGCTTTGGACGTGAGGACGATCGAACTGCAGGCGGCAAGCGTCGGGGCACTGGCCGATGCGATCGCGGCAGGAGGCGCAGAGGTCGTCGCCGCACGGGGCCCCGCAGCGCCGGCCGAGCATCGCGCGGTCGCAGGCCGGGTGCCGGTCGTCGTCGCGTTCTCCGGCGACGTAGTCGCGGCCGGTCGTGCCGAACTCGCGCCACCAGGGCTTCCAGGCCAAGCTCGACGAGACGCTCCGGGGCGCGGCAGCGCTCGGCATGTCGTCGGAAACCTTCGACGTGCGGGCGGCCGACGCGTTCGAGCCCGCGTTCGCGTCGATGGCGCGCGCGAAGCGCGTCGGCGTGCAGGCCGCCTGTATCCACGAGGGCGCCGACGTGTCGCTGATGCCGGTGGAGCGGCCCACGCACATCCGGACCGCCGTCGATCGCGGGACCGCCGCGTCGATCGGCATCAGCGTGCCGCCCGCGGTGATCGCACGCGCCGAAGAGGTGATCCGGTGACGGCACGCACCTCCGCCCCCCCGAGGGTGCCTGCCGGCTGATGGACGCCCCTGCGACCAGGACCGAGGGCGCGCAAGGCGCGATAGCGGCCCCGCCACCCGCCCGCCGTCCGGCAGGCAACCGGCTGTTCCGCAAGTATTTCGTCCTGATCCTCGCGCTCGTGACCGCGGCGCTGCTGATCCCGTCGTCGATCTCGCTGTACTTCTCCTACCGCGAAACCCTCGACGCGCTGCACGCGCTGCAGCACGAGAAGGCGGTCGCGGCGGCGAGCCGTATCGAGCAGTACATCCTCCAGGTGCAGGCGCAGCTCAAGGGCGCCGCGCTGCCGCAGCTCGGCGCCGAAGGCGCGGATCAGCGCCGACTCGAGTTCCTCAAGCTCCTGAAGCAGGTGCCGGACGTCACCGACATCGCGTGGATCGGCGCGGACGGCTGCGAGAAGTCGCAGGTGTCGCGCCTGGCGATGGACGCGGCCGGCGACTGCCTGCGCGATCGCAGCCGCGACCCCGCCTTCCTCGAGCCGACGGCCGCGCGTCCGTGGTACGGCCGCGTCACGTTCCGCAAGGAGACCGAGCCGTACATGCAGATCGCCGTTCGCTCCGGCGGCGGCAGCGGTCCGGTCACCGTCGCCGACGTCAATCTCAAGTTCATGTGGGACGTGATCTCCCGCATCAAGATCGGCGAGAAGGGCAAGGCCTACGTCGTCGACTCGGCGGGCTACCTGATCGCCGACCCGGACATCGGACTGGTGCTGCGCAAGACCGACCTCTCCGGATTCGCCCACGTCAAGGCGGCATTCGCGGAGGCCGGGGCCGAGGAGCGCGCCGTCGTGACCACCGACGCGGGCGGCACCGAGGTCCTCTCCGCGCACGCGGGCATCGATCCGCTGGGCTGGAAGGTGTTCGTCGTGCAGCCGACCTCCGAGGTGTTCGCGCGCTTGAACGCATCGGTCGCGCGGATAGGCGTGCTGCTGCTCGGCGGCCTCGTCTTCTCGGCGCTCGCGGCGCTCTTCCTAGCCCGCGGCATGACGCGCCCCATCCGCACGCTGCAGGAGGGCGCGCAGCTGATCGGCGAGGGGCATCTCGACCACGCGATCCACGTGAAGACCGGCGACGAGCTGGAGGCGCTCGCGGGCGAGTTCAACCGGATGACCGCGCAGCTGCGCGAGAGCTACGCGGGCCTCGAACGCAAGGTCGACGAGCGCACGACCGAGCTCAAGACCGCGCTCGAGCAGCAGACCGCGATCAGCGAGATCCTGCGCGTGATCTCGGCCTCGCCGACCGACGTGCAGCCGGTGATGGACGCGGTCGCGAAGCGCGCGTCGATCCTGTGCGACGCGCCGAGCGCCCAGGTGCTGCTGCTCGAGGACGGGGCGCTGCACATCATGTCTAGCTACGTGCGCGGCGACCTGCCCGAGGTCCCGCAC
>CALDKM010000372.1:0-11476 GCA_937898875.1 uncultured Pseudomonadota bacterium | reverse complement strand
CGACGGGGCCATTCGAGGCGACGGGGCGTTTCTCCCTCTCCCCGCAGGCGGGGAGAGGGCTGGGGTGAGGGGCAGGAAGAGGGCCGGGGTGGGGGATCGGGCTCGCGGTGCCTCACAGCGGCGCCAGCACCTCGTCCATCTCGCGCCGGTAGAATTCGTGGAAGTGCTGCATGCCGTCTTCCATCGGCGACTGGTAGGGCCCGACCTCGCTGCGGCCGGACGCGACGAGCGCCTTGCGCCCCGCGTCCATGCGTTCGCCGATCTCGTCGTCCTCGAGCGCGGTCTCCCGGTAGGCGGCCTGCTCGGCCTCGACGAACTCGCGCTCGAACAGCGCGATGTCCTCGGGGTAGTAGAACTCGACGACGTTGAGCGTCCTGTCCGCGGCCTTCGGGTAGAGCGTGCTGATCACGAGCACGTGCGGATACCACTCGACCATGATGTTCGGGTAGTAGGTAAGCCAGATCGCGCCGTGCGGCGGCCGGTCCCCCCGGTAGTAGTCGAGCACCGCCTTGTGCCAGCGCTCGTAGGTCTTCGTGCCCGCCTTCGCCAGCGTGGCGTTGATGCCGACCGTCTGCAGCGACGCCCAGGGAGCGAACTCCCACTTGAGGTCCTCGCAGGTGACGAACTTTCCGAGCCCCGGATGGAACGGGACGACGTGGTAATCCTCGAGGTAGACCTCGATGAAGGTCTTCCAGTTGTAGTTGCACTCGTGCAGTTCGACGCGGTCGAGCAGGTAGCCCGAGAAGTCGAGCTCGCGCGTCGCGAGCCCGGCCAGGTCCTTCGCGACGTCGCGCGGGCCGTCGAACAGCAGGCCGTTCCAGTTCCGGATCGGCGCGCGGCCGAGGTTGAGGCAGGGCTTGTCTGCGAAGTGCGGCGCGCCGAGCAGCTCGCCCCTGAGGTCGTAGGTCCAGCGGTGGATCGGGCAGACGATGTTCTTCGCGTTGCCCTTGCCCTTGAGCATCAGCGCCTGGCGGTGGCGGCAGACGTTCGACAGCAGCTCGACGCCGCCCGCGCCGCGGACGAGCGCCTGCGCGTCGTGCCGGCCCGGCAGGACCTGATAGTCGCCGGCCTCCGGGACCATCAGCTCGTGGCCGACGTAGCCGGGCGCGCGCGGAAAGAGCGTGCGCATCTCGGCGTCGAAGACGCGAGGGTCGTTGTACCAGTGGGACGGGAACTGCGAGACGGGTTGCCGCAGCTGCGCTGCGGCGGCCAGATTCGACATGACCTCAAAGTCCTTTTCGGCGGAAAGAAACCACCAACCCAACCCAACAACCCGGGACGCCTTCGGAGGTCGGCCGTCGCCGGCCTGCCGGTCCGCCCCGGACCGCTTTGCTAAGTCGACCGCTTCTTCCGCCGTCCCCCGGGGGGCGACTGGCCCGGGAGCCTCGGACGGATGCCTGGCTGCGTCGTCAAAAGCTGATATTATATGAGGCTTTCCGCAATAAGGTCAAGACCTTAGATGCGTCTCGCCGGCCCCGCAGGCCGGCCGCTCGCCGTTGGCGGCGCGGGCTTCGCAACGGCGGGCAGCAGGGCGCCCGCATCGCGGTCCGATGCGCTCGCCCGATGCACGATCGAGGCCCCCACCATGCCCAAGACCCCATCCGCGCCCGCAAGTTTCGAAGCCGCCCTGGCCGAGCTCGAGTCGATCGTGTCGTCGATGGAGGGCGGGCAGGTGCCGCTCAAGGAGTCGCTCGAGGCGTACCGGCGCGGCGCGGAGCTTCTCAAGTACTGCCAGGCGACGCTCAAGGACGCGCAGCTCGAGATCGAGGTGCTCGAGAAGGGCGTGCTGAAGGCGTTCAAGCCGGAGGACGGCGACGAATGACGCCGGGCGCCCCGACGACGGACTCCGGCGGATGACCGACGTGCCCGACTTCGCCGCCTGGTCGGCCGATCGGCGCTCGCGCGTCGAGCGGGCGCTCGATCGCGCGATTCCCGGGCGGACCGACGCGACGCGCGGGCTCGCCGAGGCGATGCGCTACGCGACGCTCGGCGGCGGCAAGCGCACGCGCGCGCTTCTCGCGTACGCGGCGGGCGAGCTCGCCGGTGCGCTGCCGGACGACGTCGACGCGCCGGCGGCCGCGGTCGAGATGGTCCACGCCTACTCGCTCGTCCACGACGACCTGCCCGCGATGGACGACGACACGATGCGCCGCGGGCGGCCCACCTGCCACGTCGCGTTCGGCGAGGCGACCGCGCTGCTCGCGGGCGACGCGTTGCAGGCGGAGGCCTTCGCGGTGCTCGGGCGCGCGAGGATGCGCGACGCGGGCGCCGCCTGCGTGCTGCTCGCGGAGGCCTCGGGCGCGGCCGGCATGGCGGGCGGGCAGGCGATCGATCTCGACGCCACCGGACGCGCGATGACCGAGGGCGAGCTCGAGACGATGCACCGGATGAAGACCGGCGCGCTGATCCGCGTGTCGGTGCGCCTGGGCGCGGCGACGGGACGACCGCTCGCGGCGGCCGAGGTCGCCGCGCTCGACGCGTATGCGGGCGCCGCGGGGCTCGCGTTCCAGGTGGTCGACGACGTGCTCGACGTCGAAGGCTCGACGGCGACGCTCGGCAAGACCGCGGGCAAGGACGCCGCGCGGGGCAAGCCGACCTACGTGTCGCTGCTCGGCCTCGCCGGCGCGAAGGCGAGGGCGGCCGCGCTGGCCGACGAGGCGCACGCGGCGCTCGCCCCGTTCGGCGCCGCCTCGCGACGGCTCGCGGAGATCGCGGACGGCATCGTCCGGCGGACGCACTGAGATGAGCGCCCTGCTCGATCGCGTCGCGTCGCCCGCCGACCTCCGGCGTCTGGAGCGCGCCGACCTGCCGCAGCTCGCGCGCGAGCTGCGCGCGTTCCTGCTCGCGTCGGTGTCGTCCACGGGCGGCCACCTGTCGTCGAACCTCGGCACGGTCGAGCTCGCGATCGCGCTGCACTACGCATTCGACACGCCGCGCGATCGCATCGTCTGGGACGTCGGCCACCAGACCTACGCGCACAAGGTGCTCACCGGCCGCCGCGGGGCGATGGGCAAGCTTCGGCAGTCGGGCGGACCGTCGGGCTTCCCGAAGCGCGACGAGAGCGAGTACGACACGTTCGGGACCGCGCACTCGTCGACGTCGATCTCCGCGGCGCTCGGCATGGCCGCCGCCGCGCGCCTCAAGGGCGAGAAGCGGCGGGTGGTCGCGGTGATCGGCGACGGCGCGATGAGCGCGGGCATGGCGTTCGAGGCGCTCAACAACGCCGGCGACGCGGACGTGCTCGTGATCCTCAACGACAACGACATGTCGATCTCGGAGCCGGTCGGCGCGCTCAATCACTACCTCGCGAAGGTCCTGTCGTCGCGGCTCTACGACACGGTGCGCCGCGGCGGCAAGGAGGTGCTCTCGAAGCTGCCCGCGCCGGCGCGCGAGATCGCGAAGCGCGCCGAGGAGCACGTCAAGGGCATGGTGCTGCCCGGCACGCTGTTCGAGGAGTTCGGCTTCAACTACATCGGGCCGATCGACGGCCACGACCTCGACGTGCTCGTGCCCACGCTCGCGAACGTCCGCAAGCTCGGGGGGCCGCAGTTCCTGCACGTCGTCACGAAGAAGGGCCGCGGCTACGCGCCGGCCGAGGCGGACCCGATCCTCTACCACGGCGTAGGCAGGTTCGATCCGGCGGTCGGCATCGTCCCGAGGCCCGGGGGCGCGCCGTCGTACACGCAGGTGTTCGGCGACTGGCTGTGCGACATGGCGCTCGCCGACTCGCGGCTGGTCGCGATCACGCCCGCGATGCGCGAAGGGTCGGGCCTCGTGCGCTTCTCGCGGCAGTTCGCGGACCGCTACCACGACGTCGGCATCGCCGAGCAGCACGCGGTGACGTTCGCGGCGGGGCTCGCGTGCGAGGGGATGCGGCCGGTCGTCGCGATCTACTCGACGTTCCTGCAGCGCGCGTACGACCAGCTGATCCACGACGTCGCGCTGCAGAACCTGCCGGTCGTGTTCGCGATCGACCGCGCGGGACTCGTCGGCCCCGACGGCGCGACGCACAACGGCGCATTCGACCTCTCGTACCTGCGCTGCCTGCCCAACACGACGGTGATGGCGCCGTCCGACGAGGACGAGTGCCGCCGGATGCTCTCGACCGCGTTCCGGCTCGGCACGCCCGCGGCCGTGCGCTACCCGCGCGGCACGGGGCCCGGCGTCGTCGTCGATCCGTCGCTCGAAGGCCTGCCCGTCGGCAAGGGGGTCGTCGTGCGCGAGGCGCGCAGGCGCGCCGACCGCATCGCGATCCTCGCCTTCGGGGCTCCGCTCGCCGCCGCCCGCGCGGCGGCGGAGCGGCTCGACGCGACGGTCGCCAACATGCGCTTCGTGAAGCCGCTCGACGTCGACCTCGCGCTCGAGCTCGCGCGCACGCACGACGCGCTCGTGACGGTCGAGGAGAACGTCGTCGCGGGCGGCGCCGGGAGCGGCGTCGCGGAGGCGCTCGCGGCCGCCGGCGTCGGGATCGCGATCCTCCACCTCGGCCTGCCGGACGCATTCGTCGACCACGGCGAGCCTGCGGCGCTGCTCGCGAGCTGCGGGCTGGACGCGGACGGCATCGCGCGTGCGATCGAGGCCCGCTTCCCTGCCTGCGCCGGCGAGTCGCGCGTCAAGCCCGCCGCGTGATAGGCTAATCCTCCTCTGACGGCCACTGCATGAACCGCCCGGAAAACCCCTCGACGCTGATGGCGATTCCCGACGTCCAGTCGGGCAGCGACGAGCGCAATCTCGCCATCGACCAGGTCGGCATCCGCGGCCTTCGCTATCCGCTCGCGTTCGCCGACGGCGACGCGCCCGCGCAGTCGACGATCGGGACGTTCGCGGTGATGGTCGCATTGCCCGAGGATCGCAAGGGCACTCACATGTCGCGGCTGATCGAGATGCTCGAGGAGCTGACGATGCCCGGCGCGCCGCCGCTCACCGTCGCGGGCATGCGCGCGCTGCTCGACCAGCTCGTCGTGCGGCTCGACGCGCCCGCGGGGCGCATCGAGGTGGCATTCCCGTGGTTCGTGCGCAAGACCGCGCCGATCTCGGGAGTGGCGAGCCTGCTCGACTACGAGGTGCGCCTGTCGGCCGAGCTGCATGGCGACCGCTACGCGTCGCTCGTGACCGTCGCCGTGCCGGTGACGTCGCTGTGCCCGTGCTCGAAGGAGATCTCGGAGTACGGAGCGCACAACCAGCGTTCGACCATCACGATCAGCGTGCGTCCCCGCGAGGCGGTCCGGCTCTCCGAGCTGCTTCGCGTCGCCGAGACCGAGGCGTCGAGCGAGCTCTACGGGATCCTCAAGCGGGCGGACGAGAAGTACCTGACCGAGCGCGCGTACGACAACCCGCGTTTCGTCGAGGACTTGGTCCGCGGCGTCGCGGCGCGCCTGGCCGCCGACCGCCGGTTCGCCGCCTTCGCGGTCGAGGCCGAGAACTTCGAGTCGATCCACAACCACTCGGCCTTCGCGCGGATCGCGCGGGGGATCTAGCCGACCGGACGTTGCCGGTCGCCGTCGGCCGTCGTTCGTCCCGGAAGGAACGCGACCCGTCCGGCTCCGAGGCGACGCGGGGCGATCTCCCGCCTAGAATCCGGGCAGTCCCGTCCACGCGTCCGTCCCGATGGCGATGAGCCTCAAGCACCGCTACGACTCGTTCGCCGACCGCGTGCTGTCGACGCTGTCGGAGGTCGAGCGCGAGGACGTGCGCGCCTTCGACCGCTGGTTCTACGCGACCGGCGGCTGGCGCTGGCTCTTCGTGATCGTCGGCGCGACCACGGCGTTCGCCTGGGTCGCGTCGCGCCTGCCGTGGAACATGTCGTTCGTCGAAGCGGCGATCCTGTTTAACCTCGTCGTCCTGATGCTGATCTGGGCCGGGCTGTCGGCCTGGTTCGGATACCGGCGCTTCCAGGGCAAGATCTTCCGCTTCGTCGTCGTCGGACCGCTGCTCGCGCTCGCGGGCGCGTTCGTCGGCGCCGCGATCGCGGGCCTCGTGCAGGGCGTCGACCCGCTCGGCTGGCTCGCCGACAGCGCGAAGTTCCGCCACGTCGTCACCGCGGGCCTCGTGTTCGGCTTCCTGTACGCGCTCGTCGTCGCGCTGATCGCGCACCTGCGCAATCGCGAGTACGCCGCGCTCACCGCCCGCCTCGCCGCCGAGGCTCGCCAGAGCGAGCTGTCGCGCCAGCTGGCCGAGTCGCAGCTCAGGATGCTGCAGCTGCAGGTCGAGCCGCATTTCCTGTTCAACACGCTCGCGAGCGCGCGCCAGCTGGCCGAGAAGGGCGCGCCCGACGCGGCGCGGCTCGTCGGCGACCTGATCGTGTTCCTGCGCGCGGCGACGCCGGCGCTTCGCGAGGCGCGAACGACGCTGGCGGCGGAAGGCGAACTCGTGCGCGCGTACCTGTCGATCATGCGCACGCGGCTGGGCCGCCGGCTCGAGTTCGCGGTGACGGTTCCGCCCGCGCTCTCCGACGTTCCGCTGCCGCCCGGCATGCTGATCACGCTGGTCGAGAACGCGATCAAGCACGGCATCGAGCCCTGGCCGCCCGGCGGGCGAGTGGACGTGACCGCGCGCGACGCCGGCGGACGGATCGAGGTCTCGGTCGCGGATACGGGCGCCGGGCTCGAGGGCATCCAGATCGCGGGCACGGGCATCGGGCTCGCGAACGTCCGCGAGCGGCTCGCGCTCCTCTACGACGAGCGCGCGGCACTCGAGCTCGAGGAGAACGCGCCCCGCGGCTTCCTCGCCCGCATCGTCCTGCCGCGCGAGGCGCCGGCATCCACCGTTCCCTTCGTCCCGGTCATGACCGCCCCCCGATGAACGACACACGCCCCACCGCGCTGATCGCCGAGGACGAGCCGTTGATGCTCGAGCGGCTGAAGGAGAAGCTCGCCGAGACCTGGCCCGAGCTCGAGATCGTGGCCGAAGCCGCGGACGGAGACGAGGCGCTCGCGCTGTTCGACGTCCACCAGCCGCGCGTCGCGTTCCTCGACATCCGGATGCCGGGACGCACCGGGCTCGACGTCGCGGCCGCGATCGGCAACGAGTGCCACGTCGTGTTCGTCACCGCGTACGACCAGTACGCGCTCGCGGCCTTCGATGCCGGGGCGGTCGACTACCTGCTCAAGCCGGTCGAGACCGAGAGGCTCGCGCAGACGGTCGCCCGGGTGAAGGGCAAGCTCGCGTCCGCCCCCGCCGACCTCTCGCAGATTGTCGCCGCGCTTCGCGCGCACGCGACGCCGGCGGCCTCGCGTCTCAGGTGGATCAAGGCGGCCGTCGGCAAGCAGGTCAAGCTGATCCCGGTCGACGACGTCGTCTACTTCCAGTCGGACACCAAGTACACGAGGGTCGTGCTCGCGCAGTCCGAGGCGCTGATCCGCACGCCGCTCAAGGACCTCGTCGCCGAGCTCGATCCGGACCGCTTCTGGCAGATCCATCGCAGCACGATCGTCAACGTGTCGCAGCTCGCGGGCGTGCTGCGGGAGGACGCCGAGCGCCAGTTCGCGCTGTTCAGGTCGCGACCGGACAAGCTTCCGATCTCGCGGCAGTTCACGCACCTGTTCAAGCAGATGTGACGGGGCCGGTGCGACGCCCGGCCGCCCTACTTGAGCACCGTCTCCTGCAGGAACCGTATCGTCGCGTAGTAGTAGAAGTCCGCGTTCTCCTTCTTCGCGAAGCCGTGGCCCTCGTTCGCGGCGAGCAGGGACCAGACGGGCGTGCCATTCCGGCGCGCGATCTCGACGATCTGCTCGGCCTCGGTGTACGGGACGCGGGGGTCGTTCTTCCCGTGCGCGACGAACAGCGGCTTGCCGATCTTCGCCGCGTTGTTCACCGGCGAGATGCGCTCGAGGAAGGCGCGCATCGCCGGGTCGCGCTCGTCGCCGTACTCGACGCGGCGGAGGTCGCGCCGGTAGCTCTCGGTGCGCTCGAGGAACGTCACGAAGTTCGCGATGCCGACGACGTCGATCGCGCCGGCGATGCGGTCGGAGTAGGTCGTCGCGACCGCGAGGCTCATGTAGCCGCCGTAGCTGCCGCCCGCGACGACGACGCGCGCGGGGTCCAGGTCCGGCTGGGTCGCGATCCAGTCGAGGAGCGCCCCGATGTCGCGCACCGAGTCCTCCCGCTTCATCCCGTTGTCGAGCGACACGAAGCTCCTGCCGTAGCCGGTCGAGCCCCGCACGTTCGGCTCGATGATCGCGACGCCCAGCTCGTTCACGTAGTAGTTCCAGCGGCCGATGAAGCCGGGACGCGCCTGCCCCTCCGGCCCTCCGTGGATCTGGATCATCACCGGTCGGCGCCCGGGGAACCGGCGCGGATCGGGCCTCGCGACGAAGCCGGTGATCGTGCGTCCGTCGAAGCTCTTCCATTCGATCGGCGTCTGCACCGCGAATCGCGACGCATCCAGCCCCGCGACCTTCGATTCGGTCCAGCGCGACACGCGGTTGGACGCCACGTCGAGCACGTAGACGTCGCCCGGGCTCTGCGACGAGTCGAGGTCGAACGCCAGCGCGGTCGAGTCCGGGTGCCACTGGACGCCGCTCACCGCGCCGATCGGCACCTGCGGGCGCGGCAGTTCGCGGCGCGTATCCGCATCGAAGAGCCGCAGCACGCCGACGCCGGCCTCGTTGACGACCATCGCGATCGTGCGGCCGTCGCGCGAGAGCGCGAGCTGCTCGACGTCCCAGTTCGCCGGTCCGAATGCCTCGAGCGCGCCGGTGGCGAGATCGAGGTAGCTCGCGCGCTGGAACTCGCCGTCGCGGTCGGTCGTCAGGAACAGGCCCTTGCCGTCGCGCGAGAAGCCGACCTCGGTCGACGCGACCGTTCGCGCCGGATCGCCGCCCGGCGCCGGCAGCACGCGCCGCCGATCGCCGGTCGCGAGGTCCATCACCCAGACGTAGGTCTCGGTGACCGACCTGAATTCGTTCATCGCGAGCCGGCGGTCGTCGAACGAGAAGCTGAAGTCGCCCCAGCCCGTGCCCGGAAGCGTCGCGATCTTCCTCGCGCCCGCCGGATCGAGCGGATCGACGATCGCGACGTCCAGCGTCGGGTTCTCCCGTCGCCCGCCTGCCTTGTCGACGTCGGTGGACCCGACGAGCATGCGGTCGCGCGCGCGATTGAGCGCGAGCGGCTGGTGGGTGCGCGCCGGGTCGGTCAGGAGCACGGGTTCGTTCGCGCCGGGGTCGAGGCGATAGATCTGCGACTGCTCGTTGCCGCCCGCGTCGCGGCCGAACACCAGGACGTCGGG
This sequence comes from uncultured Pseudomonadota bacterium, assembly GCA_937898875.1. Lineage (GTDB taxonomy): Bacteria > Pseudomonadota > Gammaproteobacteria > Burkholderiales > Casimicrobiaceae > VBCG01. The sequence continues at coordinate 2,250 of CALDKM010000372.1, read as the reverse complement.
CTTCGCGGGCCACCACGCGCCCGTGCGCACGGGCTCGGCGAAGTCGGTGAGCTGCACCGGGTCGGCGAGCGGCGAGCGGACGTCGAAGAGCTGCGTCGTGTTCCTCGCGCGCCTCGCGACGACGACCTCGTGCCTCGCCGGGTGCCACGACGCGAGCGCATTCGGCCGGAACTCGGTGTACGGCGCGACCTTCGCGGCCAGCGCAGCCGGGATCGGGGGAATGCCCTCGACCCTCAGGTTCTCGTTGGGGACGATCGCCTCCTGCACGTGCGCGCACGCGGCGAGGAGCGAGAGGGAGACGGCGGCGAGGACGGCTCCGGTCGTTCGGGCGGGCGAGGCAGGGGTCATCGGACGGTCGCGGGCGCTCGGTCGAAGGCGCCGCTGCTAGAATGGAAACGTCCGATTGTAGCGGCGCTCCGCGTGCGCGCCGCGACGTCCGGTCGCCCCGACTCGCACCCCGTCGCACCCCCGATGCGTCCCGTCGCCGTATTTCGATTCTCGAAGAGCGAAGGCCCCGGCCGCTTCGGCGATTGGCTGGCGGCGCACGGGCGACCCTGCCGGCTCGTCGCGCTCGACCTGGGCGAGCCGGTTCCCGACGATCCCGAGGCGTTCGCCGGCATCGGCATGATGGGCGGCCCGATGGGCGCGAACGACCGGACGCCGTGGCGCGACGCCCTCGCGGTGCTTCTGCGCCGCGCCGTCGACGCGCGCGTGCCCGTGATCGGCCACTGCCTCGGAGGCCAGATCCTGTCGCGCGCGCTCGGCGGCACGGTGACGAAGGCGCCGGTGACCGAGATCGGCTGGATCGACGTCGACGCGACCGACCGCGATGCCGCGCGCGAGTGGTTCGGCGGCCGCGAGCGGATGAACGTGTTCGAGTGGCACTACGACGCGTTCACGATCCCGCCCGGCGCGTCGCGCGTCCTGACCAACGCGTTCAACGAGAACCAGGCCTACGTGCTCGACGATCGCCACATCGGATTCCAGTGCCACGTCGAGATGACGCGCGAGCTCGTCACGACCTGGTGCGACATGGCGCCCGACGAGCTGCCTGCGGCGTCGACGCCGTCGCGGCAGTCGCGCGGCGACATCCTCGGCGGCCTCGACGCGCACGTGGCGTCGCTGAACGCCCTCGCGGACGGCGTCTACGCGCGCTGGGCGCGCGGACTGGCGCACTGATGGGCGCGATCCGTCCGCTGCCGGACCTGCTCATCAACCAGATCGCGGCGGGCGAGGTCGTCGAGCGCCCGGCGGCGGCGCTGAAGGAGCTGGTCGAGAACAGTCTCGACGCGGGCGCGACGCGCATCGACGTGGACCTCGCGGGCGGCGGCATCAAGCGCATTCGCGTCGTCGACGACGGCGGGGGCATCGACCGCGAGGACCTGCCGCTCGCGGTGGCGCGGCACGCGACGTCGAAGATCGGCTCGCCCGCCGACCTCGAGGCGATCGCGACGCTGGGCTTCCGCGGCGAGGCGCTGGCGTCGATCGCCGCGGTGTCGCGGCTCGCGCTGACCTCGCGCGCGGCGGGGCGACCGCACGCATGGCGCATCGAGGTCGACGGCGGGACGATCGCGCCGATCGCCCCGGCGGCGCTCGCGGCGGGCACGTCGATCACCATCGAGGAGCTCTACTTCAACACGCCCGCCCGTCGCAAGTTCCTCCGAACCGACCAGACCGAATGGGCGCACTGCGACGAGACGCTCACGCGCATCGCGCTCGCGCACCCCGAGGTCGGCTTCACGCTCACGCACAACGGACGGCTCGTCCGCCGGCTGCTGCCGGGTTCGCGCGCCTCGCGCGCCGAGGCGCTGCTCGGCGAGGCGTTCGTTCGCGGATCGGCGCAGGTCGAGGCCGAGTCCGCGGGCGTCGCGATCTCGGGCTGGGCGATCCGGCCCGCGCACTCGACGCGGGGATCCGGCACCCAGATGCTGTTCGTGAACGGCCGCTACGTCCGCGACCGGATGCTCGCGCACGCGGTGCGCGAGGCCTACCGCGACGTGCTGCACCACGACCGCCAGCCGTCCTACGCGCTGTGGATCACGATCGACCCGCGCCGCGTCGACGTCAACGTGCATCCGCAGAAGACCGAAGTGCGCTTCCGCGACGGCAGCGCGCTGCATCCGTTCGTGCGGAGCGCGGTCGAGCGCTCGCTCGCGGCGAGCGCGTCGGAGGCGCCCGCGGTGTCCGCCGCGGATCGCCTCGGCATCGCGGCGGCGCGCACGCCGCCGCTGGGCGGCGGCCGTTACGAAT
>CALDKM010000371.1:0-13013 GCA_937898875.1 uncultured Pseudomonadota bacterium | reverse complement strand
AGGTACTCGTCGATCGACGCGGCGACGTCGACCAGCGTCTTCTTCTGGTCGCGCAACCGCGCGTGGCGCTCCCGATGGACGATGTAGGCGCGCGCGGTGTCGAACCAGCCGGCCGCGGCGAGCGTGCGCTCGACCGTGTCCTGGATCGCCTCGATCCCCGGTTCGCCGGGGTTGTCGCGAAGCGCCAGCGCAAGGCCGACCGCATCGGCGATCCGCCCCGCCTCCACCTTGCCGAACTCGCCCGTCGCGGCACCGGCGCGCTCGATCGCCGACGCGATCTTCGCGAGTTCGAACGGCACCCGGCGGCCGTCGCGCTTGACCATCGCGCAAGGCAGCGCAGGGCCCGACCGGGTCCCCGCCGTTCGTTCCGCGGTCGTCTCCTCCATCGTTTCCTCCCTGATGCGGCGCAACATCCCCCTTTGCCGCAAACCACAAGATGTTGGGGTGGAGGGGGAGCCTAGCCGCGAGGGATGGGGGTCGCAACGACCCTCCCTCCCCGGCCCGGAATTTCTTGACCCGGGTCAAGAAAAACGGCCCGGACTGTTGCTTGGACCTTGATCAGGCTTCAAGGCGCGGGGTCGGACGCTTCAGTAGAATGCGGCAATGCGTCAACGCTCGCTCCGTCGTCCCGCCGCCTGGCTGGCGCTCGTCGCGATGCTGGTCGCGCTCGCGCTGCCCGTGCACGCAATGCCGTCGCGGGTCGCGATGGCCGGCGTCGGCGGCGACCTCTGCGTCGGCGGCAAGATCGTGCCCGGCTCGCCGGGCAACGCCGGCGCGGCACTCGGCTGCGACGCGTGCTGCGGGTCGACCGCGTCCGCACCGCCGCGCGCACCGCCATCCCACCCGGTCATCCCGATCGTCCTGCTGCGGAACGCGATCGCAGGGGCCGCGCCATTCCCGCCGGTCGTGGTGCGCGCGGCGTTGGCGCGCGCGCCCCCTGCCTGATCGCTATCCGCATCGCGGCGGGCGTGCCCGCCGTCGTCGCGCCGGTCCTTTCGCCGGCGCCCGCCGCCTCCGCGGCACCGGATCAGACACAGGAATCGACATGAACCTCGTTCGCCCGTTCGTCCTCGCCGCCGCGCTCGCCGCGGCTCCCGCCGCCATCGCGCAGGTCGCCGTCACCGATCCCTGGGTGCGCGGCACCGTCGAAAGCCAGAAGGCCACCGGCGCGTTCATGCAACTGCGCGCCCCGTTCGACCTCTCGCTCGTCGGCGCCTCGTCGCCCGTCGCCGGCATCGTGGAGATCCACGAGATGAAGATGGACGGCGGCGTGATGAGGATGTCGGCCATCAGCGCGCTCCCGCTGCCCGCCGGCAAGATCGTCGAGCTGAAGCCCGGCGGCTACCACGTGATGCTGATGGCGCTGAAGGCGCCGCTCAAGGAAGGCGACACGGTACCGATCACGCTGACGTTCAAGGACAAGGACGGACGCGCGTCGACGATCGTCGTCAACGCACCGGTGAAGGCGCTGACGGCGGCTCCGGCTTCGGCCCCCGCGCACGCCAAGCACTGACGGCCGGCGGGACCGGGAGTCCTTCGCATCGGGGCGCGCACTGCGCGATGATGGCGGGAGCGCCCGGCGCGGTTCGGGTGCGCGTCCGCCACGATGAACCTCTCCGCCATCGGCCCCGCCGCCTGGCTGGGCATCGCGCTCTTCGCCGCCTACCTGGCGTGGCTGGGCGTGTTCTTCGCGTCCGTCCGCCCGCGCGTGATGGCGGCGCTCGGCCGCCGCCTGAAGGTCGACGTGCGCGAGTCGACCGACATCCTCGATGCCGGAACCTACGACATCGAAGGCGAGGGCGCGACGCTCCCGGCGTCGGGCGCCGTGTACGCCGCGGACCTCGCGTTGCTCCTCGTCGGGACGGTGGGCGTCGCGGCGCTCGTGTTCGTCCCGGCGTTCATCGTCGCGGAGAGCGGCGCGCTGCTGCCGCTCGAAGGCCGGATCACCGGGCGCAGTGTCGCCGTGCAGGTCGCCGGGACCGCGACGATGAGGTCGGCGTCGGGGAAGGCGAAGCTCGACGTCGAGGCGATCAACGACGGGCGCGAGGATCTGCGCCAGTGCCGCGCGATGGTCGACGGCTACACGTCGCGCAATGGCTATCTCCACGGCGCGTCCGAGTGGTTCGGCCTCGCGCCGGGCGCGCGTCGGGCGGTCGAGATCGCGCTCGACGCGGTCGAGCCGCCCGCAGGCGAGCATCGGTTCCGCGTGAAGGTCGAATGCGCGAACGAGCGGCTGGCGGTGGCCGACGCAAGGGTGATCGTGCGATGACGGCAGGGGCGGAAATGCGCCGCGGCATCCTGTGCGCGCCCGCCTCGGCGGCGCCGTTCGGCTCGAGCATGCCCATCGCGAAGTCGCTGCCGGGCACGGGCGGCTCGCGCACGGGCGACCCGGGCATGCGCGTCCGCACACTCCGGATGCCCGCCGCCGCCGCACGCATCGACGCGCCGAAACCGCCGCGGCCTATTTCCGCAGCGCGTCGATCCCCTCCGCGACGCCCGCGAGCGTGAGCGGGAACATCTTCGGTCCCAGCGCCCGCAGCACGATCTGCGTCGAGCGCGTGTACTCCCACGCGCGCGAGGGCTCGGGATTGAACCAGATCCGGTGCCTGAAGTGCTCGAACAGCCGCGTCAGCCACGCGAGGCCGGCCTCGTCGTTGCTGTACTCGACGCTGCCGCCGACCTCGAGGAGTTCGTACGGGCTCATCGCCGCGTCTCCGACGATCACGACGCGCCAGTCCGGCCCGTAGGTGCGGATCAGCTCGAGCGTCGACACGCGCTCCGTGCGGCGGCGCGCGTTGTCGCGCCAGACGTGGTCGTAGATGCAGTTGTGGAAGTAGAAGTGCTCGAGGTGGCGGAACTCGCTCTTCGCGGCCGAGAAGAGCTGCTCGCAGACCTCGACGTGCGGATCCATCGACCCGCCGACGTCCAGGAACAGCAGCACCTTGACCCGGTTGCGCCGCTCGGGCTGGAGTTTCAGGTCGAGCCATCCTGCGTTGCGCGCGGTGCCCTCGATCGTGCCGTCGAGGTCGAGCTCTTCGGGAACGCCCTCGCGCGCGAACTTGCGCAGGCGCCGCAGCGCGACCTTGAGGTTGCGCGTGTTGAGCTCGACGCCGCCGTCGAGGTTCGCGAAATCGCGAGCGTCCCAGACCTTGACCGCGCTCCTCGCGCGCCCCTCGGCCTGGCCGATGCGGATGCCTTCGGGGTTGTAGCCGTACGCGCCGAACGGGCTCGTGCCGCCGGTGCCGATCCACTTGCTGCCGCCCGCATGCCGCTCCTTCTGCTCCGCGAGCCGCTGCTTGAACGTCTCCATCAGCTTGTCGAGACCGCCCAGCGCCTCGATGCGCCTTCGGTCCTCGTCGGACAGCGTGCGCATGAACTCCTTCTTCAGCCACTCCTCGGGGATGGTCGCGCGGATGTCGAAGATCGCGTCGATGCCCTTGAAGTAGCTGCCGAACGCGAGGTCGAAGCGGTCGAAGTGCTGCTCGTCCTTGACGAGCGTCGTGCGCGAGAGCGCGTAGAAGTCGTCGATCGAGAGCGACACGACGCGCGCCTCCAGTGCCTCGAGCAGCGTCAGGAACTCGCGCGTCGAGACCGGGAGCTTGAACGACTTGAGGTGCAGGAAGAAATCGACCAGCATCGCGCCTGCGCTCAGCCGACGAACAGGCCGGTCGCGACCAGCGCCGGCGTCGCGAGGTTCACCATCACGTTGCGCCCCATCGCCGGCAGCAGCGCCTTCACGTCGTCCGGATGGCGCAGCACGTCGCGCGCCGCCGGAACCGCGAGCGTGAGCGTCGCGAGCCCCAGGAGGCACGGCCAAGGGAGCGCCCCGGCAAGGACGCCCCCGACGAGCGACAGATACGCGAGCGCGTAGAGCGCGGCGAACACCTTCGCCGCGCGAGGGCGCCCCCACGCGATCGGCAGGTGCCGCCGGCCGACCCCGCGGTCCGCCTCGACGTCGGGGAACTGGTTGAGGAGCAGAAGCGCGTTGACGAGGAAGAACGGCACGAGCGCCGCGATGCCCGCCGCGGAGTCGTATCGTCCGGCCACCGCGATGTGCGTCCCCACGACCATCAGCGGCCCGAAGCCCAGTCCCGGTGCGACGAGGCACGCGTAGGGGTCGTGCGTGAGGAGGCTCGTGTAGGCGACGACGAGCACCAGTCCCGCGATGCCGAGCGGCAACAGGACCGTCCCCCGCAGCGCGACGAGCCAGAGCCCGATCGCGGCGACGACGAGGAACGAGACGACGGCGATCGCGAGCGCGAGCGGGGCGGCCGACGGATCGGCGGGCAGTGCGCCGCTTCCGCCGGAGAACGGCGTGCGCTGCGTGCTGAAGTCGAGCCCGCTCCTGAAGTCGAGGTACTCGTTGAACGCGTTGACGCTGATGTGCGCGGCCAGCGCGGCGACGAGCGAGAGTGCGGCGAGCGGCCACGCGACCCGGCCTTCCGCGTGCCACGCGGTCGCGACACCGAGCGCCACGCAGACGAGCGAGAGCGCCAGGAACGGGACGCGCATCGGACCGAGCAGGCGGGAAGCGGTGCTCAAGGGTTGTGTCGCCGATCGTGGGCGGGTCGGCGCAGCGCCTCCGGCCCCTGCCGGGCGGGCTCCGGCCCGGCGACGATTCTACGCCCGCGCCGCCGCATGCATGCCGGTCGGTTCCGCGCTACACTCGCGGCCGGCACGCCGGCCCGTCGGGCGTGTCTCGACCGGGGAGAGGATCTTGTCGCCGATGGCCGAACGCCTGCCGCAACCGCGCCCCTGCGCGCAGCTCTCGTGCGCGCTCGCGCTCTGCGCGGCGGTCGCCGCCTGGCTCCCCGCGATCGCGCGGGCGTCGGACGACGACCTCGTCTACCCGAAGTTCGAGTGCTACGACGTCCTCGACGCGAACACCTACACGTTCCGCTTCGGCACGTTCAGCTTCAAGGACTCGGCCGCGACGCCGGCGATCAACTTTTTCGAACCGTCGCGATTCGATCCGCCAATCTCCATCGAACCGGGCTACACGCCGCGCGCGCACGCGGTGACGCTGGATCCGACGGTCGAGGGCAGGATCATATGGTTCCTCGGCTCGAAGGCTCCGCTGGTGATCGAGGCGCAGGCGCTTACTGCCGCGCTCGAGTGCTCGTCGGTCCCGGAGGGCCCCCCCGGCCCCCCGGGGCCGCAGGGCATGCCGGGGCCCGCGGGATCGGCGGGACCCCAGGGCCCTGCGGGACCGGCAGGACCGCCGGGCGTCGTCGGCGCGTGCCGCGTCGTCGAGGCCCAGGCGAGCCGTCAGCGCTCCGCGGCCGTCGAGTGCGCGGCCGACGAGATCCTCGTGGGCGGCGGAGCGACCTGCCCGGACGGCGGCGTGCAGTCGATGCGCTACGCCTCGCCCACCCGCTGGGAAGTCACCTGCATGAACCGCGACCGCGACGTCGGGGCCTCCGCGCTCTGCTGCAGGAAGCAGTAGCCGCCGGCCCGGCCGCGTCGATCAGCGCGGCCGCTCGAGCTGGAACCCGAGGTGCTTCCTCACCGCGGGCCACTCGCTGTCGATGATGCTGAACACGACGGTGTCGCGCTTCACGCCGTCCGCGCTCATCTGGTGGTTGCGCAGCACGCCGTCCTGCTTCGCGCCGAGCCGGGCGATCGCCGCCCGGCTCGCCTGATTGAACCAGTGCGTGCGGAACTCGACGGCGATGCATCCGAGCTTCTCGAACGCGTGCGTCAGCAGCAGCAGCTTGCACTCGGTGTTCAGCGGGGTGCGCTGGACGCGCCTCGCGTACCAGGTGTGTCCGATCTCGACCCGGCGGTTCGCCGCGTCGACGTTGAAGAACCGCGTGCAGCCGACGACGGCTCCGGTCGCGTCGCGCACGGCGAACGGCATCGCGTCGAAGCGCTCGCGCATGTCGAGCGCGGTCGCCACGTACTCGCCCATCCTCTGCGGCGGCGCGACGCCCGTGTACCAGAGCTGCCAGAGCTCGCCGTCGCTCGCGGCCTCCGCGAGCGGCGCGACGTGCGACGCGTCGAGCGGCTCGAGCGTCGCGTGGCGCCCGACGAGCGTGACCGGTTCGATGAATCGCGCCATCCGCTCAATCCCCGTGTTTCCGGCTCCCGGTTCCCTTGGGTCGGCCCACTGGCGGGCGCCCGCCCTCCGCCTGCCCCCGCCGCGTCGTGCCGGCGCCCGACCCGCGGAGCGCGCCCCGGCGTCGCCCTATCGCCCCGTCCGCGCCATGAAGGCCACCCGCTCGAACAGGTGCACGTCCTGCTCGTTCTTGAGCAGCGCACCGTGCAGCGGCGGGATGAACACCTTGCGGTCGCCGCTCTTCAGCGCCTCCGGCGGGATGTCCTCGGCGAGCAGGAGCTTCAGCCAGTCGAGGAGCTCGGAGGTCGACGGCTTCTTCTTGAGTCCCGGCACCTCGCGCAGGTTGAAGAACACCTCGAGCGCCTCGGCGAGCAGCGCCTTCTTCAGCCCCGGATAGTGGACGTCGACGATCCGCGTCATCGTCTCCTTGTCCGGGAAGCGGATGTAGTGGAAGAAGCAGCGGCGCAGGAACGCGTCGGGCAGCTCCTTCTCGTTGTTCGACGTGATGACGACGAGCGGCCGGTGCCTCGCGCCGATCGTGCGGTGGAGCTCGTAGACGTAGAACTCCATCCGGTCGAGCTCGCGAAGCAGGTCGTTCGGGAACTCGATGTCCGCCTTGTCGATCTCGTCGATCAGCACGATCGCGGGCACCTCGCTCTCGAACGCCTCCCAGAGCACGCCCTTCTTGACGTAGTTCGCGATGTCGGCGACCTTCGCCTCGCCCAGCTGCGAGTCGCGCAGGCGCGAGACCGCGTCGTACTCGTAGAGCCCCTGCTGGGCCTTGGTCGTCGACTTGACGTGCCACTGGTAGAGCGGACGCCCGAGGCTGCGGGCCACCTCTTCCGCGAGCAGCGTCTTGCCCGTCCCGGGCTCGCCCTTGACCAGCAGCGGGCGCTCGAGCGCGAGCGCGGCGTTCACCGCGAGCTTCAGGTCGTCGGTGGCGACGTAGGTATCGGTGCCTTCGAATCGCATGGCGCAATGGTAGCCGAATCAGCGGATCGCCGCCTCCAGGAGCCACAGCGCAGCCATCCCGGACCCGAGCGTCTTCAGCGTGCTGCGGGTGAAGTACGCGACGACCGCGGCGACGATCGCGGCAGGGATCCGCGGGTTGAGTCCCGCGAGCGTCCCGGCGGCCGACGGGGTCAGCACCATCGGCAGCACCAGCGCCGTCAGCATCGCGGCCGGGACGAACTTGAGCGCACGCGCGAGGAGCGGCGGCATCTCGCGGCTCGCGAAGAACGCGATGAACGACAGGCGCGACAGGTAGTTGAGCGCGCCGACCGCGACGATGACGATCCAGAGCTTCAGCGCGCCTTCCACCGCTCCCCCGCGAGGTCGACGAACGTGCCGGCGACGATGCCGATCAGGCCGGCGGCGATCAGGTTGAGCCGCATCGGCAGCCCCGCCAGCGCGAGGACCGCGACGCCCGCACACGTGGCCGCGACCACCGAGGGCAGGGTGCGGAACAGCGGCGCGACGAGCGCGATGAAGCACAGCGGCACCGCGAAGTCCAGCGACCACGACGCGGGAATCGAGTGGCCCGCGAAGAAGCCCGTCATGTTCGTGGTGATCCACATCCCCCACAGCGCGATGCCGCTGCCGAGGAAGTGCAGCCCCGCGCCGCGGGCGTCTTCCGACGCGTCGAACTTGCGGATCGCCGCCGCGAACGCCTGGTCGGTGAGCAGGAACGCGAGGCCACGCTGCCAGTTCACCGGCAGCCGCTTCATGTACGGCGCCATCGCGGCGCTGTACATGAGGAAGCGCAGGCCCAGCACGAAGCAGGTGAGCACGATGATCGCGACCGGCGCGTTCGCCGCGTAGAGCTGCACCGCGAGAATCTGCGCCGCACCCGAGAAGATGACGAGCGCCATGCCGAGCGCCGCGATCCAGTCCGCGCCGGCCGCCGCAGCGCCGACCCCGCACACGACGCCGAACGGGATCAGTCCGATGCAGGCGGGCAGTATCTCGACGAAGCCTTCGCGGAAATCCTTCGTGGCGACGAGGTGGCGCATGGGCGGGAGGGCGGGCGCGTCCGGAACGGGAAGCGGAGGCGGCGCCTCCCCGCGGGACTCGCGATCTTACGCGAGCCACGGGCCCGGGTCGGGGCCGGAAGGCGGGCGACGAACGAGGACGCCTCGCGGGCCGGCGGCCGGACGCCCCACGGTCTGGCGCCGAACCCCGGGAGCGCGTGCCGCTCGACCTGCAGCCCGCGTTCGGTCACGCCTCGGATCTGCGGACACCGGCCGCAAACGCGATCGGCGGGCGCCTGACGACCCGCGTGCCGTTCCATCCGGGTATCGCTCGGAGGCGATCGACGAGACCGCCCCCGTGCTCGGGGAAGCGCTCCGCTGATATGCTTCCGGCGCCCGCGACGACCGCCCGGAAGCCATGACGAATCCTCCCCCTCCCGACGTCCGGTACGAATTCGACGCCACGCGCGCACACGTCACGCTGAACCTCGGCGGAGCGCCTGTCACCCTCGCCGCGGGCGAAGTCGAGCGCCTCGCGCAGTTCCTCGGCTTCCTGCGCGCGTCGATGTCGCCCGAGGTGAGCGCCGACGTCCCGGAGGGCACCTCGTATCCCCACATCGACACGCCCAGGCTCGTCGTGCAGGCGACCCGGGACGGCCTGCGCGCCGCGCTGGGCGTACGCACGCCGGCGTTCGGCTGGATCGCGTTCCTGCTCGACCGCTCGCAGGCCGCGGGCCTGGGCAGCCACCTGACGTCGCTCGCCTCGACGATGAGCGTGCGCGCCGATTGAGCGCCGGACGCGACAGTCGATCCACGATTCGCCTGCAGTCCGGCGGCGCCGTCGTCGAGATCGCGCCGTCCGTCGGCGGCGCGATCGCCTCCTTCACGCTCGCCGGCGTCGACGTCCTCCGCTCCACGCCGGCGGACGCGCGGGCGGAGGGCAACGTCCGGTCGTTCGCCTGCTACCCGCTCGTCCCCTACTCGAACCGCATCGCGAACGCGCACCTCGCGTTCGACGGGTCCGATCACGCGCTCGCGCGCAACTTCGGCGACTCGCCGCATTCGATCCACGGCATCGGCTGGCAGCGCGCATGGTCGGTCGTGTCGTCATCGGTTTCGAGCGTCCAGCTCGCACTCGAGCACGGCGTGCCCGGCGGCGACGCAGCGGCGTGGCCCTGGCCGTTCCGGGCGCGGCAGACCTTCTCGCTCGCGCCGTCGGCGCGAGGCGCAATGCTCTCGGCGAGGCTAGCGATCGAGAACACGGGCGGGCGGGCGTTCCCGTTCGGCCTGGGCTGGCATCCGTTCTTCCCTAAGCCGCCAGGCACGACGCTTGCGTTCGCTTCGGGCCATGTCTGGCACAACGATGCGACGCAGATCCCGGTCCGGCGCACGGCCGTGCCCGACGCGTGGCGCTTCGATCCGCCACGCCCGCTCGGCGACGTCGAGCTCGACCACGTGTTCGAGCCCGCGACCGGCACCGCGACGATACGCTGGCCCGCGCGCGGACTCGATGTCTCGGTCGAGGCCGACCGTGCGCTCGACCGGCGCATCGTCTTCGTGCCGGCGGGCCGCGACTACTTCGCGCTCGAGCCGGCGTCGCACATGACCGACGCGTTCAACCGCGCGGCCCGCGGCGAGCGAGGGACGGGCAGCCGCACCCTGCCGCCCGGTGCGGCGTTCTCCTGTACGATGCGGCTCCTAGCGAGAGCGGACGGTTGACCGGATCCCTCACATGCCCGAATCCCCGTTCCGGTGCGTGCTGGACGTCAAGGCGAAGCTCGGCGAAAGCCCGACGTGGTCGGCCAGCGAGCAGGCGCTGTGGTTCGTCGACATCCACGCGCCGTCGCTTCATCGCTTCGATCCCGTCACCGGCGCGGACGCCGCGATCCCGATGCCGTCGTCGATCGGGTGCTTCGGCCTGCGCGCCCGCGGCGGCTTCGTCGTCGCGTTGCGCGACGGCATCTGGCTGGCCGACGCGCACGGCCGCCTGGAACGCAAGGTCGCCGACGCGCCGTACGATACCGACCACCACCGCTTCAACGACGGCCGCGTCGACCGCCAGGGGCGATTCTGGGTCGGCTCGATGAACGAACGGCGCGACGCCGCCAGCGCGGCCCTCCACCGGCTCGACGCCAACCACACGTTCCACCGCGTGCTCGACGGCATCACGGTGAGCAACGGCATCGCGTGGAGCCCCGACAACCGCACGATGTACCACGCCGACACGCCCACGCTCACGGTGCGCGCGTTCGACTTCGACGCGGCGAGCGGGCGGCCGTCGAACCCGCGCACGTTCGCGCGCTGGGAGCGCGAGACCGACCGCCCGGACGGCGCGGCGGTCGACAGCAAGGGCCACTACTGGATCGCGCACTTCCGGGGAGGCAAAGTCGTCGAGATCGATCCGGCCGGGCGCAGCGTGCGCGAGATTCCGTTCCCGGCGATGTGCCCGACGATGTGCGCGTTCGGCGGCCCGGACCTGAAGACCCTCTACGTGACGAGCGCGCGCCAGGACCGGCCGGCCGACGAGATCGAGCGCTTTCCGCAATCGGGCGGCGTCTTCGCGATGCGCGTCGACGTCCCCGGACTCCCCGAGCCGCGCTACGCAGGCTGACGCCCCATGATCGATCCCACCGCATTCCTGAGGCTCGACGCTCCGAACAGCCTCGGCTCGACGGCGACCGGCGCGTCGTTCGCCACGTCGACCGGCGACGTGCTCGAGGTGTCGTGCTACGGGCCGGGCGTGTTCCGCCTGCGCGCGGGGCCGAACACGCGCCCCGACTACGGCATCGTGATCGGGCGCGTGAAGCCGTGCGCGGTCGCGCAGCCGACGCCGGACGCCTGGACGTTCACGTCGGGCGACTCGACGCTCGAGCTCGCGGGGTCCCCGCTCTCGTTCCGCCTGCTGTGGAAGGGTCGGCCGGTGGCGGAATCGATCACCGACCGGCACTTCCGCGGCTTCACGCGCCTGCCGGCGTTCGGGCGCGTGCGCGCGGCGCCCCACTGGATCGCTTCGCTCGCGCTCTCGTCCGGCGAGCCGGTCTACGGACTGGGCGAGAAGTTCGGCCCGCTCGACAAGCGCGGACAGCTCGTGCACTCGCAGGTCGAGGACTGCCTCGGCGTCAACACGGGCTGCTCGTACAAGAACACGCCGTTCGCGTGGGGCCCGGGGACCGGACGCGGCGCATGGGGGCTGTTCGTCAACACGCCCGCGCGTGTGACGCACGGCGTCGGGCACCCCGACTGGTCGCACCGCAGCTACGCGGTCGTCGTCGACGACGAGGCACTCGACCTGTTCCTGTTCGCGGCAGCGGTGCCCGCCGGCATCGTCGACCTGTACACGCAGCTCACCGGCCGCGCGCCGCAGGTGCCGCGCTGGAGCCTCGGACTGTGGATCTCGCGCATGTACTACAAGACGCCCGACGACGCCGTCGCGGCGGCCGCGAAGTTGCGCAGCCGCAGGATCCCCTGCGACGTGATCGCGCTCGACGGGCGGACCACGTGGAAGACCGAGACGCGGTTCAACTTCCAGTGGGATGCCGACCGATTCCCCGACCCGCGCGCGGCGATCGCCGCGATCAAGGCGCACCGCCTGCGCGTGTGCGTCTGGGAGTATCCGTGCGTCTCGGTCCACGACCCGCTGTTCGTCGAGCTCGCGCAGCGCCACTACCTGCTCACGACGGACCAGGGCGATCCGTACGTGTACCGCTGGGACACCGATCCCGCGACCAGCCTCTACGGCGACGTGCTGACGCCGCCGCCGGACTCGGGCATCGTCGACTTCACCAACCCCGCGGCCTACGCCTGGTGGCGCGACCAGCACAAGAAGCTGATCGACGACGGCGTCGACGCGTTCGAGGCCGGGTTCGGCGAGCAGGTGCCCGCCGACGCGGTCGCCTTCAATGGCGACCACGGCACGCGCCTGCACAACGTCTATCCGCAGCTCTTCAACCAGTGCGTGCACGACGCGGCCGCCCGCTTCCAGCCGAAGGGGGCCGGGCCGGTGGTGATCTGGAGCCGCGCCGGATGGTCGGCGAGCCAGCGCCACCCGATCGGCTGGGTCGCCAATCCCCAGGGCGACTGGGAGGGCCTCGCCGCCTCGATCCGCGGCGGCCTCTCGCTCGGGATGAGCGGCAATCCGTACCACGCCTCGGCGATAGGCGGCTTCTACGGCGCCGACCAGGTCGACCCCGAGCTCTACGTGCGCTGGCTGCAGGCCTCGGTGTTCGCGTCGCACATGCGCCTCTACGGCATCGGCGAGCGCGAGCCATGGGCGTTCGGACCGGAGGCCGAGGCGGTCGCGCGCAAGTGGCTCGCGTTCCGCTACCGGCTGATCCCGTACCTCGAGCGCGTGATCGTGCAGGCGACGCGCACCGGCCTGCCCGTGATGCGCGCGATGCCGCTGGCGTTCCCCGGAAACGCGCTCGTGCGCGGTTTCGAGACGCAGTTCCTTTGCGGCGAGGCGCTGCTGGTCGCACCGATCCTCGCGCCCGGCGGCGAGGTCGAGATCGCGCTTCCGCCCGGCGCGTGGTACGACCTCAACACGCGCGCGCGCTACGCGGGCCGGCAGGTGCTGCGCTACCGCGCGTCCCTCGACCAGTTCCCGGTGTTCGGACGCGAAGGCCACGCGCTGCCGCTCGGCCGCGCGGTCCAGCACACCGGAGACATCGACGCGACGAATCCGCTCGACCAGCTGTGGCTGTTCGGCGCGCCGACGAACTCCCTCGACGGCTTCACGCAGGCGCGCATCGAGGCCGACGGCGAAGGCCGGTTCACGCTGCGCACGGGGTCCGGCCTCGAGGTCGTGCGCTTCGGCGACACGGGAAGCTGACCGTTGAGCGCCGCCGGGCCGCCCCAAGGCGCTCGCCCCCTCCTTCAGGAGGGGGTGCGCGACGCCGCGAAGCGGCAAGCCTGGGGGAGGTCCCCTTCCTCAAGCGCCGCCGGGCCGCCCCAAGGCGCTCGCCCCCTCCTTCAGGAGGGGGTGCGCG
>CALDKM010000370.1:0-3777 GCA_937898875.1 uncultured Pseudomonadota bacterium | reverse complement strand
GCACCACCGCCACGATGCCCGTCTTCCCGACGCCGGTGTGGTGCTCGATGCCCAGCGCGGCGAGCCGCTCGGCGACGATGCGCGCCGTCCGGTGCTCCTCGAACCCCAGTTCCGGGTGGGCGTGCAGATCGTGACGGACAGCGATGTGTTCGTCCTGCCAGCGGCGTATGCGCTCTACCGGATTGCCCATGGCGTGTCAGTGGCCGGTGCCGCGCTCGACGCGCAGCCGCGGGTCGACCGCATAATAGAGAAGGTCGACGATCAGGTTGATGGTGACGAACACGGCGGCGATGAAGCACAGGTAGGCCGCCATCACCGGGATGTCGGCGAACGTGACCGCCTGGATGAACAGCAGGCCCATGCCGGGCCACTGGAACACGGTCTCGGTGATGATCGCGAACGCGATGATCGAGCCGAGCTGCAGGCCCGTGATCGTGATCACGGGCACGAGGGTGTTCCTGAGCGCGTGGCCGAAATGCACGGCACGGTCGGTGAGTCCCCGCGCCCGGGCGAACCTGATGTAGTCGGTGCGCAGCACCTCGAGCATCTCGGCCCGCACGAGGCGCATGATGAGCGTCGTCTGGAAGAGCGCGAGCGTGATCGACGGCAGGATCAGGGACTTCAAACCGCTCGTCGTCAGGAACCCCGTCGTCCACCAGCCGAGCGCGACCGTGTCTCCGCGGCCGAAGCTCGGCAGCCACCCCAGCTGAACCGCGAACACGAGGATCAGCAGGATGCCGATCAGGAACGTCGGCAGGCTCACGCCGACGAGCGACGCCGCGAGCAGCGCGTGCGCGACCGCGCCGTGCCTGCGCAGCGCCGTGTAGACGCCCGCCGGGATGCCCACGACCAGCGCGATCAGCGCCGCGGCCAGCGAAAGCTCGAGCGTCGCCGGCAGACGCTCCCGCAGCAGCGTCGACACCTTGCGGCCCTGGCGCAGCGACACGCCGAAGTCGCCCTGCACGGCGTTGCCGACGAAGTGCCCGAACTGCACGTAGAACGGCTGGTCGAGGCCGAGCTCGGCGCGAAGCCGCGTCCGGTCCTCGAGCGTCGCGTCCTGGCCCAGCATGAACGCGATCGGGTCGCCCGTGTAGTTGAACAGCGCGAACGCGATCAGCGCGACGACGCCGAGCACGGCGAACGTCTGCAGCACGCGGCGCAGGACGAAGGCGAGCACGCGATTCCCTAGTCGATCCGGACCCAGCGGATGTCGAGGCGGTTGTCGGCGCGATGGAAGGCCGACACGTTCGCGCGCATCGCCCAGGGAATGACCTGCTGGTGCAGCGGAACGTGACCGACGTCCGCGGCGTGAATCCGGAGCACCTCGCGCATCATCGCGTTGCGCTTCGCGTCGTCGACCTCGATCTTCACCTTGTCGATCAGCTCGTCGACCTTCGGGTTCGCGTACTTGCCGAGGTTGAAGTTGCCGTCGGCCCCGCCCCGGGGGTCGACCGAGTGCACGAGGCTCTGCAGCGTGTAGAGCGCGTCGAAGGTCGCGGTCGCCCAGCCGAGCAGGTACGCGCTCGTGTCGAACTTCTGAATCCGCTGGAAGTACGTCGCCCGCGGCATCGCGTTCAGGCGCACCTTCAGCCCGACCTTCGCCCACATCGCCACGACCGCCTGGCAGATCTCCTCGTCGTTGATGTAGCGGTTGTTCGGGCAGTCGAGGGTGAACTCGAAACCGTCCGGGTAGCCCGCCTCCGCGAGCAGTCGCCTCGACGCAGCCGGGTCGTGCGGCAGCCGCTTCGCCGTGTCCTCGGTCCATCCGCTCACCTGCGGTGCAACCATCGAGCCGGTCGGGACCGCGAGCCCCCGCATCGTCGCGCGCCTGATCGCGTCGGCGTCGATCGCCTGGTAGAGCGCCTGACGCACGCGCCGGTCCTTGAACGGATTCCTCCCCTTGACGTTCGCGTAGGGCGTCTCGTCGCGCCACTGGTCGAAGCCGAAGAAGATGATCCGCGTCTCGGTGCCGTCCACGATCCGGATCTGCGGGTTCTGCCGCAGTCTCGGCACGTCCTGCGTCGGCGGATCCAGTACGAGATCCACCTCGCCGGTGACGAGCGCGGCGGCACGCGTCGCGTCGGCCTTGATCGGCAGGTAGACGATCTCCGTGACGTTGCCCTCGAGCCGGTCCCACCAGCGGGGATTCGCGACCAGCACCGTCTTTGCGTCGGGCTCGCGCGACTTCAGCATGAACGGGCCGGTCCCGTTGGTGTTGCGCGCCGCGTGGTTCTCCTCCTTCGCCGCGAAGTTCTGCGGGTTGACGACGTTGTTCTTCACCGACCACGCCTTGTTCATGATCTTGGCGTCGACGAACTGCCGCAGCAGCACCGGGTTCGGGCCGTCCGTGACGACGTCGACCGTGTAGTCGTCCACTTTCGCGACCGACCTCACGCCCTGCGCGTAGACCTTCATGTTCGAGGCCGGCTTCATGATGCGCTCGAACGAGAACACGACGTCGTCGGCGGTGAACGGCGCGCCGTCGTGGAACAGGACGTTGCGACGCAGGACGAAGCGCCAGGTCGACGGATCGACCCGCGTCCACGACGTGGCGAGCGCCGGCTCGGGGACGAACTGCTTGTTGTAGCGGACGAGGCCTTCGTAGACGTAGTCGGAGAACGTGTTGTTGAGGCTCTCGTTCTGCGCCATCGGGTCGAACGTCAGGATGTCGCCCTGGCTCGCCCATCGCAGCGTCTTCGCCGGGACCGGGGCGGCGGCAAGGGCCAGGGCGGCGGCCGCGACGAGTGCGGGGACCAGCGGATGGCGCATCGTTCGGCTCCTCGGAAACGCTTCGGGCGTCGGGTGCGAAGGCCGGCGCATGATGCCCGAAACGCGTCCCGGCCTCAACGCGACGCCTTCGCGCGTGCGGCACGCGTCGCGTACAGGCAGATGCCCGCGGCGACGGAGACGTTGAGGCTCTCGACCGCGCCGGACAGCGGGATGCCGACGATGCGGTCGCAGGACTCGCGCGTGAGCCGCCGCAGCCCCTGCCCTTCGGCCCCCAGCACCCAGGCGACCGGTCCGTCGAGGTCCGCGTCGACGAGGCTCTCTCCGCCGGCGTCGGCGCCCAGCACCCAGACGCCCCGCTCCTTCATCGCCGCGATCGCGCGCGCGAGGTTGGTCACCGCGATCACCGGCACCGTGTCGGCCGCGCCGCTCGCGGCCTTCGCCACCGTCGCGTTCACTCCGACCGCGCGGTCCTTGGGCACGATCACCGCCTGCGCGCCGAATGCGTCGGCGCTGCGCAGGCACGCCCCGAGGTTGTGCGGATCGGTCACTCCGTCGAGCACGAGCAACAGCGCCGGTTCGGCGAGGCCGTCCAGGACGTCGTCGAGCGTGACGTGCGGAAGCGCCTCGTCGACCAGCGCGACGACACCCTGGTGACGCGCGTTGCCCGCGAGCTCGCGCAGCCGGGCGTCGTCGACGACGTGCACCGCCACCCCCGCCGCGGTCGCCCGCGACGCGAGCTCGCGCATCCGGGCGTCGTGACGCGCCGACGCCGCATAGACCCCCTGGACGCTGGACGGATGCGTGCGCAGCCGGGCGGTGACGGCATGAAAGCCGTAGAGCATGCGTGAAGGCACGGGGATCGCGGCGCGGGATCGGGGGCCGGTGGCGAGGTCGGGGCGTGCTAGTGTAGCCGCCTCCGCCTTCCGCTGCGCCGCGATGATCGCCGACGCCCGCCAGTTCCTCGAGACGCTGTTCCTCGCGGTCGCCGCGATCCTGCAGATCGTCAATCCGCTCGCCGGCGCGCCGGTCTTCCTGGTCAAGACGTCC
>CALDKM010000369.1:0-3111 GCA_937898875.1 uncultured Pseudomonadota bacterium | reverse complement strand
AGTCGCCGATGCGCCAGAAGCCGCTACCGAGCACGAGCGCGGCTTCGACGCCGAGGCGCGCGTCGTCGAGCGCCTCGGCGCGCGTCTGCACGTCGAGCGCGCGCCGGATCGCCGAGGCGAACGCGGCGTCCTGGTAGTCGGCCTGCGCCAGCGCCAGCGCGGCCCACGCTGCAACTTCCTCGTCGTCGCAGGCAAGGGCGAGGTCGTGCGCCGTCGTCGCCGTCTCGCGCGCCTCGGCCACGCGACGCGAGCGCAAGCGCTCGAAGGCACGGCCGAGCGGCGTACCGGCGAACTCGGGAGGAAATCGGGCCATCGTCGAGTCGCAGACGCAAGGCCCGTGCCGGGCCGGGCCGGATCAGCGCCCGGCCGAGGCCGCGACGGCCGCGTCCCGGGCGAGCGCGAGCAACCGGCCGCGCGCGGTCTCCACGTCCTCCGGGAGGCCGCTCTCGCGGCCTTCGGGAGGGGGCAGCGACCAGCTGCCTTCGGGGATCGCGAGATCTCCGGCGAGCTTCCGGAGGAGCGCGCCCTGGTCCTTCACGAACGCCTCGTAGGGAACCGAGAGGACCTTGCGGCGCAACTCGCCCAGCAGCTCGGCCCACGCCCGGTTCTGGCGATGGAGCAGCGCCGCCAGCCTGAGCGATTGCCCCGCGTCGGTGACGTTGGCGTTCGGGTCCCGGGGACCCTGCGTCGCGTCGAACGACCAGTAACCGGTGGCGAGCGAGACCTGCCAGGACACCGCCTGCGCCACGAGGTCGTGCCTGAAGAGCAGCACGAGCAGGTCCGCGCGCTCCAGCAGCCGCTGGCGCACGCGCGGGTGCGCGCTCAGCTGGTGCCACTGGACCTTGGCGGCGAACACGCCGTTGGGCGTCGTGCGGCGCGCCTCGAGCTCGTCGATGTAGGCGTCGTCGTCGCCCGGCGCGACGCCCCAGCGCGCCGAGAGGCGATTCACCGTCTGCTCGCGGAAATACTCGGTCGGGCGGCCGATCCCTCCGTTGATCATCTGCCGGCACAGCAGGTAGGAGCCCGAGCGCGGCGTGCTGCAGATGACGAGACGGCGCAGCGGCGGGTCCGCGCGTCGCGGGCAGTCCCACTCGGGGAGATCGATCTCGTCGTGATGCATGCGCCGGTAGTCCATGGTCGTCGCTTCGTCGCGGTGTCGGGCCGTACGAAGTCTATGCGACCGGCGCGACGTCCGCCAGGCGACACGCGCGATCTGCGACAATCGGGGGCCCCGCGGCCGCAACGACGTTCGCCGCGTCCGTCCGCCCGATGTCCGCCCTCTTCCACTTCGTCGCCCTGACGGCGCCCCTGTTCGCGCTGATCGCACTGGGCTTCGGGCTCGCGCGGGGCGGGCGCTGGCCCGCGGCCTCGACCGACGCGCTGACGCGGTTCGTGTTCTCGGTCGCGATCCCCGCGTTCCTGTTCCGGCTCATGAGCGACTTCTCGAAGCTGCCGCCGGTCGACGCGCGCGTGCTGCTCGCTTACTTCGGCGGGTGTCTCGTCGTGTTCGCGATCGCGCGCGCCGTGTCCCGCGCCGCGTTCCGGCACGACGGCGTCGCGCAGTCGGTGTTCGCGCTGGGCGGCATCTTCTCGAACAACGTTCTCCTCGGCGTGCCGCTCGTCCAGGTGACGCTCGGCGAGTCCGCGATGCCGGTCGTCTCGCTCGTCGTCGTGTTCAATACCCTCACGCTGTGGACGCTCGTTTCCGTCTCGGTCGAGTGGGCGAGGCACAGCACGCTGTCGGTTGCGCGGTTCGCCGCGACCGCGAAGGGCGTCGTCGCGAACCCGGTCGTCGCGAGCATCCTCGTCGGCACGGCGTTCGGGTTCACCGGGCTCGCGCTGCCCGGATGGGCGGATCGCGCACTTGCATTGCTCGCGCAGGCCGCCGTCCCGCTTTCGCTGATCGTTCTCGGCATGGGGCTCGGCACCTACGCGGTACGCGAAGGCTGGCGCGTGAGCGCCGCGATCGCGACGCTCAAGCTCACGGTGCAGCCGGCGGTCGTGTGGGCCATCGCGCGGATCGCGGGCCTGCCACCGGACGAGACGGTCGCCGTCGTCCTGCTCGCCGCGCTGCCCGTCGGCGCGAACGTCTACCTGATGGCGCGGCAGTTCCGCGCGCTCGAGGGGCCGGTCGCCGCGAGCCTCGTGCTGTCGACCGCGCTCGCCGCGGTCACGACGCCCATCCTGCTCGCGATCCTCTCCGCCCCGGTGCGGTGACGGGCGTGAGCGCCGGCGCGGCGTCCGCCGCCGTGGTAACGTCGCGCCCATGAATCGCCTGCCCTCGCGAATCGCACCGGCGTTGATCGCACTGTCCGCGCTGCTGTCGGCGCCCGCCGCTCCTGCTGCCGCGCTCTCGGCGGACTGCGGCCCCCCGCCCGCGGGCGCGATGTGCCTCGACGGTGCCTGGTTCGAGTTCGCGACGATGAGAATCGATCTCGCGCAGGGCGAGGTCCGCTCGCGCTACGAGGTCACGGTCGGCGCGGGCCGCGACCTCAAGGCGAGCCTCGAGGAGTCCAATCCCTACCGCCGAGGCCGCGCGGAAGCGATCCTGATCGGCGGCGAGACGCTCGGCACCAAGAGCGACGGGTCGCTGCCGGGCGAGGGGGCGGAGCTCCTGAACGATCCGCTGCTCGCCGCGCAGGAAGTCGCCTCACTCCTCCAGGTCGCGCTGCCGCGCGGGCCCGGCTCCGTGACGAAGGCGACTCGCGTGAGCGCGTCCGGCACACGCATCCTCGCCGCGAACACGCCGTCGATGTCGTCGTACTACGGGCCGCCGTGGACGCTCGAGGGCAGCGTGACGCCGACGGGCAAGCGCGAGTACGCGTTCGACCTCGCGTTCTCGTTCCGCATCGCGCAGCCGGACGGGACCGTCACCGCGCGCGAGCACAGGCACCGCTACACGGGGCGCGCGAGCTACCCGGCGAAGCGTCCGCGGATCCCGGACGCGACGAGCCTCGCCGGCTGGAAGATCGAGTCGCCCGCCGGTGAAGCGCTGTCGTTCAAGTCGCTGGGCGAGGCCCGCCGCGCGCTGGGCATCGCGCCGCCGAAGTAGGGTTCGCACGACGTGATGCCGACCGCGGCGCACGCACCGCTCACCTCGGACGCCGTGCT
>CALDKM010000368.1:0-10472 GCA_937898875.1 uncultured Pseudomonadota bacterium | reverse complement strand
CGACACCGTCATCGTGCGCCGGGCGGGCGACGTGATCCCCGAAGTCGTGCGCGTGCTCGTCGAGCGGCGCCCGGAAGGGGCGCGCCCCTTCGCGATGCCCTCTTCGTGCCCGGAATGCGGATCCGCGGTCGTGCGACTCGAAGGCGAGGCGATCGCGCGCTGCACCGGCGGCCTCATCTGCCCGGCGCAGCGCAGGGCGTCGCTCCTGCACTTCGCGGGACGCCGGGCGATGGACATCGAGGGACTGGGCGAGAAGCTCGTCGACCAGCTCGTGGACGGCGGCGTCGTCCGCACGCCGGCCGATCTCTACACGCTGGGGGTCGCCAAGCTGGCGGCGCTCGAGCGCATGGCCGACAGGAGCGCCGGCAACGTCGTCGCCGCGATCGAGAAGAGCAAGTCGACGACGCTGCAGCGCTTCGTGTTCGCGCTCGGCATCCGGCACGTCGGCGAGGCGACCGCGCGCGACCTCGCCCGGCACTTCGGCGGGCTCGACGCGCTGATGGAGGCGGACCAGCCCGCGCTCCTCGAGGTGCGCGACGTCGGCCCGGTGCTCGCCGAGAGCGTCGCCCGCTTCTTCGCCGAGTCGCACAATCGCGAGGTGATCGAGCGGCTGCGCGCCGCGGGCATCCGCTGGCCCGAGCACCCGCCGGCGCCAAGCTCGGCCGGGGGCCCGCTCGCGGGGCTGACGCTGGTGCTGACCGGCACGCTGCCGACGCTCGCGCGCGACGAGGCGAAGGCGATGATCGAGGCGGCCGGCGGCAAGGCCGCAGGCAGCGTTTCGGCGAAGACCGACTACGTCGTCGCCGGCGCCGATGCCGGCAGCAAGCTCGCGAAGGCCCGGGGGCTCGGCATCCCGGTGCTCGACGAGGACGCATTGAAGGACTTGATTGCAGGGAAGGGTGCGCGATGAGAAAGATCCGGAAGGCGGTGTTTCCCGTGGCGGGGCTGGGCAGCCGGTTCCTGCCGGCGACCAAGGCGAGCCCCAAGGAGATGCTGCCGATCGTCGACAAGCCGCTGATCCAGTTCGCGGTCGAGGAGGCGGCGGCCGCGGGGATCACCGACATGATCTTCATCACCGGTCGCAACAAGCGCGCGATCGAGGACCACTTCGACAAGGCCTACGAGCTCGAGACCGAGCTCGCGCTGCGCAACAAGACGGCACTGCTCGAGACCGTGCAGTCCGCGACCCCTGCGGGCATCAACTGCATCTACATCCGCCAGACCGAGGCGCTGGGGCTGGGCCACGCGGTGCTGTGCGCCGAGCACGTGATCGACGACGAGCCGTTCGCCGTGCTGCTCGCCGACGACCTGATCGATGCGCGCGTGCCGGTGATGAAGCAGATGGCCGACGTGGCCGCGCGCGAGGAGTCGTCGGTCATCGGCGTGATGACGATCCTGCCCGAGGAGACGGGGAAGTACGGCGTGGTCGAGGCGGGGGCGCTGTCGGGGGGCTTCGCGCCGGTGCGGCGCATCGTCGAGAAGCCGAAGCCGGGAACGACGACCTCGCGCCTCGGCGTCGTCGGCCGGTACGTGCTGTCGCCGCGCATCTTCCACCACCTGCGCACGATGGCGCCGGGTGCCGGCGGCGAGATCCAGCTCACCGACGGCATCGCGCGTCTCGTCGACGACGAGAAGGTGCTCGCGTATGCCTTCGACGGGCGCCGCTACGACTGCGGCAACAAGCTGGGCTACCTCGAGGCGATGGTCGACTTCGGGCTGAAGCACCCCGAGACCGGCGCCGGGCTCGCACGCTACCTTCGGCAGCGCGAACGGGCCGGCGGGAAGCCATGACGCTCAACGAGCTGCGCTACGTCGTCGCGGTCGCCCAGGAGAGGAGCTTCGGGCGCGCGGCGGCGAAGTGCTTCGTGAGCCAGCCCGCGCTTTCGGTGGCGATCCAGAAGCTCGAGGAGGAGCTCGGCGCGCAGCTGTTCGAGCGCGGCAAGTCGGAGGTCAGCGTCACGCCGGTGGGCGAGAGGGTGGTGGAACAGGCGCAGCTCGTGCTCGAGGAAGCCGCGCGCATCCGCGAGCTCGCGCGGGCCGGGCGCAACCAGCTCGTCGGCCCGCTCAAGCTCGGCGTCATCTACACCGTCGCGCCCTACCTGCTCCCCGACCTGATTCCGGCGCTGCACGTGCGCGCGCCCGAGATGCCGCTCGAGCTGGAGGAGAACCTGACCGAGGTGCTGGAGGCCGAGCTCAAGAGCGGTCGGCTCGACGCGGCGATCATCGCGCTTCCGTTCGCCCCGCCGGGCGTCGCGACCGTCTTCCTCTACGAGGAGCCGTTCCAGGTGGTCGTCCCGTCCGGGCACAAGTGGGCGAAGCGGAAGGCGGTCCGCCCGGACGAGCTCGTGGGCGAGCATGCGATCCTGCTCAACGTCGGCCACTGCTTCCGCGACCAGGTGCTCGACGCCTGCCCGGAGCTCAATCGCCAGGACGTGCCTACCGCCCGGACCAACTCGCTCGAGACCGTGCGCAACATGGTCGCCTCGGGTCTGGGCGTGTCGGTGCTGCCGCGCGACGCGCTCACGCCCAAGTACCACAGCAGCCTCGTCGTGCCGGTGCCGTTCGCGAAACCCGCGCCGTCGCGCCGCGTCGCGCTCGCCTACCGAAAGAGCTTTCCCCGCCCGCAGGCGATCGAGGCGCTGCGCACGGCGGTCGCGGAAGTGCGTCCGCCGGCGGCGCGGTCGGCAGCACGTTCCTGACCCGACGATCCGCAGGGCCGAACGGGCCGCGCGCGTCAGCCGGACCCGTTGACTATCGCGGCGGCCTCCGACAGCGAGCCGACGACGAACGCGGGCGCGGCAGCGTGGCGGTCGACCGGGGCTTCGGCACGGTTGACCCAGATGGCGGTGAGCCCGAAGGTCTGCGCGCCTGCCGCGTCCCACGCATTGGCCGAGGCGAACGCGATCGACCGCGGGTCGACGCCGAGCCGGTCGGCGGCCAGCGCGTAGACCGCCGGCGCCGGCTTGTAGACGTTCGCTTCGTCCACGGAGATCACGCCGTCGATCACCGGAGCGAGCCCCGAACCGACGACCAGCGGGTCGAGCATGTCGCGCGTGCCGTTCGACAGGATCCATCGGGGGCGCGCGATCGAGGCGAGCGCGGCATAGGCGTCCGGGTACGCCGGGAGTCGCAGGTATTCGGCGGCGAGCGCCGCCCGCGCATCGGCATCGAGCGGCAGCACCAGGGCCGCGGCCGCGTAGTCGAGCGCCATTGCGGTGACGTCGCGGAAGTCCGGGCGCGCGTAGCCGGGCGCGGCCATCAGGCTCGCGAGCCACGTGTACTCGAGTTGCTTGGCGCGCCAGAGCTTCGCGAGGTCCGCGCCGTGCGTGGGCGCGAGCGCGTCCGCCGCGGACGCGACGCCGCCGACGTCGAAGAGCGTCCCGTAGGCGTCGAAAACGCAGGCGGCGAAGCGGGAACGGGGCATGGGAGATGAAATCGGGCGACGGTCGGCCGCGAACAGGAGCGTCGCGACGTGCGAGACAAGGAGCGATCTTCCGATCCTCCGCTGCCGCGCGTCCAAAAAAAAAGGGGTTACGCTTTGCGCATAACCCCTTGGTTCGATGTGGTGGGCATTGCTGGGTTCGAACCAGCGACCCCTGCCGTGTGAAGGCAGTGCTCTACCACTGAGCTAAACGCCCCGCGAACCCAGACAGGAGCGCCAATTAGAGCACAAGGGGGAGGTCGAGTAAACGGCCCGATTGGGCAAAGCCCGGTTCTCCCCGACCATACGCACCAAACAGGTGCGTATGGTCGCCCCAAATCAGGGCAATCGGTATCCGGCAGGCGTGGTACAAGTGCTAAGCCACGGTTTTCCGGAGGTTTTGCCGGTGGCTTGCCGCTTGCTACTGGAATCCGATCCTGTCCGATCCTTGCCGATGCCCACCGCCCCCTACGACGAAATGACCGCCCCGGACGGGACGGTGAGGCCGCATTACCGGGCCGTTGCGGACTGGCTGACGCGCACGCCGTCGTCCCGCGTGGCGCAGAAACGGGAGGAGGCGGAGCGCGCGTTCCACCGTCTCGGCATCACCTTCGCGGTCGCCGGCGAGGACACCGGGACCGAGCGCCTGATTCCGTTCGACCTGATACCGAGGATCATCGCGGCCGACGAATGGAGCGTCCTCGAGCGCGGACTCCTGCAGCGCGTGCGGGCGCTCAACGCGTTTCTCGACGACATCTACCACGACCAGCGGATCCTGAACGGCGGCCCGGTGGCCGCGGATCGCGTGCTGTCGAACACCCAGTACCGCGCGGAGATGCGCGGCGTGGACGTGCCCGGGCGCATCTACGCGCACGTGGCGGGCGTCGACGTCGTACGCGCGGGCGAGGGCGAGTTCTACGTGCTGGAGGACAACCTGCGCGTGCCGTCGGGCGTGTCGTACATGCTCGAGAACCGCAAGATGATGATGCGGCTGCTGCCGGAGCTCTTCGCCGCGCAGTCGGTCAGGCCGGTCCACCGCTACCCGGACGTCCTGCTGGACAACCTGCGCGGGCTCGTGCCGGACCACGTCGACCCGACCGTGGCGGTCCTGACGCCCGGACCATGGAACTCGGCGTACTTCGAGCACACGTTCCTCGCGCAGCAGATGGGGGTCGAGCTGGTCGAGGGGCAGGATCTCTTCGTGCGCGACGAAACGGTCTACATGAAGACGACGCGCGGGCCGGAACGCGTCCACGTGATCTACCGCCGCGTAGACGACGACTACCTGGATCCGCTGGCGTTCCGGCGGGACTCGATGCTGGGCGTCCCGGGGCTCTTCTCCGCCTACCGCAAGGGCCGCGTGACGCTCGCCAACGCGATCGGCACCGGCGTCGCGGACGACAAGTCGATCTACCCGTACGTGCCCGACATGATCCGGTGGTACCTGGCCGAGGAGCCCGTGCTGCACAACGTCCCGACCTGGCAGCTGCACCGGCGCGAGGATCGCGACCACGTGCTCGCGCACCTCGGGGAACTGGTGGTCAAGGAAGTCCACGGCGCCGGCGGCTACGGGATGCTGATCGGCCCGACGTCGACCGCCGCGGAGCGCGAGGCGTTCCGCGCCCGCATCCTGGCCGATCCCGGCCGGTACATCGCCCAGCCGACGCTCGCGCTGTCGACCTGCCCGACGTTCGTCGAGGCGGGCATCGCGCCGCGCCACGTCGACCTGCGTCCCTACGTGCTCTCCGGCAGGACCGTGGAGGTCGTACCCGGGGGGCTCACCCGGGTCGCGTTGCGCGAGGGGTCGCTGGTCGTCAACTCGTCGCAGGGCGGCGGGACCAAAGACACCTGGGTGCTCGCGGAGTAGTCGATGCTTTCTCGCACCGCCAACGACCTCTACTGGACCGGCCGCCACATCGAGCGTGCCGAGAATACCGCTCGCCTGCTGGACGTCACGTACCGCACGTCGCTCCTGCCCTACCACACGCAGGAGCCCGGACTCGCATGGGCCGAACCCTGGGCGGTGCCGCTCGTCACCTGCGGGCTGGCCACGGCGTTCTACGCGGGCCACCGCGAGCTGACGGCCACCAGCATCCTGCGGTTCATGATCCTCGATGCGGGCAACCCGTCGTCGATCTGGTCGTGCCTGCGGGCGGCGCGCGAGACCGGGCGCGCGGTGCGGGGCGCGATGACCTCCGAGATGTACGAGGACCTGAACTCGGCCTGGCTCGAGATGCGCAACGTCGACTTCGACGCCGTTCAGGCGCGCGGGATCAGCGAGTTCCTGGACTGGGTGAAGCTCCGGTCGCACCAGTTCCGGGGCGTCACGGTCGGCACCATGCTTCGCGACGAAGCCTACAGCTTCCTGCGGCTCGGCACGCACCTCGAGCGCGCCGACAACACCGCGCGCATCCTCGACACCAAGTACCACATCCTGCTGCCGTCCGAGGCCGACGTGGGCGGCGCCGTCGACTACTACCAGTGGGCGTCGCTGCTGCAGTCGGTGTCCGGGTTCGAGTCCTACCGGCGGATCTACAGCGACGTGATCTCCCCCCGGCGCGTCGCGGAACTGCTGGTGCTGCGCGCCGACATGCCCCGGTCGCTGCACGCCTGCATGAATCTCATCGACGAGATCCTGCGCGAGCTCTGCGACGACCGAAGCCGCGAACTCGAACGCATGAGCGGCGAGCTCCACGCCCGCCTCCACTACGGCCGGACCGACGACCTGATGCAATTCGGCCTGCACGAGTACCTGATGGACTTCCTGCAGCGCATCTCGGCGCTGGGCGACGAGGTCGCGCGGCGTTTCCTCGTGCCCGCGACGTGAGCGGCAGGTCCGCTAGAATGCGGAATTTGCCGGCCGCTGCGCTCCCATGACCTACTGTGTCGCCATGTCGCTCGACGCGGGCCTGCTGTTCGCGTCCGATTCACGAACCAACGCCGGCGTCGACCAGATCGCCCGTTTCTCGAAGATGCGCGTGTTCGCCCGGGACGGCGAGCGCGTGATCGTCACGCTGTCGTCGGGCAACCTGTCGATCACGCAGAACGTGCTGTCGACGCTCGAACAGCGCATGCGGACCGGCGAGAGCGCGCTCAACCTGATGAACGCGCCGTCGATGTTCGACGTCGCGCGTCTGCTGGGCGACGCGCTGCGCGAAATCAAGACGCGCGACGGCGCGTACCTCGCCCAGAACAACGTCGACTCGTCGGCCACCTTCATCGTCGGCGGACAGGTGCGCGGCGAGCCGCCGCGCCTGTTCCAGGTCTACGGCGAGGGCAACTTCATCGAGGCGACCGCGGACACGCCGTACTTCCAGATCGGCGAGAGCAAGTACGGCAAGCCGGTGATCGACCGTGTCGTCACTCGCGCGACGTCGATGTCCGCGGCGACGAAGTGCATCCTGGTGTCGTTCGACTCGACGATGCGCTCCAACATCTCGGTCGGGCTGCCGATCGACCTCGTCGCGATCGAGACGGACGCGCTCCGCGTGAGGATGCAGCGCCGGATCGACGAGCACGACCCGTACTTCCGCATGGTGCACGTGCAGTGGGGCGAGGGCCTGCGCCGCGTGTTCGCCGAGCTGCCGGACCCCGACTGGGCCTGACCGGGGTCGTCGGGAACCGCATGGCGATCCGCGTCGGCCTCACGCACCGCACGACCTACCGGTTCGACCGTCCGGTCCGGATCTCGCCGCACGAGATCCGGTTGCGTCCGGCGCCGCACTGTCGCACGCCGGTGCTGGGTTATTCGCTCCACGTGTCGCCCGCCGGCCACTTCCTCAACTGGCAGCAGGATCCGTACGGGAACTGGGTGGCGCGACTCGTGTTCCCGGCGCCGGCGACCGAGCTCGCGATCGCGGTCGACCTGACGGCCGACATGACGATCGTCAACCCGTTCGACTTCTTCGTCGAGCCGTACGCGGAGTGCTACCCGTTCGCCTACGCGGCCGCGCTCGCCAAGGAGCTGACCCCGTTTCTCGAGACCGAACCGCTCACGCCGCGGCTTTCCGCCTGGATCGAACGCTTCCGCGCGTCGATCCGCCCGGGCGAGACCACGGTCGACCTGCTGGTGCGACTCAACGGGGAACTGCACGGGGCCATACGCTATCTCGTGAGGATGGAGCCCGGCGTGCAGACGCCGGAGACGACGCTGGAGCAGGGCAGCGGATCGTGCCGCGACTCGGGCTGGCTGCTCGTTCAGATCCTGCGCCGCCTAGGGATCGCCGCGAGGTTCGCATCCGGCTACCTGATCCAGCTTGCCGCCGACGTGAAGCCGCTCGACGGCCCGGCAGGCACCGATCGCGACTTCACCGACCTGCATGCGTGGGCCGAGGCCTACCTCCCCGGCGCGGGCTGGATCGGAATGGATCCTACGTCGGGGCTGCTGGCGGGCGAGGGGCACCTGCCGCTCGCGTGCACGGCGGATCCGGGCAACGCGGCGCCCGTCATCGGTGCTACGGATCCGTGCGAAGTGACGTTCGACTTCTCGATGTCGGTAACGCGGGTCCACGAGGACCCTCGCGTGACCCGCCCCTACACGGACGAGCAGTGGGCCGCGATCGACGCGCTCGGCGCGGCGGTCGACGTCGAGCTCGCGCGGCAAGACGTCAGGCTCACCCAGGGCGGCGAGCCGACGTTCGTGTCGGTCGACGACATGGACGGTCCGGAGTGGAACATCACGGCGCACTCGCCGGCCAAGCGCAAGCTGGCCGAGGCGCTGGCGCGCCGGCTGATGCGGCGACTCGCGCCGGGCGGTTTGCTGCACGACGGGCAGGGCAAGTGGTATCCGGGAGAGCCTCTGCCGCGCTGGGCGATCGGTACCTGGTGGCGCGTCGACGGCGAGCCGCTGTGGCGCGATCCGGCGCGCATCGCGGACACGACGACGAAAGGCGGCGCCTCGCTCGACGACGCGCATAGGCTCGCGGCGGCGCTTGCCGAGAGGCTGGGGCTGCCCGCGACTGCGCCGATCGTCGCCTACGAGGACGTGCCGAAGCTCCTCGCGAGCGAGTCGGCGCTCCCGGTCAATGCGGACCCGCTCGCCGCCGATCTCGCGAACCCGGGCGAGCGTGCTCGTCTCGCGCGGCTGCTGCAGGAGGGCCTCGATTCGCCGGCCGGCTTCGTCCTGCCGCTCCGCGCCGCCCGCGAGGCGGACGGAATCGGTTGGGAGACGAGCCCGTGGCCCCTGCGACGCGAGCGCCTCTACCTGCTTCCGGGAGATTCGCCGCTGGGGCTGCGCCTGCCGCTCGCGTCGCTGCCCGAGGTGCTGCCCGAAGACGAGGATCGCGAGCCCGCGGTCGATCCGTTCGCGCCGCGCGATGCGCTCCCCGGACGACGCAAGGCGTCGCGCGGGCGCGTGCGCGGGAGCCATCCTCGCGAGGTGATCCGCACCGCGCTGTGCGTCGAAGCGCGCGCCGGGCACCTGCGCGTGTTCCTGCCGCCGGTCACGCAGCTCGAAGCGTCGGTCGCGCTGATCGCCGCGGTCGAGGAGGCGGCAGCCGATGCGGGAGTGGCCGTCGCGATCGAAGGGTATCCGCCGCCGCGCGACCCGCGACTGTCGATGCTCGCAGTGACGCCCGATCCCGGCGTCATCGAGGTCAACGTCCACCCGGCATCGTCGTGGCGCGCGCTCGTCGACGCGACGACGCTCCTCTACGAGGATGCGCGCGCCTGCCGCCTGGCCGCCGAGAAGTTCATGCTCGACGGTCGCCACACCGGCACCGGCGGCGGCAACCACGTGACGCTGGGCGGGGCGACGCCCTCCGACAGCCCGCTTCTGCGTCGTCCCGACCTGCTGCGCAGCCTGATCGGCTACTGGCAGAACCATCCGGCGCTCTCGTACCTGTTTTCGGGGACGTTCATCGGCCCGACGAGCCAGGCGCCGCGCGTCGACGAGGCGCGCGACGACCGGCTCTACGAGCTCGAGATCGCGTTCCAGGAGATGGACCGGCTCGCCGGCTCCGGCAGGGAAACGCCCCGGCCCTGGCTCGTCGACCGGCTGCTCCGCCACCTGCTCACCGACCTCACCGGGAACACGCACCGGGCGGAATTCTCGATCGACAAGCTCTATTCGCCCGACGGCCCGACCGGACGGCTCGGCCTGCTCGAGTTCCGCGGCTTCGAGATGCCGCCGCACGCCCGGATGAGCGCGGTGCAGATGCTCCTGCTGCGCGCGCTCGTCGCGCGGTTCTGGCGCGAGCCCTGGAACGGGCGGCTGGTTCGATGGGGGACGGCGCTGCACGACCGCTGGATGCTGCCGCACTTCGTCGCGGCGGACATGCGCGACGTGGTCGACGATCTCGTCCGCGCCGGATATCCCTTCTCGCCCGCCTGGTTCGACCCGTTCGTCGAGTTCCGCTTCCCGCGCTACGGGACCGCGAGCTACGACGGAATCACGCTCGAGCTGAGGCAGGCGATCGAGCCGTGGCACGTGCTGGGCGAGGAGATGTCCGGAACCGGCTCCTCGCGCTACGTCGACTCGTCGGTGGAGCGCATGCAGCTCAAGGTGACCGGGATGACCGGCGGGCGCCACGCCGTCGCGTGCAACGGCCGTGCGCTGCCGCTCACCCCCACCGGTATCCCGGGCGAGTACGTCGCGGGCGTGCGATTCCGCGCGTGGAGCCCGCCCTCCGCGCTGCATCCCACGATCGGCGTGCAGGCGCCGCTAACGTTCGATCTCGTCGACACCTGGTCCGCGCGCGCGCTCGGTGGCTGCACCTACCATGTGTCTCACCCGGGCGGGCGCAACTACGCTGCGCTCCCGGTCAACGCGAACGAGGCCGAGGCCCGCCGCTTCGCGCGCTTCTGGCCGCACGGCCACACGCCCGGGCCGATGACGCTCGCATTTTGTGGTGAGGATTCGCTGGATCAGACGTTTATCGGCGTGTTGCAGGCGGCTCAGAACTACCGGGTGCGGCCCGGCGGCACAGAGATGGAACTGGCCATGCCCGCCGGCGGCGGCACCCTCGTCTTCCGCAGCATCGGCCTGTTCACGCCCCAGCCCACGCCGACACCCCCGCCACCGGTGGTCATTGATCCGCCCGCGCCGCAAACG
>CALDKM010000367.1:0-11538 GCA_937898875.1 uncultured Pseudomonadota bacterium | reverse complement strand
GTCGACGACGTGATGACGAGCGGCGCGACCGCCGCCGCGGCCGCGGCCGCGATCCGCAGAGGCGGGGCCGCGCGCGTCGAGGTGTGGGTCGTCGCGCGCACGCTGCCCGCCCGGGGCTGACCGATGTTCGCGATCGTGCTCGTGCATCCGGAGATACCGCCCAACACCGGCAACGTGATCCGGCTCGCGGCGAACACGGCGGCCGACCTCCATCTCGTCGAGCCGCTGGGCTTCACGCTCGGCGATCGCGAGCTCAGGCGCGCCGGCCTCGACTACCACGAGTACGCGCGCGTCCGCGTCCATCGCGACTACGCGACCTGCCGCGCGGCGCTCGACCGTCCCGAGCCCCGGCGCTGGTTCGCGTTCACGACGAAGGCGACGCGATCGCTCTACCAGGCGGCGTTCGCGGAGGGCGACGTGCTCGTGTTCGGCCGCGAATCCGCGGGACTGCCGGACGAGGTGCTCGACACGTTTCCGGTCGAACGACGGCTGCGCATTCCGATGCGCGACGGCATGCGCAGCCTCAACCTGTCGAATGCCGTGGCGGTGGCGGTCTACGAGGCGTGGCGGCAGAACGGGTTCAGGGAGTCCGGGAAGGGCTAGCTAGCCCGCCTCCGCGCGCGGCTCCCGGCGCAGCAGTCCCTCGACCGCTTCGCGCACCGGCAGCCCTTCGTCGAGCACGCGTGCGATCGCCTCGGTGATCGGCATCTCGATGCCGTGATGTCGCGCGAGCGCACGGGCCGCGCGCGCCGCATGGACGCCTTCGGCCACGTGCCCGAGCGACGCGAGGACCGCGTCGAGGCTCCGCCCCTGTGCCAGCCCGAGCCCGACCTGGCGGTTGCGCGAGGCGTCGCCGGTGCACGTCAGCACGAGATCGCCCAGTCCCGCGAGTCCCATCAGCGTCTCCCGCCGTCCGCCCTCGACGACGGCGAGCCGCGAGATCTCGGCCAGCCCGCGCGTGATCAGTGCCGCGCGCGCGTTGTGGCCGTACGCGAGTCCGTCGGAGAGTCCGGCGGCGATCGCCAGCACGTTCTTCACGGCGCCGCCGACCTCGACGCCCACCAGATCGTCGGAGCCGTAGACGCGCAGCGTGTCGCCGCGCAGGAGCGCCGCCACGCGTTCCGCGACGCCGGGTTCCGTCGCCGCGGCGACGAGCGCCGTCGGAAGGCCGCGCGCGACTTCGCCCGCGAAGCTCGGGCCCGAGACGACGCCGACCGGCGCGCGCCAGCGCGGCGCGATGCGCCGGTGCGCGAGGGCCACGCCGGCGGGCTCCCCTCGCGCCGCGACGAATCCCTTGGAGAGCCACACCAGCGGCGCGCGCACGCCCGCCGTGTCCAGCGCATCCACGACGCCGTCGAGCGCGCCGACCGGCGTTGCCGCGACCACGAGGTCCGCGTCGGCGGCGGCGGCGGCGGGCAGACAGTCGACGGCGAGACCGTCGGGCAGCGGCACTCCGGGCAGGTAGCGATCGTTGCGCCGGTCGCGCAGGATCTCGGCGGCGCGATCGGCCGACCGGGCGATCAGCACGACCTGCGGGTTCGCGTGCGCGCGCGAGGCCAGGTGGCAGGCGAGCGCGGTCCCCCACGCCCCGGCGCCGACGACGGCGATCCTGGCGCGCCCGTCGATCATCTATGTCCGGCGACCCGAGAGTGCCGTACACCGCGGGACTCCCCGGGCGAACGCGGCTCGGGCCCCGTCGCGCACGCGACCTCCGACGGGGGGAGGCGCGCGCAGCGCGCGTCGGGAGGCACGCCTAGAGTCCGAATATCTGCGAAACGCGAACGAATCCGACCGCGCCGTCGCGGTGCTTCACCCTGACCCAGCCCGGCGAGGCGGTCGTGCCGGGCGAAGTCGCCTGCTCGGCGAGCTCGAGCAGCACGTTCTCGGTGGCGCGGAATGCGACCGGGGCGGCATCGTCGGGCGTCGCCCGCACGTCGGCGGCCGCGACGCGCACCTGGAGCACGCGCCGGTCGGCGAGCGATTTGTTCGCGATCCAGCCGATCGTGCCCGAGACGTCGCGCACCTTGGTCCAGCCCTCGACGGCGACGAGCACCTCGAGCGGCACGTCGCGCCCGAAGACGAACTGCGGGCGCGCCCTGGAAGAAGGCGCGTCGTAGAGCACCGTCGGAGCGTCGGCAGTGGTGCGGAAGTCGGCGGCGTGGAGCGGCAGGGCAAGCGCCGCCGCGCCGACGGCGGCGACGGCGATCGCGGCCGTGCGGCGGAACATGGTCGTCAGGCGACGACGGGGGCGGGGGCGCCGGCTTCGCCCTTCTGCAGGAGCTGCTGGGCGTACAGCACTTCGAAGTTGATCGGTTGGAGATGCACCGGCGGATAGCCGGCGTTCATCGTCGCGTTCGCGATCGTCTGCCGCGCATAGGGGAACACCATCGCGGGACAGTGCATCGCGAGGATCGGCTGCAGCGCTTCGGGGGACGCGCCCTGCACCGTGAAGATCCCGGCCTGCGCGACCTCGACCAGGAACATCGTGCGCTCGCCCGCGGACGCGGTGACCGTGACCGTCATCACGCACTCGTAGACGTCCGGTTCGATCTGCTCGGCGCGCGTGCGCAGACCGATCTCGATCGACGGCCGCTCGTTGAGCTTGAAGGACTGGGGCGCGCCGGGATTCTCCAGCGAGAGATCCTTGACGTAGATCTTCTCGATCGAGACCTGGACGGCATTCTGGGACACGAGCGATTCGGCCATGGCGATCCTGGAGGATTGGCGTGGAGAGCCGGCGATTATACCGGACCGGGCATGGTCGCACCGACGCGCCGCCCCCCGGCGGCCCCGAGGAAGCGCGCGGAGCGGAGCTCAGTCGCCGGCGAGCAGCGGGTCGAGCCCGCCGGCCCGGTCGAGGGCCACCAGGTCGTCGTAGCCGCCGACGTGGACCGCGCCGACGTAGATCTGCGGGACCGTCCGGCGCCCGGTGCGCTCCATCATCTCCTGCCGGCGCGCGGGTTCGAGGTCGACGCGCACCTTGTCGATTGCCGCGACGCCCTTGGAGGCGAGCAGGCGCTCCGCCTGCGTGCAGTAGGGACACACGCCCGTCGTGTACATCGTCACGCGGGCCACGGTCACTTCTCCACCGGCAGGCCCGCGCCCCGCCAGGCGGCCATGCCCCCGGTCAGGTGGTAGATGTCCTTGAATCCTGCCTTGGCGAGCGTCGCGCCGGCCATGCGGCTGCGCCGCCCGCTCGCGCAGTAGACGATCACCGGCAGGTCGTGCTTGCCCTTCACCTCGCCTATGCGGCCGGCCAGCTGCGACAGCGGGATGTGGAGCGCGTTCGGCAGCCGGCCCTCCTGGTATTCGTTCGTCTCGCGCACGTCGAGCAGCAGCGCGTCCTGATTGAGCAGGCGCGTCGCGCCCAGCGTCCCGAGGTCCTTGACGGGCGAGAATCGCCGCTGAACCAGCGGCCAGATGAGCATCGCGCCGGACACGAACGCGACCGCGACGAGCATCCAGTTCTTTTCGACGAAGGCGAGGACCGACATGGCATGCCGCGCGGGGGCGCGGAAGGGGCAAAGGTAGAATTATAGGGGAGTTGGCGCGGCAGCCCCGCCCGCCACCGTCCGGACGCCCTCCCGCCGCCGATGGCAGATCCCGCCCCCGCCCGTCCCACGCGCATTCCCCGACCGGTCGTGCTGCTGATCCTCGACGGATTCGGCGTGCGTCCCGACGCCCCCGACAACGCGATCACGCGCGCGCGGATGCCGAACTGGAACGCATTGCTCGCGCGGCATGCGCACGGCACGATCGACGCGTCGGAGATGCGCGTGGGGCTCCCGCAGGGTCAGATGGGCAACTCCGAGGTCGGGCACCTCAACATCGGCGCGGGTCGCGTCGTCTACCAGGACCTGACCCGCATCGACCGCGCGATCGCGACGGGCGAGTTCGCGTCGAACCCGGTCCTGATCGATGCGCTCGCCCGCGCCCGCGCGGGCGGGGGCGCCTTGCACGTGCTGGGGCTGGTCTCGCCCGGCGGCGTGCACAGCCACGAGAAGCACGTCGCGGCGATGGTCGCGATGGCGGCCGCCGCGGGCGTGAAGCGCGTCCTGGTGCACGCGTTCCTCGACGGGCGCGACACGCCGCCGAAGAGCGCCGCGGCGTCGATCCGGACCATGGAGGACGAGTGCGCGAAGCACCCGGGCGCACGCATCGCCACGGTCATCGGCCGCTACTACGCGATGGACCGCGACAAGCGCTGGGAGCGCGTGCGGCCGGCCTTCGAGACGCTCGTCGACGGCCGGTCGCCCTTCACGGCCGCGAGCGCCATGGCCGCGCTCGAGGCGGCGTACGCGCGCGGCGAGACCGACGAGTTCGTGCAGGCGACCGCGATCGCGGGGCCCGACGGCCGCGCCGCGACGATGGAGGACGGCGACGTCGCCGTGTTCATGAACTTCCGCGCGGACCGGGCGCGGCAGATCACGCGCGCGCTGACCGACCCTGCGTTCGACGGCTTCCCGCGCGCGCGGGTGCCGAAGCTCGCCGCGTACGTGTGCCTGACGCGCTACGGCGACGAGTTCGCGCACCTGCCGGTCGCCTTCGGGCCTCAGAGCGTCGACAACGGCTTCGGCGCGTGGCTCGCGCGGCACGGGAAGTCGCAGCTGCGCATCGCCGAGACCGAGAAGTACGCGCACGTCACGTACTTCTTCAACGGCGGCGTCGAGGAGGTCTATCCGGGCGAGGACCGCATCCTCGTTCCCTCGCCGAAGGTCGCGACCTACGACCTCGCGCCCGAGATGAGCGCGGTCGAGGTCACCGACGGGCTCGTCGAGGCGATCGCGAGCGGCAGGTACGACGCGATCGTGTGCAACTACGCGAACGGCGACATGGTCGGCCACACGGGCGTGTTCGCGGCGGCGGTCAAGGCGTGCGAGACGCTCGACGCCTGCATCGGGCGGGTCGTCGAGGCCGCGCGCCTCGCCGGCGGCGAGGTGATCGTCACGGCCGACCACGGAAATGCCGAGATGATGTACGACCCGGCGACGGGGCAGCCGCACACCGCGCATACGCTGGACGTCGTCCCGTTCCTCTACGTCGGGCGCCCGGCCACGGTCAGGCCGGGCGGCGCGCTCGAGGACATCGCGCCGACGATGCTCGCGCTGATGGGCCTGCCGCAGCCGCCCGAGATGACCGGGCACCCGCTCGTCGCGCCGGCCTGACCCGCGGCAACCCCACCTTCCGGCGGGGCCCGGCCCCGCGTGCGACCGACCGCCCGGCGCCGATGGGCGGTCGGGGCGTCCCCGGCGCCGGGACCCGGTCGGAATGTGTGCGCTTACTCGCATGGAAGCGCCCGAACGGCAAACATTGCCGGGAGACCCCCGCCCGATGCCCCCTCGTGCGGGATCCGGCGCTCCGGCGAAAGACCACCGTGTCCGCGGCGAGGGAACTTGCCGGTCCGGCGGGGGCCCAACCCACCGCGCGAGACATGCGCGAACGAAACGGCTAGTCCCGGCCGTGCACGTCCTCGGCGCAGGAAGCCGGGGCGTATACTTTTCCGATGGCAGGGGACGGAAGGCGCCCCCGACCCGCGCGCAAGCGCCGCGTGACACGAGGAACACGATGGACAACGGCTGGAAGAAGGCGGGACTGATCGGGCTCGGCACCGTGCTCGGAGCGCTCCTGACGCTCAATTTCTCGGCGGTCGCGCAGCGCGAGGCCAAGCTCCCGATCCCGTACGAGGATCTTCAGCTCCTGTCCGCCGTGTTCGGGAAGATCAAGAGCGACTACGTCGAGCCGGTGTCGGACGAGAAGCTCATCCGCGAGGCGATCAACGGGATGGTCCACGGGCTCGACCCGCATTCGGACTTCCTCGACGCCGACGCGTTCAAGGAACTGCAGGTCAGCACGCAGGGCAAGTTCGGCGGCCTCGGCATCGAGGTGGGCATCGAGGAGGGCGTCGTCCGGGTCGTGTCGCCGATCGAGGACACGCCGGCGTTCCGCGCGGGCATCAAGTCGGGCGACCTGATCGTCAAGATCGACGAGACGGCGACGCGCGGCATGCCGCTCAACAAGGCGGTCGAGCTCATGCGCGGCAAGCCCGGCACGACGATCGCCCTCACGATCGTGCGGAAGGACGCCGAAGGGCTCCTCACGTTCCAGATCGTGCGCGAGGAGATCAACGTCAAGAGCGTGCGCTCGAAGATGCTCGAGCCGGGCTACGGCTACGTGCGCGTCAGGAACTTCCAGGAACGCACCGGCCAGGACCTCGCGGCGGCGCTGAAGGACTTCTACAAGCAAGGCGAGCTGAAGGGTCTCGTGCTCGACGTGCGCGCCGATCCGGGCGGCCTGCTCAACCAGGCGGTGGCCGTGTCCGCGGCCTTCCTGCCGAAGGACGCGCTGGTCGTCTACACGGACGGGCGCACGCCCGACGCGCGCATGCGCCTCACCGCGACGCGCGACAACTACCAGCGCCGGGGCGAGGACTGGTTCCGCGACCTGCCTGCGGGCGTCAAGAAGGTGCCGATGGTCGTGCTCGTCGACGGCGGCACGGCGTCGGCGTCCGAGATCGTCGCCGGCGCGCTGCAGGACCACAAGCGCGCGACCGTCATGGGCGCGTCGACGTTCGGCAAGGGCTCGGTCCAGACGATCCTGCCGATCGGCACGAACGCGGGGCTCAAGCTCACGACGGCGCGCTACTACACGCCGGCCGGCCGCTCGATCCAGGCCAAGGGCATCGAGCCCGACATCGCGATCGACGACGGCCGCGACACGGGCAGCCGCATCCGCGAGGCGAACCTCGAGCGCCATCTCGAGACGCCGCGCACTGCCGGCGCCGCGCCCGCGGGCGCCGCCGCACCGGCGAGCACGCTTCCGGGCGCGCCCCCCGAGCCGAAGACGACCCCGCCGGTGCCGCGATTCGACTTCGGCTCCACCGAGGACTTCCAGCTCAAGCAGGCGATGAACCACCTGAAGGGCGAGCCGGTGGTGGCTTCGATCCGGTCGGTCGCCGCCGCGAACACGGCACCGACCACGGTCGCGCCGGCGAAGAAGTAGTCCGCCCGCCCGGAAAGTGCGAACGCCCGGCCGAGCGCCGGGCGTTCTGCATTTCGGGTGCCCTTCGGCGCCCGCGGCCCCTGCCGGTCGGTCGAGGTCGCCGTCCTCGCAGCGCCCGCCGCGAGTGGAAGGAACAGGAAGGCGCCCCCGGCAAGCGCCTCCTGCCCTCGGCTCTTCATCGCGCCGGCGCGTAGACGTTCCGCCAGTCGTTCCTCATGCTGACGACGACCCAGCCGCGGCGGCCGGCCTCGTCGAGCGCGCGGTCGAGCCTGCCGATCGCGCTCGCGCGATCGTAGGCGAATTCGCGTGCTTCGTCGTCGTGGTGGACGATCAGGCCGAGCCTGCGTCCCGGGCCCGACGTCGTCCATTCGAGCATCTCGAAATCGCCGTCCGAATTGCCGAAGGCGGCGATCGGCCGGCGGCCGACGAACTTGTGGATGCCGACGGGCTTGCCGGCCTTGTCGTCGATGAACTCGATCTCCGGCAGACGCACGATGACGGGCCGGCCGTCGCGCACTTCGTACCGGGTCCTGATGCTCGAGCCGATCACCTGCTCGGGCGGCACGCCGTAGAGCTCCTCGGCGAGGACGCGCAGGAACTCGACGCCCCCGCCCGAGACGATGTACGTCCTGAATCCGCTCGCGCGCAGGTAGTCGAGCAGCTCGCGCATCGGCGCGTAGGTGAGCTCGGTGTACGGGCGACGGAGCGTCGGGTGCCGCGCCGTCTTCGCCCACTCGCGCACGACGAGCGCGAACTCGTCGCTGGTCATGCCCGCGTGCGTCGCCATCACCAGCTCGAGGAGACCACGCTCGCCGGAGGCGGCCAGCGCCTTCACGTCGCCCTCCAGCGCGGCCTTGAAGGGCTGCGTGTCCTTCCACTCGGGGTGGGCCGGCGCGAGCGCCCTGACCCGGTCGATCGCGAACGCGAGCTGGAAGTACATCGGCTGCTCGGACCAGAGCGCCCCATCGTTGTCGAAGACCGCGACGCGGTCCTCCGGCGCGACGTACGACGGCGAGCCCGGCGTCGTGACGTCCGTCACGAACCGGACGATCGCCTGCCTGGCCGGCCCGTCGTTCCAGGAGTCGAGCGACTGCGCCGACCCGGGGATGGCGAAGAGCGCGAAGGCGAGCAGCGCCGCCGCGCTCCGCCACCGGCGGCACGCGCTGTTCGCGCGGCTGCGGGTTCCCACGCAACGCTCAGGCACGGAAGACGACCTTGAACGCGTTCTTCGCGGTCTCGAGCGCGGACTTCGCGTAGAGCCCGCCGACGAACGACGCGATCATCATCGCGTTGAACGAGTTCGTGAAATCCTCGTGACGCGTCACGAACAGCGTGACGCCGCCGACGATCAGCGGCGCGACGAGCGCACCCAGCACCGGCCGCATCAGGAAGCAGAACGCGAGGCGCCGGTGGTAGAGCTCGCCCTCCGCGGACGCGGGCACGTGCGTCCCGTCCGCGAGCTCGAGCCCGTTCGCGTAGCGCGCGAGCAGCGACGTGAACGCGCCGACGCCGCTGCCCGCGAAGCCGACGAGCGCGACACCGGTCATCTTCAGGAGCTGTTCGGGCGCCTGCAGGATCCCGATGCCGGAAGTGAACGCGACCACGGAGAGGACGGCGAGCGCGAGCGCGACGCGACGCGCGGACGCGTGCAGCGCGGCCGCCTCGGGGCCGTGCGCCGGATCCGCGGGCGCGGCGCATGCCTGCTCAACAACCTCGTCGACGACGGCTTCGGACATGGCGGCTCTCCTCGTGCGGCGCAGCCCGGAAGGGACCGCGAACCGTTCCAGTTCCTGTCGATCGTGCCGGTCCCCGCGGCGCGCCGCCGTCACCGGACCGGCACCGCCGCCGGCGCGGTCACGAGCTCCCGCGCCGCGCGCGAGCGCTCCTGCGCCTCGAGCGTCAGACGGTAGGCGACGTAGTACTTGTAGATGTTGCGCACGTAGGTCGTCGTTTCGGGCCCGATCCTCTCGGCGACGACGATCTCGACGTGGTTGAACCACCTGTCCGGGTCCAGCCCCCGATTCTTCGCTTCGGCGCGGGCCTTCGCGACGTTGCCCGGCCCGCAGTTGTAGCTCGCGAACGCGAACAGCGGCCGGTTGCCTTCGCTGAACTTCGCGTCGGGGAAGTACCGCGACATCAACTGGTCCATGTACTTGGCGCCGCCGTGGATGTTCGCCTCGACGTCACGGATGTCGCCGACGCCGAGCTGCGCGCCGGTCGCCGGCATGATCTGCATCACGCCGATCGCGCCGACGTGGCTCCGCGCGTCCTGGTCGAGCTGCGACTCCTGGTAGCCCTGCGCGGCGAGCATCAGCGGGTCGAACCCGTAGCGTTCGCCGTACTTGCGGAACAGCGCCAGCGTGTCGGAGAAACGCTTCCACTCGGCCGTCCCCGTGGGGTCCTTCATCTGCTTCACCCGCTTCATCGACTGCGCGAGCCGGTAGTTGATGACGCCCTGCTTCAGCGCCCAGCCCTCGTGGAACGCCTCGATCTCCGCGGCGAGCTTCGTGCTGCCCTTGCGGACCGCCCAGCCCGTCCTGCCGCGGTCGCGCAGCACGATCGCGTCGTCGACCCTCACGCCGGGCAGCACCTGCGCCCAGAGGTCGGCCTTCCATTCGTCGACGACGATCGCCTGGAGGAGGCCCGCATTGACCATCTCCATCATGTCCTCGTCCTCTAGCGCCTCGGGCACGAGCTCGAGACGGACGGGCGCGCGGCCCTCGCGCACGAACCGCTCGTTGAGCGCGGCGAGGCT
The DNA here is from genome assembly GCA_937898875.1 of uncultured Pseudomonadota bacterium. GTDB lineage: Bacteria > Pseudomonadota > Gammaproteobacteria > Burkholderiales > Casimicrobiaceae > VBCG01. Next base: position 1,784 of record CALDKM010000367.1, on the reverse strand, counting down.
CTCGTGGTAGGACGACGCGCGGCGCACGTGGACGGTCCGGCCGGAGAGGTCGTCGATGCCCTTCGGCGCCGGCGACGCGGCGGTGGTGACTAGGACCTCGCGCACGTCCTTGAGCCCCGCGGGCGACACCATGTCGACGGTGCGCAGGCGCTCCCCGGTCACCGTGATGTTGCCGACCGCGATGTCCGCGAGCCCGTCGGCGACGTCCGGCAGCAGGCGGTCCCGCGTCGCGGGGGCCAGGTAGACGGTCAGCGGGCGCCTGCCGAGCTCCTTCGCGTACTTCTGGTTGAGCCAGCGCTCGAAGTCGCGCACCAGCTCGGCGGCGAGCCCGCGCTCGCGGCCCTTGTCGCCGTAATAGAGCGAGCGCGAGTACGGCGCGACGACGCGGATCATCCGGCGCGCGAGCATCGCGTCGAAGTCGCCGGTCCACGGCTTGTTGGCGATCGCGAGCTTCCGGGGCGGCGATGCGGTGTCGCCCGCGGATTTCGCGCCGGCCTTCGGGTCCGGGGCGGGCACCTGCGCGAACACGACGCCGGCGAGCAGCAGCGACCCCGCGGCCACGACGAGAGCGGATGCGATGCACGCCTTCATCGGGCGTACCTCCGACGGCGGGAAGAACGGGACCGGGCCCACCCTGGAACGGGACCGGCCCGACGGAAGAACCGGTCCACCCCGCGATCAGTTCTGCGCGGAACTCATCACCGCTTCCATCACCCGGTCGAGGTTGAAGCTGCCGGGCTTCTGGCGCGGCGGGAAATCCTTGAAGCTTTGCAGCCAGCGGCCGACGTAGGCCCCGGCCGGCGCGATCATGAACATGCGCTCCATGTACCAGCGCTGGTAGCCCATCGCGTTCTCCTCCTCCGCGCGCTCGAACGGGTCCATGCGCAGGTTCGTGAGCATCGGCGCGCGCAAGGGCACGAACGGCTCCTGCCAAACCCGGAGACCGAGCGCGTTCTGGCGCAGGAAGGTCACCTTGATGGCGTCGTAGCGCAAGGCCGCGACGCTCCCGTCGTCGGTCCAGTAGATGAACTCCTTGCGCGGCCAGGACGCCTCGCCGCGGAACGCGGGGCCGAGATCGTAGCCGTCGAGATGCACCTTGTACGTGGCGCCGCCGATGCTGCGTCCCTTGAGCAGGTCGGCAGTCGCGGTCTTGTCGCCCGCCGCGGCGACCAGCGTCGGCAGCATGTCCTCGTGCGCGCCGATGTCGTTGATCACCGTACCGGGCTTGATCACGCCGGGCCACTTGATCAGCGTCGGCACGCGGTAGCCGCCTTCCCAGTTCGTGTTCTTCTCGCCGCGGAACATCGTCGTGCCGCCGTCGGGCCAGGTGAAGGTCTCGGCGCCGTTGTCGGTCGAGTACATGACGATGGTGTTCTGGTCGAGGCCGAGTTCCTTCAGCTTCGCCAGCACCTGCCCGACGTGGCCGTCGTGCTCGACCATGCCGTCGGCGTAGATGCCGAGCCCGGTCTTGCCGGCGGAGCCCGCCTTCAGGTGCGTGAAGATGTGCATCCGCGTCGAGTTCCACCAGAGGAAGAACGGCTTGTTCGCCTGCTTCGCGCGCTGCATGAAGTCGAGCGCCTTGGCGTTCACTTCCTCGTCGATCGTCTCCATCCGCTTCTTCGTCAGCGGCCCGGTGTCCGTGATGCGGCCGTCGGCGAAGCTGTGGATCACGCCCCGGGGCCCGAACTTCTTCTTGAACTCCGGGTTCTTCGGGTAGTCCTCGTTCTCGGGCTCCTCCTCGGCGTTCAGGTGGTAGAGGTTGCCGAAGAACTCGTCGAAGCCGT
>CALDKM010000366.1:0-3297 GCA_937898875.1 uncultured Pseudomonadota bacterium | reverse complement strand
CTGTTCTTCCTCGTCTTCGACCCGCGTCTCGTCGATCCGGGCTACTGGATCTGGCTGATGGAAGGCGACCCGGCCACGCAGTACCTCGGCTGGCGCTTCTTCCGTGACGAGCCGTGGCGCTGGCCACCGGGCATGATCCGAGGCTACGGCCTGGAGGTCGGCAGCGCGATCGTGTTCACCGACTCGATCCCGATCGCTGCGTTCGCGGCGAAGCTGCTCTCTCCTTTCCTGCCCGAGCCCTTCCAGTATTTCGGGATGTGGGCGCTCCTGTGTTTCGCGCTGCAGGGCTTCTTCGGCGGCATGCTCGCCTCGCTCGCCACCGAGCGCCCGGTCGAGCGCTACGCGATCACGCTGCTGTTCACCGCGAGCCTGCCGGTGATGGACCGCGCGATCGGCCACTTCGCGCTGATGTCGCACTGGCTCGTGCTGTGGGGGCTGTGGCTCGCGCTGCGCCCGAATCGCGAGCTCTCGACCGGCCCGTGGGTCGCGCTCACGTGCATCGCGTCGCTCGTGCACGCCTACCTGCTCTACCTCGTGCTCGCGCTCTGGGTCGCCGACGTTCTGCGGCGCCGGCACTTCGACCCGGAGCCGCGCCCCTCCCTCGGCGACTGGGTGCGGCACGTCACGATCGTCGCGATGGCGCTCGTCGCGACGATGGCGCTCGCCGGCTACTTCCTTCTGCCCGCGCACGCGGTCACCGGCGGCGCGCAGTACTACGGCAAGTACGCGACGAACCTCAACGCGTTCTGGAACCCGGGCTGGGGCTCGCGCTTCCTGCCCGGGCTCGCGGTGATGAAGGGCGCCGAGCTCGAGGGTCACGCGTACCTGGGGCTCGGCATGCTCGTGCTCTTGCCCGTCGCGCTGCTCTCGCTCGTCGCTCCCGGGTCGGCACGTCCGAACCTCAGACCCTACGTGCCCCTGATGGCGATCGGCGCGGCGCTCTGGATGCTCGCGGTGTCGCACCAGGTCGCATGGGGCGACCGCGTCGTGCTCGAAGTCCCGATCCGGGGCGCGCTGCTCGACACGATCGCGACGCTGCGCGCGTCGGGACGGCTCGCGTGGGTTGCACTCTACGGGCTCTGGTTCGCGGCGGTTGCGATCGTCGCCGCGCGGTTCGCGCCGCGCGCCGCGACGGTGCTGATCGTCGGCGCGGTCGCGCTGCAGCTCGCGGACATCTCGCCGCGCTACGTCGCGATGCGCGACTACTTCGCCGACCGCTTCGTCGCGACCCCCGCGAAGCGCGCGAGCCCGCTCGTCTCGCCGTTCTGGCCGGAAGCCGCTAAGCACTACCGGACGATCCGCATGGCGCCGGTCGCGAACATGGCGCGCGGCTGGGAGTGGCTCTCGCTCTACGCGGTCGACCACGGCATGGCGATCAATACCGGCCAGTTCGCGCGGCTGTCGTTCCCGCGCGTCGACGCCGCGAATCGCACGATCACCGCGACGCTGAAGGACGGGCCGCTCGACCCGTCGACGCTCTACCTGCTGTGGTCGAGCGACGCGAAATTCGACTGGGCGATCGGCCCCGACGACGGCGTTGGCGTGTTCGACGGCTACTTCGTCGTCGCACCCGGGTGGTTCGCGCAGCCGCGCGGGTCGATCGCTCCCGAGTACCTCGTTCGCGGGCCGAAGCGCGGGATCGCGCCGTAGCGGTCAGAGACGACACTCGCGGGAACCGGACGTATCGGGGCGATGCGTTCGACGCGAGCGTTGTCTCCGCCCCTCGGAACACGAGCGCCGTGTCCGCGGTTGCGGTCCATTCGGCGAGCTGGGCCATCGTGCTGCGTTTGGCGCCTTCGATCAGGAGCTCCGCCGGCGTGCATTCGCATGCTTGAACACCAGCCGGATCAGTCGCCAGGGCGAACACCGGGGCGGACTCACTTGTCGCTCTTCCGGAGCTCGTCCTCCATCCCGAGCTCCTGGATCTTGCGCGTGAGCGTGTTGCGGCCCCAGCCCAGCCACTGGGCCGCGTCCATCCGGTGTCCTCCGGTGTGCACGAGTGCACGGCGGATCAGCGTCATCTCGAACTCGCGCTCGAGCCGATCGCCGACCGCCTTCTCGCCGCGCGCGAGCGCCGCCGCGAGCTCGCGATCGAGCGCGTGCTGCCAGCTCGCTTCGCCCGGACGCGCACCGGGCACCGCGGGCGGCTCGCGCACCTCGGGCGGCAGGTCGACCGCCTCGATGCGCTGGCCCGGCGCCATCACGGTGAGCCAGTGGCAGACGTTCTCGAGCTGCCGCACGTTGCCCGGAAACGCGAAGCCCTGCAGCACCTTGAGCGCATCGTCGGAGAGCACCTTGGGATCGACGGCCAGCTCGCGTGCGCTCTTCTGCATGAAGTGTCGCGCGAGCGGCGGAACGTCCTCGGGGCGCTCGCGCAGCGGCGGCAGGCGCAGCCGGACGACGTTGAGCCGGTGCAGCAGGTCCTCGCGGAACAGGCCCTGCCGCACGCGCTCCTCGAGGTTCTGGTGCGTCGCTGCGATCACGCGCACGTTCGCCCGCATCGGCGCGTGCCCGCCCACGCGGTAATACTCGCCGTCCGACAGGACGCGCAGCAGGCGCACCTGGAGGTCGGGGGGCATGTCGCCGATCTCGTCGAGGAAGAGCGTCCCGCCCTCCGACTGCTCGAAGCGCCCGCGGCGCACGCTCTGCGCGCCGGTGAACGCGCCGCGCTCGTGGCCGAAGAGCTCGCTCTCGAGCAGGTCCTTCGGGATCGCGGCCGTGTTGATCGCGACGAACGGTCCGGCGGCGCGCGGGCTGTGACGGTGCAAAGCCCGCGCGACCAGCTCCTTGCCGGTGCCGGACTCGCCGGTGATCAGCACCGTCGCATTCGACTGCGACAGTCGGCCGATGGCGCGGAACACCTCCTGCATCGAGGCCGCCTTGCCGAGGATTTCCGGCGCCATGGCGGAGGACTCGGGCACCGCCTCCTGCCGCGTCGACTCGTCGATGGCGCGGCGCACCAGGTCGAGCGCCTGGTCGACGTCGAAGGGCTTGGGCAGATACTCGAAGGCGCCGCCCTGGAAGGCCGCGACCGCGCTGTCGAGGTCGGAGTAGGCGGTCATGATGATGACCGGCAGCTGCGGGTGGCGCTCCTTCACCTTCTGCAGCAGGTCCAGCCCGGACTCGCCGGGCATGCGGATGTCGGATAGCAGCGCGGCCGGCGGCTGCGGTGCGCGCTCGAGCTCGGCGAGCGCGTCGCCGGCGGAGCTGAAGCTGGCGTGGTCGATGCCCTCGCGGCCGAGCGCCTTTTCCAGCACCCAGCGGATCGAGCGGTCGTCATCGATGATCCAGACGGTG
>CALDKM010000365.1:0-3948 GCA_937898875.1 uncultured Pseudomonadota bacterium | reverse complement strand
CGCCGCGCAACTCGGGCCGGCGTTCGCCGGGCTTGCCGTCGACGAACGCGACCTTGAGGCGGGTCGTCAGCGCGCCGCCGGCGAGCTCGACGAGCGGCTTCGACGGCAGGTAGGCGACGTAGTCCTTCAGCGGCAGCGCGTCGAGGTCGATGTCCAGCGTGGCCTCGGGTCGCTCGGCGAACGGCGAGGACGTCCCGCCGAGCTCGAAGCGCGACCCGTTGAACGTCGCGTTCAGCTTCGGCGTGACGCGGATGTCGGTCTGGTAGGGCAGCGACGAGACGAAGGGAATCGCGACGTCGAGCGCCTCGACCCGGTGCTTGCGTCCCGCGACGCCGTCGTCGAACGCGATGACGCCGTCGTCGACCTCGATGTTGTTGAGCGAGAACGGGAGCGGCGGACCGTCGGGCCCCGACACCGCGCGATCGACGAGGTCCTGCACGTTGTAGCGTCCGTCGCCGTCGCGCGAGAGCGACACCGCGGGACGCACGAGCTTGAGCGCGTCGAGCACCGGCGCCCACCGCCAGAGCGACGCGGTCGACAGGTCGGCGACGAGCTCGTCGAAGGCGAAGAGCGGCACGGGGCGGTCGCCGTCGGCGATCGCGAGCTTCCGCACGGTCACGCGCAGCCGGAACGGATCGAACGCGACCGCCTCGACGCTGGTCTTGCGACCGAGCGCCTCGGTGAGCCGGGTCTCGAGCTGCGAGCGGACGACCGGCGGGACGACGACCCAGGCGAGGACGATCAGCGCGACGAACGCGCCCGCGGCCACGGCGAGGCGCCGCAGCCACCGTCGTCGGGGCGGAACGGAAGGGGTGGGCGTGGTGGTGTCGGACATCGGAGGACAGGTCGTGCCGCCGGGCCAGGCTGCCCGGCGCGACGTCTCCATCCATCTTACTCGCGACGCCGCCACGCGGTGGCGCCGCGCGCGTTCGCCTGCCTTCGATCGTCGCGTCGACCGTTACGGCCCGCGTGGCGCGTCCGTCGCCTCGTCGCGATCCCAGGCCTTGCGCCCCGCGATCCAGGTCTGGCGGATCGCCCGGTCGTCGCCCAGCGTCATCTGCACGAACAGCGCCTCGTCGACGTCGTTCGCATGGCGCATGCGCTGCGCGACGAGCGGCGTCGACGCGAGGTCGAGCACGACGAAGTCCGCCTCGTACCCGGGCGCGAGATTGCCGACCTTGCCGCCGAGGTCGAGCGCGCGCGCGCCGCCCTGCGTCGCGAGCCAGAACGCGTGCGCCGCGGGCATCGACGTCCCCGCCAGGTGCGCGATCTTGTACGCCTCGCCCATCGTGCGCAGGAACGACAGCGTCGTGCCGCCGCCGACGTCGGTGGCGAGCCCGACCTCGACGCGTCGCGAGGGCTTCTTGGCGCGGTCCCAGCGGAAGAGCCCGCTGCCGAGGAACAGGTTGGACGTCGGGCAGTGCGCGATCGACGTCCCGGTCGACGCGATCGCCCGCCACTCGCGCTCGGACAGGTGGATGCCGTGGCCGTAGATCGCGCGCCGGCCCGCGAGCCCGAAGCGCGCGTAGACGTCCACGTAGTCGCGGGCACGCGGAAAGAGCTTCCTCACCCACGCGATCTCGTCCGCATTCTCGGAGACGTGCGACTGCACCCAGCAGTCCGGGTGCTCGCGCCACAGCGCGCCGGCCGCCTCGAGCTGCGCGGGCGACGACGTGACCGCGAATCGCGGCGTGATCGCGTAGCCCAGCCGGCCCCGCCCCTGCCAGCGCGCGATCAGCGCCTTCGACTCGTCGTAGCCGCGCTTCGCGGAGTCGCGGAGCGCGCGCGGCGCGTTGCGGTCCATGAGCACCTTGCCGGCGATCAGGCGCATCGACCGCTTCGCCGCCGCGCGCATCAGCGCATCGACCGACCCCGGATGCACGGTGCAGAAAACCGCCGCCGTCGTGATGCCCTGCCTCAGGTTCTCGTCGAGGTAGTCGCGCGCGACGCGTCGGGCGACGCGATCGTCGGCGAACGCCGCCTCGGCGGGGAACGTGTAGCGCGTCAGCCAGTCGAGGAGCTGCGCGCCGTAGCTCCCGATCACCGGCAGCTGCGGATAGTGCACGTGGCAGTCGACGAAGCCGGGGATCATCAGCGCGTCGCGCGGCAGGCGCTCGACCGTCGTGCCGCGCGGCAGCGCACGCATCACGTCCGCGGCCGGGCCCGCATGCGCGATGCGCCCGCCCGCCGTCGCGACGATCGCGTCGGCGTCGAATCGGCGCGCGCGCGCCGCGCCGACGACAAACGGATCGCCGGTCCACGAGAGCATCGCGCCGCGCAGCGCAATGACGGGATCGGTCGGGTCGGTGGAAGTCATCGGGGGTCGCCGGGGCTCGCGACGCGAGGATACCGGAGGCCCGATGTACCGGCGCGCGAAGCGGCACGCCGCGCGATAATGCGCCGATGCGCTTCGGACCCCTCCGCGTGACGCGTCGCGACCTGAGGCTCGCCTCGGGGCTCGTCATGTTCACGTACATCGCGGCGCATCTCGTCAACCACGCGGTCGGCCTCTGGTCGATCCCGGCGGCCGCGGCCGGTCTCGCCGCCGCCGTGCTCGTCTGGCACAGCCTGCCGGGAACCCTGCTGCTCTACGGCGCGGCAACCGTGCACGTCGGCCTCGCGCTGGTCGCGATCTACGAGCGAAGGACGCTGCGGATGCCCCCGCTCGACTTCGTCCGCATCCTGCTGGGTCTGGGCACCCCGATCCTGCTGATCGGCCACGTCGTCGCGACGCGCTGGGCGTTCGAGGAACACGGACTCTCGCCGGTCTACGAGCGGATCCTCTACGGCTTGTGGGTGTCCGACGGCGAGGGACGCCAGCTCGCGATGCTGGTGCCGGGCTGGCTGCACGGGTGCCTCGGCGTCTGGTTCGCGTTCAAGCGCCACGACGCCGTGATGCGCCTGAAGCTGCCGCTCTTCGCGGCTGCCCTGCTCGTGCCGGTGCTCGCGGGGCTCGGCTTCGTCGTGATGGGTCGCGAGATCGGCCGGCTCGCAGCCGACCCCGGGTGGGTGGAAATCCACGCCGAGGTCGCCGACGCCGACGTGCGCGTGGCGCTCGGACGGTTGCGCGACGGCCTGCTCGCCGCGTGGCTCGGGCTCGTCGCGCTCGTCTTCGTCGCGCGCGAGGTCCGCGCAGCGGTCGAGCGGCGCTTCGACCGCGTCGTCACGATCGGCTTTCCGGGGCGGGGCGTGTCGGTCCCGCGAGGCTGGACGGTGCTCGAGGCGAGCCGGAGCCACGGCATTCCGCACACGTCGGTGTGCGGGGGCCGCGCGCGATGCTCGACCTGCCGCGTACGCGTGACGGCAGGCCTCGCTGCCTGCGAGCCGCCGGGCGAGGACGAGGCTCGCACGCTCGCGCGCGTCGGCGCGCCGCCCGACGTGCGGCTGGCGTGCCGGCTGCGCCCGTCGGCGCCGGTGACCGTGGTGCCCCTGGTCGCGGTCGACGATCCGCCGGGCGATCGCGAGGTCGCGGTCGAGCGCCGCATCGCGATCCTGGCCGCGTCGGTGGTGGAGCGCGTGACGGCGGAACGCCGAAGCCTTCCTCACGACATGCTCTTCGCGATGAACCGGACGGCCGAGGCGATAGGCGAGGCGGTGCTGGGGGCCGGCGGCGAGGTCGTCGAGTACACCGGCGAGGGGGTGCTGGCGGTGTTCGCCGACGACGACGGCGCCGGATCGGGAGCGGCGCGCGCACTGACCGCCGCGCGCGGCATCGAGCGTCGCATCGCCGTGCTCGCCGCGGGGCTCGCACGCGAATGCGGGGTCGAGCCGCTGGTGCACGTCGGCGTGCACTCGGGCGTCGCGGTGCAGGGCGAGATCGCGTTCCGCGGGCGAAGGTCGCGCGCGATCGTCGGCCGGGCGGTCGACGTCGCGAGGCTCCTGCCCGAAGCCGCACGCAGCGCGGGCCGCTGCTTCGCGATCAGCGCGTCGGCGCTGGACGAGGCCGGA
>CALDKM010000364.1:0-5485 GCA_937898875.1 uncultured Pseudomonadota bacterium | reverse complement strand
ATTGCGATCTGCGCCTGCGGCCGACACTCGGCGCGCCGCATCACGCACCCCGCGCAGCGCCCGGGCAGCGTCTCTGCCCCCGGTCACGTCGGGCGACGCGGCGGCCCGTTCAGCCGAAGCCGAGGCGGTCGAGCGACACCGGACCCGGCGTCGCCGGGTCGCCCCACGCGAGATCGGCGACGCGCGGCGCCGGCAGCCGGGCGTCGAGCGCGGCCAGCGTGTCGTCGGCGGCCTCCATGGCGGGGTCGATCCGGTTGGCGATCCATCCGGCGAGCTCGAGGCCGCGCGAGCGTATCGCGAGCTCCGCCGCGAGCGCATGGTTGAGGCACCCGAGCCGCACGCCGACCACCAGCACGACCGGCACGCGAAGGCGCTGCGCGATGTCGAGCATGTCGCGCCGCGCGTCGATCGGGACCAGCGGCCCTCCGGCCCCCTCGACGACGACGGCGTCGGCACGCGCGGCGAGGCGCGCGTACGCGTCCGCGATGCGCTCGAGGTCGATCGCGACGCCTGCCCGCGCCGCGGCGACGTGGGGCGCGATCGGCGGCCCGAACGCGTACGGGTTGCGCTCGGCGAGCGGCGCGGCGACGTTGCCCGCGGCATCCATGGCCGCGACGTCGGCGTTGACCTGCGTGCCCTCGTCGATGCCCGCGGAGACCGGCTTCATGCCGACCGCGCGCCGGCCCGACGCGACGAGCGAGCGCAGGATCGCGACGGCGGCGACGGTCTTGCCGATGCCGGTGTCGGTGCCGGTGACGAAGAGGCTTCGGGACATGGGACGAGAGACGCCGGGCTAGCCTCGATGCCGCCGCTCGACCTTCACGATCGGCAATCCGTCCTGCGTCCGCTTCGGCTCGCCCTTCCACGCATGTCCGTAGACGACCTCGAACGTCGCGGGAATGCGCCCGTCCCGCGCCAGCGCCAGGAGCGCGGCCTCGAGCGCCGCACGTCGGCCGCGGCCGGTGAGGCCGCGCGGACGGCCGCGCGTCTGGTTGGTCGCGCCGATGGACTTGAGCTCGGCGAGCAGCGCGTCCGGCGACGGATAGGTCACGGTGATCAGCTCCATGTCCATCACCGGATCGGCGAATCCCGACTGCACCAGCATGTCGCCCAGGTCGTGCATGTCGACGAAGCGGCCGACGTGCGTGTGGCCGTCGACGCGCGAGAACGCCCGCGCGAGCTCCTTCAGCGTATCGGGCCCGAACGTCGTGAACGTGAGGAGCCCGCCGACCTTCAGCACGCGCCGGAACTCGGCGAACGCGCGCGGCTGGTCGTTCACCCACTGGAGCATGAGGTTCGACCACACGAGCTCGACGCACACGCCGGGCAGCGGAAGCGACGTCGCATCCGCGCAGACGAACGCGGGCGCGGACGCGCCGCCGCGCCCGAACGGTCCGAGCAGACGCGCGAGCAGCGAACGGCCGCGCATCGACCGCGCGCGCGCCTGCTGCAGCATCGGCAGCGCGGCATCGAGCGCGACCACGCGCGCCGAAGGATAGCGCGCCGCGAGCTCGCCGATCGCCTCGCCCGTCCCGCTGCCGGCGTCGAGGATCGTGGCGGGGACGAGCTTCACGACGTCGAGCCGCTCGGCGAGCCGCGCGCCGACCTCGCGCTGGAGCACCGCGGCCCCGTCGTAGGTCGCCGCCGCGCGGCCGAACGACCGCCGCACCGCGTGCGGATCGACGTCGCGCGGGTCCGGCGCCGGGAAGCGCGGTTCAGCGGGCATCGAGGAATCCCTCGAGCGCGCGGTCGAACGCCGCGCGGTGCGACAGGAACGGCGCATGCGCCGCGCCCCCGATGCGGACGTACGTCGCGCGCGGCAACGCGTGCGCCAGCCACTCGCCGGCGGCGGCCGGGGCGAGCGTGTCGCGCCCGCCGGCGATCACCAGCGCGGACGGGCGGATGCCTCGCGCCTCGTCGCGCAGGTCGGTCGACGCGAGCACCTCGAGCGCGTCGCGCAGCGCGCCGGGCGACGGATCGCCGCGCGCATGGAGATGGTGACGCATCAGCGCGAGCGTGCTTCTCCCCTCCTCGCTGCCGTGGACCTGCAGCGTGAGGAAGCGCTGCAGCGCGGGCCGCCACGCCACCTCGAGCTCGTCGCCGAAGCGCGCGAGCGTCGCGGCCGCCATCGCGTGCGGCCAGTCCGGTCCGGCCACGAAGCGTGGCGACGTGGCGACGAGAACGAGCCGCGAGACGCGCTCGGGATCGCGCGCCGCCCAGCGCATCGCGACGAGCCCGCCGAGCGACCAGCCCAGCACCCCGAGAGGACCGGTCCCGTCCGCGAGCGCGCCGGCGACCGCGTCGACCATCGCGTCGAGCGTGCAGGGCGCGACCGGCGCGCTGCGGCCGTGTCCGGGCAGGTCGACCGCGTGGACGCGGAAGCGGCGGGCGAGCGCGGGCAGCAGCGGCGAGAACAACCCCGCGTGCAGGCCCCAGCCGTGGAGCAGCACGAGCGGCGGACCGGCGCCGACGGACTCGACGTGGACCGCCGGCCTCGCGGTCGCCGGGATGCCGGGAGCGCTCATCGCGCTTCCCGCGCCGCTCCCGCGAGCGCGCGCAGCAGCGCATCGACGTCGTCGTCCTCGTGCGCCGCCGAGAACGAGACGCGAAGCCGCGACGTTCCCTCCGGCACCGTCGGCGGCCGGATCGCCGGCACGAACACGCCGCGCCGCTCGAGAGCCTGCGAGAGACGAGTCGCCTCGAGCGCATCGCCGACGACGAGCGGCTGGATCGGCGTGCGCGAGTCGCCGATGCGCCACGGCAGGTCCGCCGCGCCGGCGCGGAACCGGGCGACGTGCCGCGCGAGCCGCTCGCGGCGCCACTCGCCGGCACGGACGAGCGCGAGGCTCGCGCGCAGCGTCTCCGCCAGCATCGGTGGCGCCGCCGTCGTGAACAGGTACGGCCGCGCCGTCTGCAGGATCGTCTCGACGACCGCCGGATGCGCGGCGACGAACGCGCCCGCCACTCCCGCCGCCTTGCCGAGCGTCCCCATGAGCACGATGCGCGGCGAGGCGAGGCCGAGCTCCGCGAGAGTGCCCCGGCCACCGCCCAGCACGCCGAAACCGTGCGCGTCGTCGACGACGAGCCACGCGTCGTGCGCCTGGGCGAGCGCCACGAGCTCGGCAAGCGGCGCGATGTCACCGTCCATGCTGAACACCGCGTCGGTCGCGATCAGCTTGCGGGGCGCGCCCGACGACCCGAGCCGCGCCGCGAGCGCTTCGGCGTCGCCGTGCGCATACCGGACGAGAGGCGAGCGCGCGAGCAGCGCGCCGTCGTTGAGACATGCGTGGTTCAGCCGGTCGGCGAACACCTCGGTCTCGCGGTCGGCGAGCGCCGAGACGATCGCGAGGTTCGCGAGGTAGCCGGTCGAGAACGTGACGGCCCTCGCGCCGGCGCACGGGGCGACCCAGTCGGCGATCTCGCGCTCGAGCGCCTCGTGCGGCGCGTAGTGACCGCAGACGAGGTGCGAGGCCGTCGATCCGACGCCCCAGCGGCGCGCCGCCTCCCCGGCCGCCTCGGCGAGCGAGGGCTCGCCGGCGAGTCCGAGGTAGTCGTTGCTCGCGAACGCGACGAGCTCGCGCCCGTCGACGACGACCCGCGGCCCCGCGCGGGACTCGACGACGCGCCGGCGGCGCCCGAGCCCCGCCGCTTCGCGCGCGGCGAGCGACCGTTCGAGCGAGTCGATCAGCGGGTCGGACATCCGGAGGGGCGCGCCCGGGGCGGCCCGGGCGCTACGCGGGCTCGAGCCCGAGCTTCTCGAACAGCGCCCGGTCGGCCTCGACGTCGGGGTTGCCGGTGACGAGCAGGCGGTCGCCGTAGAAGACCGAGTTCGCGCCGGCGAGGAAGCACAGCGCCTGCACCGCCTCCCCCAGTTCGCGCCGCCCGGCGGACAGCCGCACCATCGACGACGGCATCGAGATGCGCGCCGCGGCGATCGTGCGCACGAATTCGAGCGGGTCGATCGCTCGCTCGCCGTGGAGCTTCGCGTGCAGCGGCGTGCCCTCGACCTGCACCAGGTGGTTGATCGGCACCGATTCGGGCGGCGGATCGAGGCTCGCGAGCTCGGCGATCAGCGCGGCGCGCTCGCGGCGCGACTCGCCCATCCCGACGATGCCGCCGCAGCAGACGTGGATCCCGGCGCCGCGCACGCGCCCGAGCGTGTCGAGCCTGTCGCCGTGCCCGCGCGTCGTCACGATCTCGCCGTAGAACCCGGCGGACGTGTCGAGGTTGTGGTTGTAGTAGTCGAGCCCGGCCTCCGCGAGCGCCTCCGCCTGACCGTCCTTCAGCATCCCGAGCGTGCAGCAGGTCTCGAGGCCGAGAGCCTTCACGCCGCGCACCATGTCGAGCACCGGCGCGAGATCGCGTTCCTTCGGCCCGCGCCACGCCGCGCCCATGCAGAAGCGCGTCGCGCCGGCATCCTTCGCGGCGCGCGCCGCGTCGAGCACGGCGCCGAGCCCGAGCATCGCCTCGCTGTCGACCCCGGTGTGGTACCTCGCCGCCTGCGGGCAGTAGCCGCAGTCCTCGGAGCAGCCGCCGGTCTTGATCGACAGGAGCGTCGAGAGCTGCACCGCGTTCGCGTCGTGATGCGCACGGTGGACCTGCTGGGCCCGGAAGAGCAGATCGGCGAACGGCAGCTCGAACAGACCGAGCACGTCGTCGGGGGTCCAGCGCGGCGAGCGCGGATGGCCATCGCCCGCGGGCTCCCGGGTGCGCTGGCCGGGAGACAGGATGGAAGTCGGTTCGTCGAGCATCGGGAGCGGGTTCGGTCGAACGTCGGATCGCCGCGCACGGCGCGACGCCTCTACAATCGCGGCGAGTGTCGAGGGCCCCCGGTGCGCTTGTCAAATTCCGCGAACGCAACGCTTTACAAGTGGCACGCCGCCGCATCGGCAGGCGTGCGTGCCGCGGTCGCGGTCGCGCTGCCGCAGCGCTGCGCGCTGTGCGCGTGCGCCTGCGGGGAAGCGTGCCTGTGCGACGCCTGCCTCGACGCCATCGCAACGCGTCCGCAGGCGTGTCCGCGCTGCGCGCTGCCGTCGCCCGCCGGAGTAGCCTGCGGACGCTGCCTCGTCCATCCACCGGCCTGGGATGCGGCGGTCGCCGCCGGGCTCTACGCGTTCCCGCTCGACCGCCTCGTGCAGCGGCTCAAGTACGGCGCCGACCTGCCGCTGGCCTCGGCGCTCGGGGGCCAGCTCGCGGACGCCGTCGCGGGCGCCGGCGCGCCCTCGCGCGTCGACGCGATCGTGCCGATGCCGCTCGCCGCCGCGCGCCAGCGCCAGCGCGGGTACAACCAGGCGCGCGAGATCGCCCGCGCCGTCGCGCGCGCGACCGGCCTGCCCCTCGAGGGAGGCCTGGAGCGATCGCGCCACGCGGTGCCGCAGGCCGCGCTGCCCTGGCGCGAGCGCGTGCGCAACGTGCGCGGCGCGTTCGCGACGTCCCGCTCGTTCACCGGCAGGCGCATCGCGCTCGTCGACGACGTGATGACGAG
>CALDKM010000363.1:0-3239 GCA_937898875.1 uncultured Pseudomonadota bacterium | reverse complement strand
AAGGAGCGCGTGTCGTTCCTGCTCGCCGAGCAGAACACGATGGTCGCGCTGCGCTACGCGAACTACGGCTACATCCTCGAGAACGGCCGGGTCGTCATGGACGGCGATGCGAAGGGTCTCGCGAGCAACGAGGACGTCAAGGAGTTCTACCTCGGGCTCTCGTCGGCGGGCCGAAGGAGCTTCCGCGACGTCAAGCACTACCGCCGCCGCAAGCGCTGGCTCGCCTGAGCCCTCGCGCAGCGCCCGCGTGCCCGGTCCCGACATGCCGCGACTCCCGCCGCGCGACCACCGCGCACGCCGTCCGGCCGCGAACGCCGGCCCGGACGGAGCTCGTCGATCGTGACCGCGGCGCAGGGCGCGTTCACGCGCGACTGGTTCGACAGCCACGTGCCGGTCTGGACGCGGCTGCTCGCGCCGCTGGTCGGGCGCGCCGGCGCGAGGGCGCTCGAGATCGGCTGCTTCGAGGGTCGGGCCACCTGCTGGCTGCTCGCCAACGTGCTGACCGGCGCGGGCGCGCGCATCGACTGCATCGACACGTTCGAGGGTTCCGACGAGTACCCGTCGATGGACGTGTCGATGGCCGGGGTGCGCGAGCGCTTCGAGGCCAACGTCGCGCCATGGCGCGACCGGGTGGAGACGCACGTCGGAGGCAGCGCGGACGTGCTGCGCCGGCTCGACGGCCGCTACGAGTTCGTCTACGTGGACGCGTCGCACGCCGCTGCCGACGTCATCGCCGACGCCGTGCTCGCATGGCCGCTGCTCGCGGCCGGTGGCGTCATGATCTTCGACGACTACGCGTGGGACTGGTTCGCCCGTCCCGAGCGCAATCCGAGGATCGCCGTGGACGCGTTCCGCGCCTGCTACGCGGGTCATTACGAGCTCCTGCACGTCGGCTACCAGGTCGCCGTGCGCAAGCTTCCCGCCTACAGCCAGTCCGCCGCCGCCGCGATCCTGCCGCCGCGCCCGCAGGGGCACGCGAGTTGACCGCGAGGGCCCTCCGATCCTTCCGCGACGCGACCGCCGCCGCAGCGCGCCACCCGCCACGAAAGGCATGCCGATGAGCGACCACTACGATGCCCTGGAAACGCGCGACCCCGGGGCGCGCGAACACGCGATCCTCGAGCGGCTGCCGAAACAGCTCGCGCACGCGAAGGCGCACGCACCCGCGTTCGCGCGGCTGCTCGCCGACGTCGATCCGGCGGGGGTGACGAGCCGCGCGGCGCTCGCGCGCGTGCCGGTCACGCGCAAGTCCGAACTCTCCGACCTGCAGAAGGCGTCGCGTCCGTTCGGCGGGCTCGCGGCCTCGGGCTGGGGCGGCGGAAGCGCGGGTGCGAAGCGCGTGTTCGCGTCGCCGGGCCCCATCTACGAACCGGAAGGCGCGGCGCCGGACTACTGGCGCCTCGCCCGCGCGCTGTACGCAGCCGGATTCCGCACGGGCGACCTCGTGCACAACACGTTCGCCTATCACTTCACGCCCGCGGGATCGATGCTCGAGACCGGCGCGCACGCGCTCGGCTGCACCGTGTTTCCCGCCGGAACCGGCCAGACCGAGCAGCAGGTGCAGGCGATGGCGGACCTTAGGCCCGACGCGTACGTCGGCACGCCTTCGTTCCTCAGGATCATCCTCGAGAAGGCCGACGAGGTCGGCACGCCGATCGCGAGTCTGCGCAAGGCGCTGGTGTCCGGCGAGGCGTTTCCGCCGAGCCTGCGCGACGCGCTCGCCGCGCGAGGCATCGCCGCCTACCAGGCCTACGCGACCGCGGACCTCGGCAGCATCGCCTACGAGACGCCCGCGCGCGAGGGGCTCGTCGTCGACGAGGGCGTGCTGGTCGAGATCGTGCGCCCGGGCACCGGCGATCCGGTGCCGCCGGGCGAGGTCGGCGAAGTCGTCGTCACCGCGCTCGTCAACACCGACTACCCGCTGATCCGCTTCGGGACCGGCGACCTGTCCGCGTTCCTGCCCGGCGTCTCGCCCTGCGGCCGCACGAACGTCCGCATCAAGGGGTGGATGGGGCGCGCCGACCAGACGACGAAGGTGAAGGGCATGTTCGTGCACCCGTCGCAGGTCGCCGCGATCGTGCGGCGGCACCCAGAGGTCGCGAAGGCGCGGCTCGTCGTCGACAACCCGGAGTCGCAGGACCGGATGACGCTGCACGTCGAGGTCGCCTTGAACGCGTCGTCGCACGCGGAGGCGATCCTCGCGTCGATCCGCGAGGTGACGAAGCTGCGCGGCGAGGTCAGCTTCCACGCGCCGGGCGACCTGCCCAACGACGGCAAGGTGATCGAGGACCTGCGCAAGTACAGCTGACGTCCCCGGAAACTCACCTGCGCGAGCCTCCCGCCCGGGGCCGGTGCGCGCTCGGGGCGACCCGGCGTCCGCGCGGATCCGGGGCATCGTGCGGCGGTCGCGCGCGTGCTACGATCGTCGCACCTTCCGCCGCCAGCGCCCGATCCCTCCGTGTCGTCCTCGACCGCGCCGCCGATTCCGCAGGACCCTTTCGCCCCGCTCCACGAGGCGACGCTGCGCGCGATCGCCGAGACCGGCGTCGTGCGCACGTTCCCGAAGAACGCGGTGCTGATCCACGAGGGCGACACCGGCGACGCGCTCTACATCATCCTGTCGGGGCGCGTGAAGGTGTATGCGAGCAACGCGCAGGGCCGCGAGTTCGCGATCGCGTTCCACGGCCCGGGCGAGTACGTGGGCGAGATGGCGCTCGACGGCGGCGTGCGCTCGGCGTCGGTCGTCACGATCGACCCGACCGTCTGCGCCGTCGTGCACCGGGAACAGTTCCAGGAGTTCATCCTGAAGAACCCGGAGTTCGCGCTGCACCTGGTCGAGAAGCTGATCCGCCGCGTGCGCGCGACGACCGAGGACGTGAAGAGCCTCGCGCTGACCGACGTCTACGGGCGTCTGGTGCGCCTGCTCAACGCGCTCGCGACGCCGGCCGCCGACGGCACGTCGGTCGTGCCGGAGAAGCTCACGCAGCAGGCGATCGCCGAGCGCGTCGGTGCATCGCGCGACATGATCGGCAAGCTGTTCAAGGACCTCGTCGCGGGCGGCTACCTCGCGATCGAGGACCGCACGATCACGATCCTGAAGAAGCTGCCGACGGGTTGGTGACCCCGCCGCGCGCCCACTCGGGGCGGCGCATCGGGGGGATCGCCGGCGACCGAAGGGCCGCCCCGAGGTCGCCGTGCCCCCTTGGGGGGAGGCGCGCGAAGCGCGCATCGGGGGGATC
>CALDKM010000362.1:0-6684 GCA_937898875.1 uncultured Pseudomonadota bacterium | reverse complement strand
TTCGCGCGGATGCCGGTCGCGTGCTTCGTCGCGACGCGCGGCGACGCGCTCGTCGGCTTCGCGTGCCACGACGCGATCGCGCCGGACTTCTTCGGCCCGACCGCCGTGCTCGAGCCGTCGCGCGGACAGGGAATCGGCCGTGCACTCGCACTCGCCGCGATGCACGCGCTGAAGGCGCAGGGCTACGCGTACGCGATCGTCGGCGGCGTCGGGCCGGCAGCGTTCTACGAGAAGGCTTTCGGGGCGGTCGCGATTCCCGGGTCCGCGCCCGGCATCTATGCGGGAATGATGCGAAAGGCGTAGGGCGGAATCCCGACCCGCGGATGTCCCGCCGCAGCCGGATCGGTCCCGCGCAAGTCCGGAATCGCCTCGACCCTTGATCGCGGTCAAGCCAGCTCGTGCGGGATCGTCTTCCACTTGAGGCTCGCGTCGCGCGCCGACGCTTCCCGGAGCACCGCCGTGACCGATCCCGTCGCCGCCTGGCATACCGAGCACGCCTATTTCGCCCAGCTCCTGCGCCTGCTGCGCCGGGAGATCGACGTCATCCACGCGGGCGAGGATCCCAACTTCGAGTTGATGGTGGACATCCTGAGGTACCTGCGCGAGTACGCGGACCGCGTCCACCATCCGCGCGAGGACGTCGCGTTCGCGCGGCTCGCGCGCCACTGTCCCGACATGCAGGCCGTGCTGGGACGCCTGAACCAGGAGCATCGCGTGATCGAGACCGCGGGCGCCGAGCTCCTGTCCCGGATCGAGGCGGCCGTCGGCGGCGAGGTCGTGCCGCGCGAGAAGATCGAGGCCGCCGCCGCGACGTTCCTCGTCTTCTACGAGAGCCACCTCGCGCGCGAGGAGAACGAGGTGCTCGCCCGCGCCGGCAGGCACCTGACGCCCGCCGACTGGGACGCGGTCCGGAGCAGCATCGCGTCGATTCCGGATCCGGTGTTCGGCAAGGATCCGCAGGAGCGGTTCCGCGAACTGCGGCGGCAGATCGCGCGGGAGTCGTAGCCGCCGGAGCGTCCGTCGACGAGAAGGCGGGCCGGCACGCCGGTCGACGATCCGCCGCAGAAGCGCCCGCGGGCGAGACCCGGGACCGAACGTCGGGGTACGCCACGGCCGAGCATCCCGCTTCGGCGATGCGGTTTGCGCTTCAGTGCGGCGCGGCCGGCGTCGCGTCGATGCGGGCGAGGATCCTGCGCCCCCATGCGCCACCCGGCTTCGCGACGAGACGCTCGGACAGCACGTGCTTCGCGAGCGACGCGCGCCCGGCGCGCCGCGCGGCGTCGATCAGCGTGAGCGACAGGACGTCGCGCTGGGCGTGGCTGCCTCCGAAGCGATGTGCGATGTCGCGCACCGGCGCGATCAGGTCGGCCGCCTCGTCGAAGCGGCCCCGGCCATACGCTGCGATCGCCCGCACGAGCGGCAACCCGACTTCGCGCTCCATCGCCGCGTTCGTGCCGCCGCCCTCGGCTGCCCGCGCGACCGCGTGCAGCAGCCGCGTCGTCGCGGCGTCGCGACCGGTCGCCGCGAACGCGAGCGCCGCGTGCAGGTCGTTGAACGCGTAGTAGCCGCCTTCGCCGTCGAGCTTCGCCTCCCATTCGTCCGCGACCTCGCCGAAGCGCGGCCCCACGTCCGCACCGTCGAGCGCGAGGCGCCACAGGAGCGCCGTCGCGTCGACGAGGGTCAGGAGCATCTGCGCCGGCACCGGGTGCACGGCTCGATCGTAGAGATCGAGCGCCTTCGTATGGTCGGCGCCGTCCAGATGGAAGAGCGCCAGGTGCCAGAAGTTGTGGAACGCGAATCCGTTGTCCGGCGCCCAGTCGCGCTCGCGCGACACGAGCCAGTCGATGCCCTCGCCGATGCGACCCTGCATCTCCATCACGTGCGTCGCCGCGTGCACCGCCCAGCCGTCCTTCGGTTCGATCGCGAGCGCGGCGCGCGCGGTCTCCTCGGCCTCGGGATACTGGTTCATCTCCTCGAGACCGAACGCGTGCATGCCCAGAACGTACGAGTAGCCGGGAACGTCGCGACTCCAGTGCGGGAGTACGCGCGCGACACGGTTGCGCAGGTTCAGCGCGTCGCCGCGGTAGAAGTCCATCAGGTGCGCAACCTGCAGCGCAAGCGCGTCGCGGGGGTTGTCGGCCAGCACTGCGTCGAGCGAACGGCATGCGGCGTGCCAGTCGCCGTCGGCGAGCTGGCAGGCCGCCTGCAGCATCCCGAGCTCGCGGCCGTTCGCGCGAGCGCCATGCTCGCGCGCCGCCGCGATCGACTGCGCGATCGCCGGCGCGTACTGCCGTTCGGCGAGCGTCGCGAGCGTCAGCGCCTTCATCAGGTGGCCGGCGACGAAATCGGGCGATTCGGCGAGCGCGCCGTCGATCGTGGCGATCGGATCGCCGACGTAGGACTGGAGCTGGCCGATCGCCGTCTCGTAGCGGGCGATCGCATCGGCGGATCCGGACGAGACCGGGATCCCTCGTGCATCGTGGTTCATGGTGCGATTCCTTCGGGTGACGCGGGGATCGCGCGGGGACGGCGGGCCGGTCATGCTGCGCCGGACGTGCGTACCGCGCAATCGGGGAAGCGCCTACGCGCGCCGAACGGCGTCGGCCGTGGCCGCGCGGGCCGGAACGCCGGCGGCCGCGGCGGGCGGCCGTGCGAGACGGGATGCTTCATCGAATGCTCCGTTGCGGTGGAAGACCGGGAAGGCCGGCATCGGCCTCTCCTCCACGGATACGGGGCGGCCGCGCGGCCGGAGGCACCCGCGGGGCGCGAATATTCGCGCCCGGCCCGCTGCCCGCTGCCCGCTACCAGAGCTTCACGCAGTGCCCGGTCAGGATGAATCCGTCGGGCGTCGAACCGGGTCCGACCGGGGCGGACTCGACCGACACCGCGAGACGCGGCACGCCGGCGAGCAGTCGCTCGGAGGTGTCCGCCATCTCGAAGGCGGCCTTGCCCTCGCGCGGAACGACGCCGAGCGGGAACGGCTCTCCGTCCTTCGGCAGCGCCCACAGCTGCAGCAGCTTGCCGGGTGGAGCCTCGATCGGCTTCAGCACCTTGAGCGACATCGTGCGGCCGTGCCGCGTCGAGCTCGCGATCGCGACCGCCGCCCCGGACGCGTCGGTCAGGATGCCGACGTAACTCGCCGGCAGCGTGCCGCGCGCTTGCACGATCTCGTCGACCGGGACGGCCGCGGAGGGGAGCATGCGCACGACCCCGACCGTCGCCACGACGCCGAATACGAGGCCCGCGACCGGCGCGATCCACGTCCACCATGCGCCGGGCTTCGCGACCGTCTCCGCTCCGGCCCCGCCGGTGCTCCAGTCGATCGCGTTCCACAGGCCGGGCGACGGCATCGCCGGCGGCACCGCGAGGGCGAGCCCTGCCGAACGCGACTCCCAGGCGACCGCGGCCGCCTCGGCGGACGGAACCGTGAGCCGCAACCGCTCGAAGCGCCGGCGCACCGGCCCGGTCATCGTTCCGAAAACGTACTCGGCCGCGAGCCGGTCCAGGAGCCCGGGCCGGTCGTAATTCACTTCGCGCGCTCCAGGCAACGCCGGAGCTTCTCGAGGCCGCGGCGAAGCCACCCCTTGACGCTGCCGATCGGCGAGCCCAGGTGCGCCGCCATCTCCGCGTGCGTGAGACCGTGGTAGTACGCGAGCGCGAGGCACTGGCGCTGCGACCCGTCGATGGTCTCCAGGCACGCACGGATGGCGAGCGTGTCCGCCGCCTGCGTCAGCAGGCCGAGCGGATCGGGGCGGTCGTCCTCGACGTCCATCGTCTCGTCTTCGTCGTCGACGAGCGGGTCGACGTCGTGCCGCGCGTCGCTGCGCAACGCGTCGAGCGCCCGGTTGCGCACGACGGCCGTGAGCCAGGTCATCGGCGCACTCGCCGCGGCCCGGTAACTGCCGGCCCGGTGCCAGACGCCGACGAATGCCTCCTGGATCACGTCCTCGGCGCGCCCCCGGTCCCGCAATATACGGAGCGCGACGCCCAGCAGAGACGGGGCCGTCGCGTCGTAGAGACGACGAAACGCCTGCCGGTCCCCCAGCGCGACGCGGGCGATCAGGTCGGCGAGGTCCTGCGGCGCGGCCACGGTCAGCCGGTGGTGGGTTCGAACAGCTCGACCGGGTTTCCCGAAGGGTCTTCCGCAAGCGCCTGCCGGCCCCCGGGACCGTCGACGGGATCGTTGCGGAACCGTGCGCCGGCCGCGCGCAGGTGTCCGATCGTCGCGTCGAGGTCGTCGACCTCGATCACGATCCGGTTCCAGCCGCCGGGCGCGGGCGTCGCGCCGTCGGTCGTCCGGCGCGCGGCCGACGTGCCCGGCCCCGAGAGCCAGAGCGCGAGGCCCTGCCGCTCGAGGATCGCGAATGGCGGCCCCCAGCGGTCGACCTGCTTGAACCCGAGCGCCGCGTAGAACGGAAGCGCCGCGTCGACGTCGTGGACGAGATAGCGGACGGTGGGCATGGCGTCGGTCCCCTGCCGGTGACGGTGAACGGCGATTCTAGTGGCTGTCGACACCCGCGGGAAACGCGCGCCTGCGCGGCCGCCCCGGTCAGATGCCGAGGAGCCTCGCGATGATCGACTTGGCGACGAAGCCGATCATGCCGAACGCGAGGACGAAGAAGAGCACGAACGTCCCGAGCTTGCCGGCTTTCGATTTCCGCGCGAGGTCGAAGATGATGAACAGCATGTAGAGCATGAACGCCCCGATGCCGAACGTCATCCCGAACTCGGTGATCTGCTCCTCGGAGAAGCCGAACATCGCGCGGCCCTACGCGACGCGCGGCGCCGCGCCCGTCGTGTCGACCGTCTCGCGGTACGCGTGCCAGCTCGCGTGCCCGATCACGGGGACCGCGAACGCGAAGCCGACCATCGCGGTCGCCATCGACAGCGCCGTCAGCACCATGATGATCGCCGCCCAGAGCGCCATCGCGAGCGGATTGGCCCCGACCGCCCGGATGCTCGTCACGAGCGCGGACCCGAGGTCGATCCGGCGGTCGAGCAGGAGGGGCACCGAGACGACGGTCGCGGCGAACGTGAACGCCGCGCCGATGCCGCCCGCGAGCATCCAGACCCAGAACAGGTTCGACCCCTGCGAGAGCACGACGTGGCGCAGGAAGCCGTCGAGCCCGACGATCGGCTCGCGGACGAACAGCGCGACCAGCACCGACGAGAAGAGCACCCACGCGGTCGCCGCGATCGCGAGGAAGACGCCCAGCCACACGAGCGGGCGCGTGCCGCGGATCCACGCGTCCATCGCCTGCGCGAGGTTCGGCTTCTCGCCGGCCTCGAGGCGGCGCGACAGCTCGTAGAGGCCGGTCGCGAGGATCGGCGCGATCAGCACGAAGCCCGAGAACGCGCCGGGCAGGATCGGCCAGAAGCGCAGCGTGATCGTCGCGATGGCGATCCCCGCCAGCGTCACGATGAAGCCGTGGAACACGCTCGGTCCGAATGCGCGCGTGAAGTCGCGCCAGCCGAGCGCGAGCCAGCGCAGCGGCGCGGTCAGGGACACCTCGCGGACGGG
Organism: uncultured Pseudomonadota bacterium; assembly: GCA_937898875.1. Classification (GTDB taxonomy): domain Bacteria; phylum Pseudomonadota; class Gammaproteobacteria; order Burkholderiales; family Casimicrobiaceae; genus VBCG01. The sequence continues at coordinate 1,163 of CALDKM010000362.1, read as the reverse complement.
CAGCGGCCCGGTTCCTGCGGCGGCGATGTCGTCGGTCATGGCGCGGCGTCCGCGGGCGGTGGCGGGGCGCCCGCCACTTCGACGCGCAGCGGGCGCGTCGTGTCGAGGCGCATCTCCCTCTGCGGAAACGGCATGACGATGCCCGCCTCGGCGAGCTGCTTCTCGAGCATGAACCGCAGGTCGCTCGCGACGCGCATCGCGACGACCGTCGGCGTCAGCTCGACCCAGAAGTACAGCGTCAGCACCTGCGCGCTGTCTCCGAAGCTCTCGAAGATCACGAACGGCGCCGGCTCCTTCATCACGTTGCCGTGCCGCCTCGCCGTCTCCTCGATCAGCTCCGCGGCCTTGCGCATCGGCGTCCCGTAGGCGACCCCGACCGAGACGCTGCGGCGCACGCACCGGTTCGAGAGCGTCCAGTTCGTGACCTTCTGCTCGAGCAGCATCGAGTTGGGCACGATCGTCTCGAGGCCGTCGGCGCCGCTCACCGTCGTCGACCGGAGGTCGACGCTGGTCACCGTGCCCGTGACTCCGTCGAGCTCGATCACGTCGCCGATCTGCACGCGCCGCTCCATCAGCACGATCATGCCGCTGATCAGGTTCCGGATGATCGTCTGGGTGCCGAAGCCCACGCCGATCGCCAGCGCACCGCCCAGGAACGCGAACACCGTGATCGGGATTCGCACGACGTTGAGCGTGACGAGCAGGAGCCCGACGGCGGCGAGCGCGAGCACCCAGCGCCGGATCGTCCGCGCGCGCGCGGCATCCCTGCCGGCCGCGACCGCGCGCCGCTCGACGAAGCGGACGAGCCGCACGGCGATCCAGTAGCCGAGCGCGAAGAGCAGCAGGGCGCCGATGCTCTTGCCGATCGTGACGCCGCGCTCGACCGTCACGGTGCGGCCGTCGACGACCGACGTGTCCTCGACCGCGAAGAGCTCGAAGTTCCAGAACGCGCGGACCCCGTCGCGGAGTTCGAGCCACGCGCCGGCGGAGCGCGCGCGCCAGTCGCGCGCCGAGGCCGTTCGCTCCGCGTCGCCAAGCCAGCGCGCGAGCGTGCGCTGCGCGTCCGCGTGACGGGTCTGGATCCGTTCGTACGCGTCCAGCTCCCGGGCGGCGGCCTTCGCGGCGTCGACGCCGCAGCGGGCCGCCTGGGGCGCACGCTGCGG
>CALDKM010000361.1:0-4095 GCA_937898875.1 uncultured Pseudomonadota bacterium | reverse complement strand
GGATCAGCTCCTCATAGGGCGAAGCGAGCGGCAGTCCGGGGGCGCGGCGCGCCCATGCGGCGTCGAGCCGCTCGACGAGCTGCCGGTGCGCGCGCGCGAGCAGCGCGCGGTCGCCGCTGCCCGCCGCGTAGAAATAGGTGTCCGGGAAGAACTGGCCTTCGAGCGAGGGCGCGTCGATCGCGAGCGCCGCCCGGATCTCCGCCTCGGGACGCCCGGCGAGCGTGCTCGCGAGCGACGGCTCGGCGGCGACCCGGCGCAGGAGCTCCGCCGCGGTCGTGCCCTCGACGAAGGTGATCGAGGTCTGCGTGACGTCGCCCTGCGTCAGGCGCGCGAGCAGCGCGGCGAGGTCGAGCGGCGGCTCGAACTCGTATTGACCCGCTTTGATCCTGCGGTCGACGCCCTTCGCGCGGGCGAGCAGCGTCAGCATCGCCGGGTGAGGGATCACGCCGTCGTCGACGAGCTTCCGCGCGACCGACGCGAGCGTCGTGCCGGGACGGACCTCGAGCGTGTAAGGCGTCGACGGCAGCTCGAGCGGACGGCCGAGCCACCACCCGCCGACCGCCGCGGCGACACCGGCGACGACGACGAGCGAAAAGAGCGTGCGCGCGGCGGAGCGGAGGACGGAGGATCCGGGCATCGGGCGGAAGGTTCGCCCGCGAAGGGCGCGACGGTCCGGCGATTATAATCGCCGGATGCACGACGCCCCGACCCGCCCGCGGCACGCGCGCGGCTTCACGCTGATCGAGATCATGGTCGTCATCGTGATCCTCGGCGTGCTGGCCGCGCTCGTCGTGCCGCGCGTGCTCGACCGCCCGGACGAGGCGCGACGCGTGGCGGCAAAGGCGGACGTCGCGGCGATCGTCGGGGCGCTCAAGCTCTATCGGCTCGACAACCAGCGCTACCCGAGCGGCGAGCAGGGCCTGGGAGCGCTGGTCTCGAAGCCGGAGCTTCCTCCGGTGCCGGGCAACTGGAAGCCCGGCGGCTACCTCGAGAAACTGCCGAACGACCCCTGGGGCCATCCGTACCGCTACCTCAATCCGGGCCTCAAGGGCGAGGTCGACGTCTACAGCACCGGCGCCGACGGCGAGCCCGGAGGCACGGGGCAGGACGCCGACATCGGATCGTGGGACCCCTGACGCCGCGCGGCGCGTACGGTCGATCGTCCTCCGCGGGGGGATTCACGCTGGTCGAGATCATGGTCGCGCTCGCCATCGTCGCGCTCGCGTCGGGCGCGGCGTGGCTCGCGTGGCGCGGCGGCGGCGACGCGGCGCTCCGCCGCGAGGCGAGCCGTTTCGCCGGGGCCGTCGAGTACGCGGCGCAGCGCGCGCAATGGCGCCACGAGGACCTGGGCGTGAGCGCGGGACCGGGCGGATGGCGATTCTGGCGGCGCGACCGCGACCGCAATGCCTGGATCCCGCTCGTCGACGACGACGTGCTCGCTGCGCGCGCGTTGCCCGACGGCATCCGGCTCGCCGTCGAGTCGTACGCGGGCCGCCCCGTTGCACCCGACACGACCGTCCCGCTCCGCGCGAGCGGCCGAAACGATCCGGCAACCTTCGTGCTCGACGCCGACGACCGGCGGCTTCGCGTGGACGCCGATCCGCTCGGTCGCGTCTTCGTCGGAACACGCGAGCCGTGAGAGACCCGCGCACATCCGGGTTCACGCTCGTCGAGATCCTGGTCGCGCTCGCGGTCGTCGCGGTCGCGCTCGCGGCGGGCATGCGCGCGCTGGCGCAGTCCGCCGACGGCGCGGGAACGCTCAAGGCGCGAACGCTGGCGATGTGGATCGCGCAGAACCGGATCGCGGACGCGGAGTTCGCCCGCGAACTGCCTCCCGCGGGGCGGCGATCCGGGGACGCTTCGCAGGGCGGGACGGCATTCGTCTGGCGCGAAGCCGTCGGCGCCACGCCCAACCCGGCCTTCCGGCGCATCGACGTCGAGGTCGCGGAGGCCGCCGCCCCCGACTACGTGCTCGCACGCCTGACCGGCTACGTCGCCGGCGCGCCCCGCCGATGAATCGCGCACGCGTCGCCGGCTTCACGCTGGTCGAGGTCCTCGTCGCGCTCGCGGTGCTCGCCGTCTTCGCGACGTTCGCCTGGCGCGCGACCGCGTCGCTCGTCGAGGGCGAGGGACGCCTCGCCTCGGAAGCGAGGCGGTGGCAGACGCTCGATGCGCTCTACGCGCGCATCGAGGCCGACGTGCGTGCCGCGGTCCCGCGCGCCGTGCGCGTTCCCGGCGGACGCGAGCACGCCTGGACCGGCAGCGTCGATGCGAACGGCCAGGCCGCGTTCGCGTTCACGCGCGCCGGCGGCGATCCTGCCGGGGCCGGCGCCGAGGGCGTGCGCCTGGGATACCGGTTCAACGGCGGAACCGTCGAACTGCTCTACTGGCCGAGGCTCGATCGGGGCGCGGGCGCCGAGCCCGTGGCGTACGCGCTCGCGGACGGAATCGCCCGGCTCGACGTGCGCTACGCCGACGACGACGGCGAGTGGACCGACCGCTGGCCGCCGGCGCGCAGCGAGGGCCTGCCGCGCGCGCTCGTCGTCGCGTTCACGCTCGCCGACGGCGCGCGGCTCGAGCGGTTCATCGTGCTGAGATGAGCATCGGCCGTCAGCGGGGCGCCGCGCTCGTCGTCGCGATCCTGATCGCTGCGATCGCCGCCGCCGTCGCGACGACGCTCTCGGTCGACGCCGCGCGCTGGCTGGCGGTCGTCGAGGGCCGCCGGGACCACGCGCGCGCGGCGTCCCTCGCGACCGCCGGCGTGCAGTGGGCCCGGCAGACGATCGAGGACGACGCGACGCGCGGACCGGTGGACCACCTCGGCGAGCCTTGGGCCATCGCGCTCCCGCCGACGCCCGTCGACGGCGGAACCGTGCAGGGCCGCATCGAGGACGCGCAGGCCCGGCTCAACGTCAATGCCGTCGCCGGCGTCGACGCGGGGTCGGCGGTGGCGCGCGAGCGCCTGGCGCGCCTGTTCGAGCGCCGGGGCCTCGATCCCGGGCTCGTCGACGCGATCGCCGACTGGATCGATCCGGACGCGATTGCGCGCGAGCATGGCGCCGAAGACGCGGCCTACGAGCGCGAGCGCGGCGTCGCCGCAAACGCTCCGATGACGCGAGTGGGGGAGCTCGCCGCCGTGCGCGGCTTCACGGCTGCCGGCGTCGCGCGTGTGGCCGCCGACGTCGCGGCGCTGCCCGCGGACGCGGGCGTCAACGTCAACACGGCGACGGCGGACGTCCTCGCCAGCGTGCTGCCCGCGTTCGACGTCGAGGCGATCGCGGCGATCGTCGCCGCGCGGCGCGAGCGTCCCTACGCGACGATCCAGGACTTCCGCTCGCGCGCGGCGCGCGGCACCGCGGCCCCCGACACGACCGGGCTCTCCGTCGGCAGCCGCCACTTCCTCGTGACCGTCGTCGCGCGGCAGGGGGACGCGATCGTTCGCGCCGAGGCGCTGGTCTCGCGCGTGGACGGTCGCTCGCCCGAGGTGGCCTGGCAGGTCCTCGACTGACGCTGGACTAGAATCCCTGCGATGACGACGCTGCGTGTCCGCCTGCCCGTGCCCTTCGACCCGTCCGCGCCCGCGTCATGGTGGCGCGTCGACGGGCAGGGACGCATCGTCGGTCGCGGGACGTCGACCGCGGCGTCGTGGCCGGCGACCGATCGGATCGAGGCCGTGCTCGGCGCCGGCGACGTTCGCATCGTGGCGCTCGACCTGCCGCCGATGAACGACGCCCGGCGCGCGGCGGCCGCGGCGTTCGCGCTCGAGGACCAGCTGGCCGCGCCGGCCGACACCCTGCTCCTCGCCGTCACCGCACCTGCAACGGCGGGTTCCCCCACGATCGCGCGCATCGTCGATCGCGCGGCGGTCGAATGGCTCGCCGCGCGGCGACCCGCGATCGACCGTGTCGTGGCCGAGCCCGACCTCGCTCCGTCGGACGGCACGTGGCGCTGGTGCGCCGGAGCCGACGGCCGCGGGTTCGTGCGCCGCCCCGACGGCAGCGCGTTCGCCGCGGACGCGGCGGAGGGCGGCGAGCTGCCTGCGGAGCTTGCCGCCGCGCTTGCGTACGTACGACGCGACACGGGAACGGCGGGAGC
>CALDKM010000360.1:0-4208 GCA_937898875.1 uncultured Pseudomonadota bacterium | reverse complement strand
CGATGTGCATGGGACGGTGGCCGATGGACCGGGAAATGAGGGTCTGACCCTACTTCCTGCGTTTGCGGTGAAGCAGGGTCTGACCCTACTTCCAGCGCGGCGCGGCGCGCAGGTACTGGTGCGGGACGGCCACCTTGGCGCCGAGGGCCTTCGCCGCATGCCACGGCCAGTGCGGATTCCAAAGCATGCCGCGCGCGAGCGCGACGAGGTCCGCATCGCCGTTCGCCACGATCGCGTCCGCGTGCACGGGCTCGGTGACGAGGCCCACGACGATCGTCGGCACGCGGGTCGCCTCGCGGATCGCGCGCGCGAACGGCACGTGCAGCCCGGGCTTCGCCTCGACGCGCTGCGCGGGCGAGATGCCCGCGCTCGACACGTCGACGAAGTCGCAGCCGCGCGCGGCCAGTTCGCGTGCCAGCGCGATCGTGTCGTCGAGCGCCCACCCGCCTTCGACCCAGTCGGTCGCCGATACGCGCACGCCGACCGGGCGATCCGCAGGAAACGCCTCGCGCACGGCGTCGAACACCTCGAGCGGGAAGCGCATGCGCCGCTCGCGCGTGCCGCCGTACGCATCGTCGCGGACGTTCGAGAGCGGCGACAGGAACTCGTGGAGCAGGTACCCGTGCGCCATGTGGACCTCGATCGCGTCGATCCCGGCACGATGGGCGCGGCGCGCGGCGTCCGCGAACGCCTCGCGGATCGCCGCGAGCCCGCTCGCGTCCAGCGCGCGCGGCACCGGGTGGCCGGCATCGAACGCGACCGCCGACGGCGCGAGCGTCGGCCAGGCCAGCGGCCCCGAGAGCGGAGCACCGCCGTCCCATGGCGCGGCCGACGACCCCTTGCGCCCGGCGTGGGCGAGCTGCACGGCCACCGGCGCCGACGGTGCGAGACGCCGGGCGCGGGCGACGACGTCAGTAAACGCTCGCTCACAGGCATCGTCGTAGAGCCCGAGACATCCGTGGGTGATGCGTCCGTCGCGCGTCACCGCGGTCGCCTCGACGACGAACAGCGCCGCCCCCGACTGCAGCATCTGCGCCCAGTGCGCCAGGTGCCAGTCGCCCGCGCGTCCCTCGTCCGCCGAGTACTGGCACATCGGCGAGACGACGATTCGGTTCGCGAGCGCGAGCCCGCGGAGTGCGAAAGGATCGAACAGCGACATCGGCGTGCTACCCGCGCTCGCCGGACAAGTCGAGCACGCGGGCGCGGAAGCGCTCGAATCCCTCGTCGCGATCGGTGTAGCCCGCAGCGATGCGCGATGCGACGCGCGCCTCCTCGGCCGCGACGAAGGTCGCGATGCCGTCGCGCTGGTAGGGCTCGAGGTTGCGGTCGGCGGCGAGCAGGATGCGCGCCGCGAGCGCGGCGTCGACCGCGTCCAGGTCGGCGAGGAAGAGCTTCGCGCCGTCGGGTACGTGGTTCAGCAGGAGGTCGAGCGCGTTGTCCGCGGCGGGCGAGCCGATGACCACCGCGTCGGGCCAGCGCGAGCGCGGCGCGCCGGGCGCCCACGCCGCGCCGAGATAGTGGTCGGGCGTGCGCTCGACGGCATCCGACCCCTCGCGGCGCGCCGCCTCGACGACGCGCACGCACGCGCCGATCCAGGTGTCGTCGCCGCAGCGCGCGGACAGGCGGTGGGAGAGGAGGTTACGTCCCGGCTTGCCGATCGTCTCGCCCATGGCGCGGCGATTCCCCCACGATGTGCCCGCGCCCGCCTCCGCGGATCACGGTACGGCGATCTCGAAGCGCACCGTCTTCGCCGGCGCGCTGTTGGCTTCCCACGAGCGGTAGGCGAGCTCGATGCTGGACGTGCCGGACTGCACCATACGGAACCGGAACGTGGCGTAGGCCTCCGCCCCGCCGCGCGGGACGCCAGCGGCCGCTGCGGGCTGGTAGTCGGGGAGCCCGATCTGCGCGACCGACGCGCCGGCGAGCCGCGTCAACTCCCAGCGATAGGTGGGCTTGAGGTCGGTCTCGAGATGCACGGCGAGCGTGTCGCCGCGCTTGACGGTCTCGCTGCGGCCGTCGATCGAGGCATCCGTGTTGCGGACGATCGGCGCGAGGTTCCAGAAGTCGGTCGCGGGGCTCGTCGCGCATCCGGCCAGCGTCAGCGCGGCACTACCGAGGATCAGGGCACGAAGGGGGAACATGGAAACTCCTCAGGGCACGCCGCACGGTCGCGTCGCACAGGTTGCCTATTCTCGGCCCGGCGCGGCCGCGACTCAAGCGCGTTCAGCGCACGACAAAATCGAACTTCGCGGTCCGCTCCGCGGCCGACGCCGGCTCCTTGTCGCTCCGGTAATCGAACGTCACCGTCGCCTTCCCGGGTGCGACCGCGTCGAAGTCGAATATCCAGTTTCCCGGCTCATGCAGCGCACGGATGTTCTTCGCCGTGAACCACGGGTTGCCGTAGGGGGCGATCGCGTTGCCGGCCACGAGCGCGACGTGCCAGCGGCGCCCCGAGACTCTTTCGGACTCGAGGCGCACGTGCACGCGCGCCCCGCGCTTCAACTCGATGATCGCGTCCTGCGCGTCGAGCGTCACGAACTCCGGCGCGACGATCGTGCGCCGCGCGGGCTCGGTCGGCGCGGCCGCGCATCCGGCAAGGGCCGCGACGGCAAGAACGGCGAACGCCGCGCGCATCGGCGGGATCGTCAGACGCCTGCGGCGCTCTTGAGCGCCTGCGCGCGATCGGTGCGCTCCCAGGTGAACTCGGGCTCGTCGCGGCCGAAATGCCCGTACGCCGCCGTCTTGCGGTAGATCGGGCGCAGGAGGTCGAGCATGCGGATGAGGCCCTTCGGGCGCAGGTCGAACTCGTGCTGCACGATCTCGCTCAGCTTCGCGTCGGGAATCCTGCCGGTGCCCGCCGTGTAGACGGTCACGTTCATCGGCTTCGCGACGCCGATCGCGTAGGCGAGCTGCACCTCGCACTGCTGCGCGAGGCCGGCGGCGACGATGTTCTTCGCGACGTAGCGCGCCGCGTAGGCGGCCGAGCGGTCGACCTTCGACGGGTCCTTGCCCGAGAACGCGCCGCCGCCGTGCGGCGCCGAACCGCCGTAGGTGTCGACGATGATCTTGCGACCCGTGAGCCCGGAGTCGCCGTGCGGCCCGCCGATCTCGAACCGGCCCGTCGGATTGACCAGGTAGCGCGTGCCCGAGAGCATGTCCTTCGGCAGCACCGGCTTGATGATCTCCTCGATCACCGCCTCCGCGAGCTCGGCCTGCTTCTCGTTCATGCCGGGGTGATGCTGCGTCGACAGGACGACGGTATCGATCGCGACCGGCCGACCGTTGTGGTAGCGGACGGTGACCTGCGACTTCGCGTCCGGCCGCAGGAAGCGCAGGCGACCGTCGCGGCGCACTTCGCTCTGGCGCTGGACGAGTCGGTGCGCGTAGTAGATCGGAAACGGCATCAGCGCCGGCGTCTCGTCGCAGGCGTAGCCGAACATCATGCCCTGGTCGCCGGCGCCCTGGTTCAGGTAGTCGTCGGATGCCTGGTCGACGCCGCGCTTGATGTCCGGCGACTGCTTGCCGTAGCAGACCATCACCGCGCAGCTGTCGGCGTCGAAGCGCAGCGCCGGATCGTTGTAGCCGATGTGGCGGATCGTCTCGCGCGCGACGTTGCCGAAGTCGACGGTCGCCGTGGTCGTGATCTCGCCGGCCATCACGACGAGGCCCGTCGAGACCAGTGTTTCGGCGGCCACGCGGGCCGTGGGGTCTTGCTCTAGAATCGCGTCGAGCACCGCGTCGGAGATCTGGTCCGCGACCTTGTCCGGGTGACCTTCCGACACCGACTCCGACGTGAACAGGAATTCGCTCATGGCCCCTCTCGTGGATTGCGACCGCCCCGCCCGGGCAGGCGTGCGGCAAAGCGCCCGATTCTAGCAAACCCGCGGAGTCGGCCCACCGAGGCTCGCCGGCACATTTTCATGAACGCAAACGTGGTCAGGGCGGACGCCGCCGCGATCGACCGCGCCGCCGACGCGCTGCGCGCCGGGGCGCTCGTCGCCTTCCCGACCGAGACCGTCTACGGGCTCGGGGCCGACGCCGCGAATCCGGTCGCCGTGCGCGCGGTGTTCGAGGCCAAGGGACGCCCGTCCGACCATCCGCTGATCGTCCACCTCGCGGACGCGTCGCACCTCGATGCGTGGGCCCGCGACGTGCCCGGCGGCGCCCGCGCGCTCGCTCGCGCGTTCTGGCCCGGGCCGCTCACGCTG
>CALDKM010000359.1:0-7061 GCA_937898875.1 uncultured Pseudomonadota bacterium | reverse complement strand
CCGGCCTGCGCGCCGTGCGAGTAGCCGTGGACGGCGCCGAACGCGACGACGATCGCCAGCGCGACGACCATCGGCAGGATGCGCGAGCCGTAGACCAGCATCCCGAGCAGGATCACCGTCGCGACGACCAGCGTCCCGAGCGCGGGCGTCAGCGATGCGCCCGCCCCCTGATACGCGCCGCCGGCCACCGCGGCGGCGAACGCGACCGGCAGCAGCCACGCGCGGCGCCACGGAAACGCCATGCACCACAGGCCGACGGCCACCGCCGCGAGCAGCGGAGCGGACCACGCGGTCACGTGGATGATGCCGTCGCCGAAGGCGGCGAACCTGCCGTTGCCCAGGCCGGCGAGCTCGCCGTGCGCGGCATGGGCGCTCGCGGCAAGGGCGAAGAACGATGCGGCGGCGAGGCGGCGAATCGCCGCGTTGTCCGATGCGGACCTCATGACGACCTCTCCGTGGGGTGGCACGCGGCCGCGCGTCCCGCGACAGCGGAAGCGCAGCGCCGCCCCGACTTTCCGGGATTGTCCGTCACGCGCCCCGCGAGGTCCACCGGCCGGCTTCCGGCCGGGCCGCCCGCGCGGCCGGTCATCCCGCCGCCGCCTGCCCCCGGTGCGCCCAGCCGGTCATCCGGCGCTCGAGCAGCGCGAAGAACACGTACATCACCATCGCCATCGCGCCGATGACGAACAGCCCCGCGAACACGAGCGGCATGCGCATCGACGACCCGGCGGCCATCATCAGGTAGCCGATCCCGTCGTTCGACGCGACGGTCTCCGACACGACCGTGCCGACGAACGCGAGCGTGATCGCGACCTTGAGCGACGCGAAGAAGAACGGCAGCGAGCGCGGCAGCCCGACCTTGGTCAGCACGTCGTAGCGCGTCGCGCCGAGCGCGCGGAGCACGTCCTCGAGCTCGGGCTCGAGCGTCGCGAGACCCGTCGCGACGTTGACGACGATCGGGAAGAAGCAGATGAGGAACGCCGTGAGGATCGCCGGCACCGTGCCGATGCCGAACCAGACGACGAGGATCGGCACGAACGCCGACTTCGGGATGCTGTTGAACGCGACGAGCAGCGGATAGAGCGCGTTGTAGATGAAGCGCGAGCTGCCGACGATCACGCCGAGCAGCACGCCCACCGCGACGCCGATCGCGAAGCCGGCCATCGTCGTCCACAGCGTCTTCCACGCGTGGCCGGCGATCGCGCCGGCGTGCTCGACGAGCGCGCGCACGATCTGCACCGGCGACGGGAAGATGAAATCCGAGATGTCGAACGCCCAGCAGACGAACTGCCAGACGACGAGGATCGCCGCCGACAGGATCCACGGCGCCCATTTCTCCAGCGCCCGGCGCCGCGCCTGCGTCATCACGGTGCTCCGCCAGCCACAGCGCGCGAAGGGCCGCCCCGGGCGCACGCGCCCCCTCGGGGGGAGGCGGCCGCAGGCCGCGTCGGGGGGACCATCACGCCCCCTCGGGGGGAGGCGGCCGCAGGCCGCTTCGGGGGGACCATCACGCCCCCTCGGGGGGAGGCGGCCGCAGGCCGCGTCGGGGGGATCCTCCCGCCCCCCCGGGGGGAGGCGGCCACAGGCCGCGTCGGGGGGATCCTCCCGCCCCCTCGGGGGGAGGCGGCCGCAGGCCGCTTCGGGGGGATCATCACGCCCCCTTCCGGACCATGCCGATCCGCTCGCGCATGTCGTGCACGAGGTCGGTGAAGTGGTCGGTGTAGGTGATCTCGAGGTCGCGCGGCCTCGGCAGGTCGATCTCGCGCCTGCCGATGATGCGGCCGGGTCGCTTGCTCATCACGTAGACGGTGTCGGCGAGGAACACCGCCTCGCGCAGGTCGTGCGTGACGAGGATCACCGTGAAGCGCTGCGCCGCCCACAGGTCGCGCAGCACGCACCAAAGCTCCTCGCGCGTGAACGCGTCGAGCGCGCCGAACGGCTCGTCGAGCAGCAGCATCTTCGGCTGGTGGACGAGCGCGCGGCAGATCGACGCGCGCTGCTGCATGCCGCCCGACAGCTGCCACGGGTACTTGTCCTCGTAGCCGGCGAGCCCGACGGTGGCGAGGAGCGCCTTCGCGCGCTCCGCGTAGGCGTTGCGGTCGCGCTTGAACGTCGAGCGGTAGGGCTCGACGATCTCGAGCGGCAGCAGCACGTTGTCGAGCGTCGTGCGCCACGGCAGCAGCGTGGGCGCCTGGAACGCCATGCCGGCGATCTTGAGCGTCCGCGTCACGCGCACGCCCTCGACGTCGACCTCGCCGCGCGTCGGGGGCTTCAGCCCGGTCGCGAGCTTCATGAACGTGCTCTTGCCGCAGCCGGACGGCCCGACGATCGCGACGAACTCGCCTGCCGCGATCGACAGCGTGAGGTCCTCGACCGCGAACGCGTCCTGGCCCTCGTAGGCGAGCCAGACGTTGCGGAAATCGACGAACGGCTTCGCGACGACTCCGGTCGCCGCTGCGGCTGCGGTCACGCGGTGTTCCCTCCCGGCGGACGCCGCACCCCTGCGGGCGGCGTCCGGCCCGGCGCCCCTACTTCGGGAAGACCATCCGGTCGGCCTTCGGCGGCAGGTAGCTGCCGTTCCACACCTGCTCGGGCTTGACCGGGTTCTTGAGCTCGAAGGCGGACGAGACCTGCGTCACCATGTCGGCGAGCCGCTGCGGACGCACGTCGCCGATGCCGTCGGCCTTCGCCGTCGGCGTGGCGATCGCGCTCGAGATCGCGAGCCTCATCCGGCGCTTCTCGAGCGCCTCGTCGATCAGCGCGTCGCGTTCCTTGACGAAGCGGATCGAAGCGTCGGGATCGGCGAGGACGTCGCGCAGCCCCTTCGCCATCGCGCGCAGGAACCCGCGCACCGCCTCGGGCTTCTCCTTGAGGAACGGCTCGGAGACGATGATCGCGTTGCTGTAGAGGTCGACGCCGTGCTGCGGGTAGAGCATCACGTCGATGTCCTCGTCCTTCGCGCCGCCCCGGTTCAGGTTGAGCAGGCTCGTGAAGTAGAACCCGGTGATCGCGTCGACGTCCCCTCGCAGCAGCATCGTCTCGCGCAGCGGCGGGTCCATCGCGGTCCACGCGATCTTCGACGCGTCGAGCTTGTTGGCCTTCACGAAGATCGGGAACGCGCGGCGTCCGGCGTCGAACAGCGGCGCGCCCATCTTCCTGCCCTGCAGGTCCGCGGGCGACTTGATGCCGGTCTTCTTGAGCGAGAAGACCGCGGCGGGCGTCGCGTCGTAGATCATCATGACCGCGACCGGCTTGTTCGGCGCCGTCGGGTTGTTGCCGACGAACTCGATCAGCGCGGCGAGATCGGCGAAGCCCATCTGGTAGGCGCCCGACGCGACGCGATTCACCGCGTTGCCCGAGCCGCTGCCCGCGTCGATCTCGACGTCGAGCTTCTCCTGCGCGAAATAGCCCTTCCCCTTGGCGAGCAGGAACGGCGCGGCGTTCCCCTCGAAGCGCCAGTCGAGCTGGAACTTGATCTTGGTGTCCTGCGCGGACGCGGCCCCCGGAATCCCGCCGGCGGCGAACGCGAACAGCGCGGCGGCGAGCACGCGCCGCATTGCCGATCCCCCCTGCATCATCGTCCCCTCTCCTGGTCGTATCTGCACCGCAACGGCGCCCGATGCCGCGCATTGTGCACCAGCCCGGCGCAAAACGGGCCCGCGCGAGGCTCGCGGGCGCCTGCCCCGGGGTCCTTCAGCGAATCGCGTGCCAGCGCTGCCGCGGCGCAGCAACGCACGCCGTCAGAGCAGCGCCTGCTGGCGCTGCACGTTCGCGTCGACGACGGTGAGCGCGGTCATGTTGACGATCCGCCGCACGGTCGCCGAAGGCGTGAGGATGTTCACCGGCTTCGCGACGCCGAGCAGGATCGGTCCCAGCGTGACCCCTCCGCCGGACGACACCTTGAGCAGGTTGAACGAGATGTTCGCGGCGTCCACCGTCGGCATCACGAGCAGGTTCGCCTCGCCCTTGAGGCGCGAGTTCGGGAACGCGCCCATCCGCACCTCCTCGGAGAGCGCCGCGTCGCCGTGCATCTCGCCGTCGATCTCGAGGTCGGGATCCGCCGCGTTCACGAGCGCGAGCGCCTCGCGCATCTTGGCGGCCGACGGATGATCGCTCGTGCCGAAGTTCGAGTGCGAGAGCAGCGCCGCCTTCGGGACGATGCCGAAACGCCGGATCTCGTCGGCGGCGAGCAGCGCGATCTCGGCGATCTGCTCGGCCGTCGGGTCGGCGTTGACGTAGGTGTCGGCGATGAACACCGTTCGCTTGGTCATCATGACCGCGTTCATCGCGGCGTACGTCTTCGCGCCGGGCTTGAGCCCGATCACCTGGTCGATGTAGTGCCGGTGCAGCGCGTGGGTGCCGAACGTCCCGCACAGCATGCCGTCGGCGTCGCCCATGTGGATCATCATCGCGCCGATCAGCGTGAGGCGGCGCCGCATCTCGATCTTCGCGTACGCCTGCGAGACGCCCTTGCGCTCGGTGATCCGGTAGTACTCCTGCCAGTACGCGCGGTAGCGCTCGTCGAACTCGGGGTTGATGACGTCGAAGTCCTTGCCCGGCTCGAGCCTCAGGCCGAAGCGCTCGATGCGCTGCTTCAGCACCGTCGGGCGGCCGACGAGGATCGGGCGCGCGAGTCCTTCGTCGACGACGACCTGCACGGCGCGCAGCACGCGCTCGTCCTCGCCCTCCGCGTAGACGATCCGGCGCGGCGCGAGCTTGGCCGCCGCGAAGATCGGCTTCATCAGCAGGCCCGAGTGGTAGACGAACTGGGTCAGCCTGCTCGCGTAGGCATCGAAGTCGGCGATCGGGCGCGACGCGACGCCGGAATCCATCGCGGCCTTCGCGACCGCGGGCGCGATCCGGACGATCAGCCTCGGGTCGAAGGGCTTCGGGATCAGGTACTCGGGGCCGAAGCGGATGTTCTCGAGGTTGTAGGCGTGCGCCACCACCTCCGACTGCTCGGCCATCGCGAGGTCGGCGATCGCGCGCACCGCCGCGAGCTTCATCGGCTCGTTGATCGTCGTCGCGCCGACGTCGAGCGCGCCGCGGAAGATGAACGGGAAGCACAGGACGTTGTTGACCTGGTTCGGGAAGTCCGAGCGGCCGGTCGCGATCACCGCGTCGGGACGCGCCGCCTTCGCGAGCTCGGGCAGGATCTCGGGCTCGGGGTTCGCGAGCGCGAGGATGAGCGGCCGGTCGGCCATCGACGGCAGCCACTCGGGCTTGAGCACCTTGCCCGCCGAGAGGCCGAGGAAGACGTCGGCGCCGGGCAGGATCTCCTTCAGCGTGCGCTTGTCGGTCGCCTGCGCGTAGCGCGCCTTGTTGTCGTCCATCTCCTCGGTGCGCCCGGCCCAGACGACGCCCTTGATGTCCGCCACCCAGACGTTCTCGCGCTTCACGCCGAGCGACACGAGAAGGTCGAGGCAGGACAGCGCGGCGGCGCCGGCGCCCGAGCACACGAGCTTGACGTCCGCGAACGACTTGCCGACGACGCGCAGCCCGTTGGTCACCGCGGCGCCGACGATGATCGCCGTGCCGTGCTGGTCGTCGTGGAAGACCGGAATCTTCATGCGCTCGCGGCACTTGCGCTCGATGTAGAAGCACTCGGGCGACTTGATGTCCTCGAGGTTGATGCCGCCGAACGTGGGCTCGAGCGCGCAGATCATGTCGACGAGCTTGTCGGGGTCGCGCTCGTCGAGCTCGATGTCGAAGCAGTCGATGCCGGCGAACTTCTTGAACAGCACCGCCTTGCCTTCCATCACCGGCTTGCCGGCGAGCGGGCCGATGGCCCCCAGCCCTAGCACCGCGGTGCCGTTGGTGACGACGCCGATCAGGTTGCCGCGCGACGTGAGGTTCCGCGCCTCGGTGGGATCGCGGACGATCTCCATGCACGCTGCGGCGACACCCGGCGAGTAGGCGAGCGCGAGGTCGCGCTGGTTGGACAGCTGCTTGGTCGGCTCGATCGATATCTTGCCCGGCGTGGGGAGCCGGTGGTATTCGAGCGAGGCGAGCTCTATCGATGTCTTCTGGTCGGACATGTCGGGAGGGGCGCGGGCGTCGCGCGCGAGGGGGCGGAGGTCGCGGCCAGTGTAGCGCGCAGGCGATTTACAGGCGAGCGGCGGCGCACGGGGCAACCCGCCTATAATCCGGGCTCCGCACCAGGGTGGCGCAACGGACCCGCCGCCGCGCCCTATCCATGCCGACCAGCACGACCTTCTGGGCGCTTGCGCTCGCCCTCGTCCTCGCGACGCTCGCCGCGCTCGTCGTGCCGCTCCTGCGTACGCGGGCACGGCGCGAAGGCCCGGCCCCCGACGACGCCGCGGCCGCGGTCTACCGCGACCAGAAACGCCAGCTCGACGCCGACTTCGCCGCCGGCGCGATCGGCGAGGAAGAGCGCGCAGCCGCGGAGGCCGAGATCGTCGCCCGCCTGGGCGCCGAACTCTCCGCGACGCCGCAACCGGACGCGGCGGACGCCGGCCGGGCGCCGTGGATCGTCGCGATCGCGATCGTCGCGATCGTGCCCGCGGCCGCGCTCGTCGCCTACCTGGCGGTCGGCAACCCGCAGGCGCTCGACGCGGGCGCCGCGCGCAAGCGCATGACCGAGCCCGAGGTCTTGTCGATGGTCGAGCGCCTCGCGCAACGCATGAAGGCGGACCCGTCCGACCCGCAGGGCTGGCTCCTGCTCGGCCGGTCGTGGTCCGCGCTCCAGCGCTACCAGGAGTCGGCGGACGCCTACGCGGAGGCCGTGAAGCGCATGCCCGGCAACGCCGACGCGCTGGCGGACTGGGCGGACGCGCTCGCGATGGCGCAGGGGCGCAAGCTCGCGGGCAAACCCACCGAGATCATCGGCCAGGCGCTCGCGGCCGACCCGACGCACCCGAAGTCGCTCGCGCTCGCGGCGTCCGCGGCGATGGAGCGCGGCGACGACAAGGCGGCGGTGCGCTACTGGCAGGCGCTGCTCGCCGTCGTCCCGTCGGGCAGCGAGGACGCGCAAGGCATCGCGGCGACGATCGCGCAGCTGGGCGGGTCCCCGTCGCCCGCGCCGCTGTCCTCGGCGGGGG
>CALDKM010000358.1:0-4207 GCA_937898875.1 uncultured Pseudomonadota bacterium | reverse complement strand
CTCGCCGGGCTTCCGCCGCCCCGCCACCCGAACCGGGGGGTGGCTCGGGGGTCGCGGTCGCTTCGGGCCGGACCGCCGACGCGGGTTCTGCTCCGGTCGCTGGCCCCGCATCGGTCTGGGACGCGGGCGGTGCGGATACGCCGGGTTTCATCACCTCGCGCGACGCCTCCTCGAGCGCCGCCTTTCGCGCCTCGAGGTCCTTCCGGGCGTCGTCGGCCCGGGCGCCCGGCGTCGATCCCGGGGATTCGGTCGCCGGCACGCGCCCGCCGGTTGCGAAGATGGCCAGCGCCACGATCGCGGCGAGCGCGACGATGCCCGCGAGTGCGACGAACAGGCCGCCGCGCCTCGGCGCCGCGGCGTAGGCCGGCACGGGAGCCGAACCGCCGCCGCCAGCGCCTGGCGGGGAACTCGACGAGGTTGACGCGGGCACGGCCCCTCCCTGTGTAGCCCCGCCGGCCGGAGTCGGCCGCGCGGGCGCCACGATTCAACCACAGCCGGACGCCGCGCGCACGATCGTCCGTCCCGCCCGTCCGTCAGGGAGGCATGCGGCCCGGGAGTCTCGTAAAATGGGAACGGCGCGCAGGCGTTCGACGCGGCGCGCGTGGATTCTCTTGATGACGCTCGCCCCTTCCTCCCCCTCGTCCGCGAGCAGCGCGCCGGCGCAGCCGCCCGCCCAGGGACACGCGCTGCTGCGCCAGGCCTTCGCGCTCTACGCCGCGGACTTCCTGGATCTCGCGCGCACGTCGATCGAGACGACCAACGATCTGTTCGAACTTTCCGACTACGTGTCGCGCGCCGAGGCGCAGGCGTTCCAGGACAAGCGCGCGGACTGGCTGAAGAAGTTCGAGTCGGTGCTCGCCGAACTCTTCGATCGTCGCCTCGCGGGCGAGCGCCGCAAGGGTCGCCGGCCCGACTTCGACGCGTCGCTCGCTTCGCTGCGCGTGCTCACCGCTTTCGACCACGACAAGCAGGCCGCACTGACGGCCGCCACGTCGTTCCTCGTGCGCTTCACGCGGCGCGAACTCGACGCGCTGGAGCTGCGCGTGGCGGAACTCCTCGGCGAGCGGGCGACGGGCGAGCTCGACAGCCCGTTCTCGCCCGCGTACCTGCTCGACGCGCTCGGCGTCACGTCGCGCGCCATCTATCCGGTCGCGAAGATCTGGCGACCACTGATGGAACGGCTCGTCGCCGACATCACGCCCTCGGCGAACAAGGTCTACATCCGCGTCAACCGCTTCCTCGCCGACCGCAACGTTCTGCCCGACATCAAGGCGGCGCTCCGTGCCAGGAGCGACCTGTGGCCGGCGGACGACCGCGACCTGCTGCCGGCGTTCAGCCGGCTGATGAGCGAAGCGGGTCCGATGCCGACCGACATCGTCATTCCGCCGACGTTCTCCGATCCGGACGCCCCGCTCGCGCTCCGGTTCGTCGACCGGCCGCCGTCGCCGCGACCGGCAGCGGAGCCGCCCGGCAACGCCCCTGCTCCCCCGCGCAGCGAGCCCGCTCCCGCGGCGCTGGCCGTTGCCCCGCAGGTGATGGCCGGCCTCGCCGCGCTGTCCAAGATCGCTTCGAGCATGCCGCCGGAGGCGCTCGCGCCCGCCGCCGCCCCGGGAGACATGCCGAGCATCGACCCGATGATGGCGCTCGGGACGAACTCGCCGCTGTTCAGGATGCTCGCGCAGTGGCAGCGCCTCGACCTGCCGGCCGCGATCGCGCAGGCGGCACCGAAGGCGGAGGACGGCGCGGGCGTGACGGTGCCGCAGAACCTGGTGCCGTACATCCGGCTCGCGATCGCCGACCAGCTCGAGCACGAGACCGACCGCATCACGATGGACGTGATCGCGCTTCTGTTCGACTACGTGTTCCGCGACCCGTCGATCCCCGAGTCGCTGCGCGAGCTGTTCGGGCGCCTCCAGGTCCCGGTCGTCAAGGTGGGTCTCCTCGACCGGACGTTCTTTTCGGACCGCGGGCATCCGGCACGGAAGTTCCTCGACCACCTCGCGTCGGCCGCGATCGGCGCGACCGGCGACGCGCGGTACTTCGACGCGTTCCAGCGGACGGCGACGACCGTCGTCGACGACGTCTGCTACAGCTTCGAGATCGACGTCGCGGCGTTCGCGCAGGCCGACCGCAAGCTGACCGCGTTCATCGAGTCGGAGGCGCGCAGCACCGAGTCCGCGGCCAGCACCGACGTCGCCGCGGCGCTCGCGAACGAGTCGCAGGAGGCCGACCGCTCCGTCGTGCGCGCAGTGCTGCGCGACAAGCTCGGCGGCATCGAGGTCCCGTTCGAGGTGCGCTCGTTCGCCGAGACCGTCTGGGCGGACTACCTCGCGAGCGTGCGCAAGCGCGACGGCGCGGCGAGCGAGGCGCTCACTCGCGGCCTGAGAACCGTCGACGACCTGCTGTGGAGCATCACGGCGAAGGAGCGGACGGCGCAGAAGGCGCGCCTGACGAAGCTGGTGCCCGGGCTCGTCGTGAGCCTGCGCAACGGATGCAAGGCGCTGGGCGTGGAAGCCGAGCGCACGAAGCCGTTCTTCGACGAACTCTATCGCCTGCACATCGAGGCGATCAAGCCCGCGGCGGCGAAAGCGGCGGCGGAGGCCGCCCCGCCCGCCGCGCCGCCGGCCACGGGCCTGCCGCCCGCGAGCAACGTGCACGATTTCGTGAACGACATGGTGCTCGGGACCTGGCTCGCGTTCGATACCGACGAGGGCCGGACGAACGCGCGGCTGCACTGGATCTCGCCGATGCGCACGCGCTACGTCTTCACGAGCCGCCTGCGGTCGCGCGCGTTCGTCTACTCGCCCGAGGAGCTCGCGTGGGAGATCACGAACGGCCGCGCCGCGCTCGTGATGGAGCCGGTGCCGCTCGTCGACCGCGCCGTGTCGGCCGCGCTCGACCGCATCGGCGCGCAACGGGCGGAAAAGGCGGCCTAGCCGGGCCCCGCCCGCCGCCCCGAGGCCGCCGCGCTCCCTCGGGGGGACCTCATTGCGCCGCCACGCGGTTGCGTCCTTCCGCCTTCGCACGGTAGAGCGCCGCGTCCGCGCGGCCGATGAGCGCCTCGACGGTGTCGCCCGGGGCCGCTGCGGCGACGCCGATGCTGACGGTGACGGCCGGGGCGCCGTCGTCCCCATGATGCTCGACCGCCGCGCGTATGCGCTCGCACACGTTCGCGGCCTCTTCGCCGCCGGCATCGGCGAAGACGACCGCGAACTCGTCGCCCCCGAAGCGCGCGGCGAGGTCGCTCTTGCGCGACGCCTGCGTCAGCACCTTCGCGATGCGCTGCAGGACCCGGTCGCCCGCGAGGTGCGACGCCCGATCGTTCACCGCCTTGAAGTGGTCGCAGTCGACCAGGGCGAGCGTGCAGCGTGCGGCACCCTGCGAGAGCAGCGCGCCCAGCGCGCGGTCGAGCGCCCGCCGGTTGCCGATGCCGGTGAGCGCGTCGCGCTCCACCGCGTCGGTCAGCTCGCGGGTTTCGGCGCGGAACTGGTCCGCCTCGCGGCGGGCGCGCTCCCGGTCGAGGCGCAGGCCCGACATGCGCGCACGCTGCTCGGCGATGTCGGCGGCGATCTCGCGCTCGAGCGCGTGGTGGCGCTTGTAGTGCGAAAGCGCGTCGGCGTGGCGTCCGGCGCGCTCGAGCGTCTGGGAAATCTGCAGGTGGACCCGGCGCAGGAGCGGCTTCGCCTGCTGCGTGGCGGCGATCGCGTACGCTTGTTCGAGCGACGCGAGCGCCGCGTCGAGCGCCCCGAGCTCGCGATCGCACTCGGCGAGGCTCGCCAGCGCCTCGCCCTCGGACAGCAGGTCCCCCGACGCCCGCGTCTTCTCGAGGGCGCGCGCCGCCCACAGCCGCCCCTCGACCCAGTCTCCGCGCTCGATGATCACCGATCCCAGGCTCGACTCCGCCGCGGCGATCGCGGGAAGGTCGCCCTCCTCGTTCGCCACGTCGAGCGACGTGCGGATCATCGCCTCGGCATTGGCGAGGGCATCGGACCGGGTGTCGGGATCCGCGCCGCGGCAGGAGGCGTAGATCGCTCCACCGAGCGAGTTCGCGCACTCGCAGATCGCCTGCGGCACGCCGCTCTCGAGCGCGTAGCCGAACGCTCGCTCGAGTGTCGCGACGCCCGCGACGTGGCCGCCGATCTCGGACAGCGTCCCGCCGAGCACGCGGTGCAACGCCGCGAGCAGCTCGCGGTCGCCCAGCCTGAAC
>CALDKM010000357.1:0-21616 GCA_937898875.1 uncultured Pseudomonadota bacterium | reverse complement strand
GAGGCAGCGAACGCCGACCCGGGCCTGCGCCGCATCCCGTAACGCTTCTCCGCCCTTTCGTCGCAGCCCGCGGTGCCCGGTCGCCGCCCGGCTGGCGTGGCCGCGTCGGCGCCCCCACAATCGGCGCCTTCGTTCCCCGGAGCCCCGCCCGATGCCCGCAACGCTCGAGATCGCCGGACTGTCGAAGACCTACCCGAACGGCGCACGCGCGCTCGACGGGGTGTCGCTCACGATTCCCGCCGGGATGTTCGGGCTGCTCGGTCCCAACGGCGCCGGCAAGTCGACGCTGATGCGCACGCTCGCGACGCTGCAGGATGCCGACGCGGGCACCGCGCGTCTGGGCGAACTCGACGTTCTGCGCGACAAGGACGGCGTCCGACGCATCCTCGGCTACCTGCCCCAGGACTTCGGCGTCTATCCGAAGGTTTCCGCTGCCGACATGCTCGACCACCTCGCGCGGCTCAAGGGCCTGTCGGAGCGCGGCGTGCGGCGCGACACCGTCGACGCGCTGCTGAAGCAGGTCAACCTGTGGGACGTGCGCAGGAAGGCGCTCGGCGCCTACTCGGGCGGCATGCGCCAGCGCTTCGGGATCGCGCAGGCGCTCCTCGGCGATCCGCGGCTCGTGATCGTCGACGAGCCGACCGCGGGCCTCGACCCCGAGGAGCGCGTCCGCTTCCATAACCTGCTCGCGGACATCGGCGAGAGCGTGATCGTCATCCTGTCGACGCACATCGTGTCCGACGTCTCCGACCTGTGCGCGCGCATGGCGATCATCCATCGTGGCCGCGTGCTGCTCGCGGGCGAGCCCGCGGCGCTCGTGCGCTCGATCGAGGGGCGCGTCTGGGAGAAGGCGATCGCGCGCGGCGAGCTCGACGCGGCGCGTGCCGCTTACCCGGTCATCTCGACGCGCCTGCTGGCCGGCCGCACGCTCGTTCACGTGACCGGCGAGTCCGCGCCCGGGCCCGGCTTCGCGCCCGTCGAGGCGACGCTCGAGGACGTCTACTTCTCCGCGATCGCGGGCCGCCATCCCGACGCACCCTCGCCCCACGCGCCCGAGCGGATCGCCGCGTGATGGGAGCGTTCGTCGCCATCGCCGCGTTCGAGGTCCGGATGCGGTTGAAACGCCTGTCGACCTGGGTCTACTTCGCGATCTTCTTCGCGCTCGCGGCGCTGTGGGTCGCCGCCGCCGGCGGCGCGATCGAGGGCGCGATCATCTCGTTCGGCAGCGGCAAGGTGTGGGTCAACTCGCCGTTCGCGATCGCGCAGACGATCGTGTTCCTCGGCATGGCCGCGCTCACGGTGATCGGCGCGGTCATGGGCCGCGCGATCCAGCAGGATGCCGAGCACCGGACCGAGCCGTTCTTCCACACCGCGCCGATCGGCAAGCTCGCCTACCTCGGCGGACGGTTCGCGGGCGCCACCGTCGTGCTGCTCGTGATCCTTTCGTCGATCGCGCTCGGCGGCCTCGCGGGCCTCGCGTGGCCGGGCGTCGACCCGGACCGCGTCGGTCCGGTACGCCTCGCGCCCTACCTCGTCCCGTACTTCACGATCCTGCTGCCGAACATCGTCGTGCTGGGCGGACTGTTCCTGTGCATCGGGGCGCTCGCGCGCCGGATGCTGCCGGTCTACGTCGGCAGCGTCGTGCTGCTCGTCGGCTACCTGGCCGCCAACGGGCTCGTCCGCAAGCTCGAGAACAAGACGCTCGCGTCGATGATCGACCCGTTCGGCGGCGTCGCGATGTCGCGGCTGACCGAGTACTGGTCGATCGCCGAGCGCAACGAACGCCTCGTGCCGTTCGAGGGGCTGCTCCTCGCCAATCGGGCGCTGTGGCTCGCGCTGGCCGCCGTCGTCGTCGGTTTCACGTTCTGGCGCTACCGGTTCGCGCAGCCGCAGGTCGGCGGCAGGCGCCGAGCGCCGGACGACCGGGACGATGCCCCGATTCCGGCGGCGCGCGCGGCGGCTTCGACGCCCGCCGCCGTCAGGCCGTGGCGCCTGCTGCCTCGGATGAGCTGGCTCTACTTCCGCGAGACCGTGAAGAACGTCCACTTCGGCGTGATCGCGCTCGCCGGCATCCTGTTCTTCGTGACGGCCAGCACGACCGCGGGCAGCATCTTCGGCACGCCGACCTGGCCCGTCACCTGGCAGATGATCGAGCTCGTCTCGGGAAGCTTCGGCATCTTCATGGTCGCGATCATCGCGTTCTACGCCGGCGAGCTCGCCTGGCGCGAGCGGGAGAGCCGGCTGGACCAGATCCACGACGCACTGCCGATCCCGACGTGGCTGCCCTTCGCGGCCAAGCTCGTCGCGCTGATGCTCGTGCCCGTCGCGCTGCAGGCGGTCCTGATGCTCGCGGGCATGGGCGTCCAGACGGCGAAGGGCTACACGAACTACGAGCCGGGGCTCTACCTGAACGCACTGTTCGGCGTCGAGCTCGTCGACTACTGGCTCGTCTGCGTGCTGGCGCTCGCCGTGCACTCGGTCGTCAACCAGAAGTACCTCGGCCACTTCGTGATGATCGTCTACTTCATCGCGATCGGCACGATGGACCTGGTCGGATTGCAGCACGTGCTCTACAAGCTCGGCTTCACCGGCGGCTACGTGCTGTCGGACATGAACGGCTTCGGCCCCTATCCGCCCCGCTTCCGCTCGCTGCAGGCGTATTGGGGTGCCGCGGCGATCCTGCTGGCGATCGCGGGCTATCTCGCGTGGGTGCGCGGCACGACGACCGACCTTCGCGGTCGCCTCGCGATCGCCGGCCGGCGGTTCACGCGGCCTGTCGCCTCGCTCGCGGCGCTGGGAGCCGTCGCGATGGTCTCGGCCGGCGCCTGGGTGTACTGGAACACGAACGTGCTGAACCCCTACCGGACGACCCACGACCTCGAGCGACGCCAGGCCGACTACGAGAAGAAGTACAAGGCGACCGCGGGCGACCCGCAGCCGAAGATCACGGGCGTCAGGCTCGCCGTCGATCTCTTCCCGTCCGAGCAGCGCGTACGGATGCGCGGCACCTACGGGCTCGAGAATCGCTCGGGCGCGCCGGTGGAGGTCGTGCACCTGGGCTTCCTCGCCGGCGAGACGCTGAAGGTCCGCGAGCTCGCGTTCGGCGTCCCGGCGACGCTCGCGGTCGACGACATGGCGATCGGCGTGCGGAGCTACCGGCTCGCGACGCCGCTCGCGCCGGGCGCGACCACCGATCTCCGCTTCGACCTCGAGGTCGCGCAGTACGGCTTCCGCAACGCCGGCGCGTACACCGACGTCGTCGCGAACGGAAGCTTCGTCAACGGGCAGTCGGTGCTCCCGGTGATCGGCTACCAGGACCGCGCCGAGCTCGCGACCGACCGCGACCGCAGGAAGTTCGGCCTGGCGCCCAAGGAACGGATGCGCGTTCGCGACGACCCCGTGGGCCGCATGCAGAACGGCATCACGACCGACGCCGACTTCGTCACGTTCGAGGCGGTCGTCGGCACCGAGGAGGGCCAGCTCGCGATCGCGCCCGGCTACCTCGAGCGCGAGTGGACGGAAGGCGGGCGCCGCTATTTCGCCTACCGGATGGACGCGCCGATCCTCGACTTCTACGCGTTCCAGTCGGGGCGCTACGCGGTGCGCCGCGACCGCTGGAACGACGTCGCGATCGAGGTCTGGCACCACCCGGGCCACGAGGTCAACGTCGACCGGATGATCGCCGCGACGAAGGACGGGCTCGATTACTTCAGCGCCGCGTTCGGGCCCTACCAGCATCGCCAGTTCCGCATCGTCGAGTTCCCGCGCTACCAGACGTTCGCGCAGTCGTTCCCCAACACGATTCCCTACTCGGAGGGGATCGGCTTCATCGCGCGCGTGCGCGACGACGACCCCGAGGACATCGACTACCCGTACTACGTGACCGCGCACGAGCTCGCGCACCAGTGGTGGGCTCACCAGGTGATCGGCGCGAACGTGCAGGGCGAGACGATGCTGGTCGAGTCGCTCGCGCAATACTCGGCGCTGATGGTGATGAAGCGCAGGGTCGGCGAGGCGCGGATGCAGCGCTTCCTCCGCTACGAGCTCGAGCGCTACCTGATCGGCCGCAGCACCGAGCAGAAGAAGGAGCTTCCGCTCGCGCGCGTCGAGAACCAGGACTACATCCACTACCGGAAGGGCAGCCTGGTGATGTACGCGCTGCAGGATTACCTCGGCGAGGCGACGCTCAACCGCGCCATCCGCGCGTTTCGCGACGAGTGGGCGTTCAAGGGCCCGCCGTACCCGACGACGCTGGACTTCCTGAAGCACGTGCGCGCCGTCACGCCGCCGCAGCTCGCGGGCACGATCGACGATCTCTTCGAGTCGATCACGCTCTACGACAACCGCGCGACCTCGGCGAACGCGAAGGCGCTTCCGGACGGGCGCTACGAGGTGACCGTCGACGTGTTCGCGAAGAAGCTCAAGGCGGACGAGCTCGGCCGCGAAAGCGACGCGCCGGTCGACGGCTGGATCGACGTCGGCGCGCTCGACGGCGACGGGAATCCGCTCTTCGTCGAGAAGCGCAGGATCGTGCGCGAGTCGACGACGTTCGTGTTCGTCGTCGACCGGAAGCCCGCCCGCGCAGGCATCGACCCGTTCAACAAGCTCATCGACCGCAAGCCGAAGGACAACACGATGCCGGTGACGATCGCGCCGCCGGGGTGAGGCCCCGTCCGGCGGAAGCCGGGTCCGCCCCGCCCGACCGCCCGCTACTTCTCCTCGAGGTAGTCGTCGTCGACGTTGATGTCCCAGAGGTTCGACTTGTCGGTCCGGCCCGACGCGATGTTGTCGACCGCCGCCTTCGCGGTCAGCATCGAGTGGTCCTGGTTGTTGTAGCGGTGCATGCCGTTGCGCCCGACGAGGAACAGGTTCGGAATCGCGTCGAGCCAGTCGCGCACGACGCCGAACTGCTCGTAGGCGCCGACGTACGCCGGGTACGCCTTCGGGACGCGGACGACGACGCCGTCGAGCACGTCGGCGGCGTAGACGATGCCGATCTGCTGCAGTTCGCGCTTCGCCAGCGCGAGCAGGCCGGCATCGGTCTGCGACCACAGGTCGTCGCCCTCCGCGCAGAAGTACTCGAGCCCGAGCCACACGGTCGCGGGATCCGGAACGAGCCCGGGGCTCCAGTTGTTGAATATCTGCAACCGGCCCAGCCGGACGTCCGGCTCCTGGATGTAGATCCAGTTGTCGGGGGGCATCGTCCCGCCCGCAGCGGAGGCGCCGTTCGCGCCGATCGCCGTCTTGCGCGCGATCAGGCCGACGACGATGAAGTCCCGGTACGGCAGGCGGCGTGCGATCTCGCGCACCTCCGGGGGGGCCGGAGGGTCCATGCACTCGACGAGGTCCTTCACCGGCATCGTCGAGATCGCGTAGTCGCAGCGCATCGTCCGGACCTCGCCCGATTCGCCGGCGCGCACGTCGACGGCGACGACCCGGCCGCCGGAGACCTCGACGCGCTCGACGCGCCGCTGCATCTCGATCGAGCCGCCGCCCTCGCGCACCTTCCGCGCGACCTCCTCCCAGAGCTGCCCGGGGCCGAACTTCGGATAGAGGAAACGCTCGATCAGGCTCGTGTGCGCGGTCTTCGGCGCGAAACCCAGCGCGCGACTCACGGCGTGGAGGACGGCGCGCGTGAGCGAGAGTCCCTTGATGCGCTGCGCGCCCCACGCGGCGCTGATCCCGGTGCAGGGGACGCCCCAGACCTTCTCGGTGTACGACTTGAAGAACGTCTCGTAGAGCTGCCGTCCGAAGCGGTTGACGAGGAAGTCCTCGAGGTTGCGCTCGGGGCGGCGCGGGAACGCCTGCGCGGCGAGGTAGCTCAGGCCCGCGCGGACCGACCGGAAGACCCCGAGGTTCAGGATCGTGCGGACGTCGAGCCGGATCGGATAGTCGAAGAAGCGCCGGCGGTGGTAGATCCGCGACAGCCGGTTGCGCACCAGCATCATGCGGTCGGGATCGGTCGCGCCGGCGGCACTTGCCCCGGCGACGTCGAGTTCGCGGTGTCGCGCGCGGTAGGCGAGCCGTATGCGCTCGCCTTCGCCCGAAGCGGCCGGATCGATCGGCAGGATCTCCTGCCACCAGTCCATCACCCAGTCCGAACGCGAGAAGAACCGGTGGCCGCCCAGGTCCATGCGGAAGCCGCGGTAGTTCACGGTGCGCGAGAGGCCTCCCACCGTTTCGGTCGCCTCGACGACGACCGGCACGACGCCGGTGTTCCGAAGCAGTTCGAGCGCCGCGGTGAGCCCCGCGGGGCCCGCGCCGATGATGACGGCTCGTGTCGGGGAGGTAGGCATGGGAGCGTGCGACGACGCGCAGTATATCGGCGCCGCCGCCGGCCGCCCGCCGGGGTGCTGCCGGTCCCGGACGCGAACCGGGCGAATGACGAGCGCCGGGTTGCGATGGTAGTCTCGCCCGGCAGCGTCCTCCCGACCCCTTCCAGCGCTTGAGCATCGCCACCGCACCCGACGCAACGCCGTCCCGCGGACGATGGGCGGGCGTCGCCGCGCTCTTCGCCGGCTCGCTCGTCGTCGCCCTCGCGGTCGCGGTGACGCTCAAGGCGGGGCCGCGCCTGCACGGAACCCCGCCGTCGATCGACGTGGCGGGCAAGGCCATGCAGGCAGCCAAGGGCCGTGCCCGCGTCGACGGGCAGGCGATCGTGCTGGAAACGCTCGGCGCGGACGGCGTGGGGCTGATCGTGGCGCCCGTGGCGGCGTTCGACGCGGACGACTACACGCGCGTGACGTGGCACATCGGTCCGACGGCGGCGCGCGGGACCGAGTTCGTTATGGTCTGGCGGACCCGCGACGGGCGGGGGCGCACGTTCACCGCGCCGATCGACTGGTCCAGCGGCCCTGCCACGATCGACCTCTCGCGCAACCCGGAGTGGTCGGGCTCGATCCAGGGCGTCGCACTCGCCGTCCGGGGCGCACTTCCGGTCCCGATCTCGATCGCCGGCTTCTCGGTGCGCTCGAACGCGTGGGACGTCACGCTGGGCGACATCGTCCGGCAATGGCTCGAATGGCCGCGTTCGGACGGACGGAGAGCGATCACGCAACTCGGAAGCGAGGCGCGTCACGTCGCACCGGTCCTCCCGGTCGTGGCGGGAGGGGTCGCGCTGGGCATCGCGTTCCTGATCGTCCGGGCGCGGAAGCGCCGCCTGCCGGTGCCGACGTGGGCGGTCGCGGCGCTGTTCCTCGCGGGATGGATGCTCGTCGACCTGCGTTGGCAGACGATCCTGTGGCGCCAGCACGCGGCGACCGTCGCGCAGTTCGCCGGCAAGTCGCTCGACGAGCAGCGCGAAGCCGACAGCGACGCCCCGATCTTCGACGTCGCGCGGAAGATCCGCGACGCGAAGCGTGCGCACGGCGGGCGCATCCTCGTGCTATCAGACAACGCGCACCTGCGCACCCGCGTCGGCTGGTTCCTGTACCCGGAGAACGTCTACTACGGGCCCGCGCACCGACCCTCGCTTCCATCGCCCGAACAACTGCGCCCGGGCGACCAGGTCGTGCTGCTGCTGATCCGGGGCATCCAGTGGGATGCGGGACGCGGGATGCTCGTCTGGGCCGACGGCCGCACGCGGGCGGCGAGGGAGATCCTGTCGGACGGTACCGCGTTCGCGATGGTCGAGATCGAATGACGTCCCTCCGAAGCGCGCTTCGCGCCCCCTTGCGCTCGCGGAGGCCGCGAACGATGCCGCCTTGCCGGACGTCCGGAGGCCCCGCACCGTGATCGACGCGATCGGCGGCGTCGCCAGCGTCCTGCTGCCCTGGGTCGCGGGCACGTACGCGGTGCGGGCGCTCTGGCGCCGGGCGCCCGCGGTTCCGGGCGTCCTCGCGGTCGGCTACGGCTACCTCGTCGGAGCATTCGCGGCGACGTGCACGATGCGCGCGCTCTCGCTCGCCGGCATGCGCTGGAACCTTCCGGTGCTCGCCGGCGCGATGATCGTCCTGGGAGCGATCGCCTGGTGGCTCGCGCGGCGCACCGCACCGGCCGACGGCCCGTCGCCGGGGCTGCGCCAGGCGCTCGCCGCCGAGCCGCCGGTCCTGCGCTGGCTGTTCCGGATCGCGCTCGCGCTCGTCGCGATCCGGCTTGCCGGGCTCGCGGTCGACGTCCTCGCTGCGCCGTTGCGCGGCTACGACCAGTGGGCCCACTGGGCAACCAAGGCGCGCGTCTGGTTCGAGCACGGCCGCATGGTGCCTTTCGTCTCGTCCGACATGTGGCTCGCGCGCGGCGATCCGGCGCTCTTCACCGACGGCAACCCCGGCCATCCGGGCACGATCCCGCTCCTGCAGGCGTGGACCGCGACCTTCCTCGGCGCATGGAACGAGTCGCTGATCAACCTGCCGTGGATCGCGCTCGCGATCGCGCTACCCGTCGCCTTCTTCGCGCAGGCGCGGCTCGCCGGAGCGAGCGCCCCGCTCGCGATGGTCGCGGCATGGCTCCTGATGTCGCTGCCGGTCCTCGACGGCCACATCGCGGTCGCCGGCGCGGCGGACATCTTCATGGGGGCCGCCTACGGCCTGGCCGCGATGGCGGCATGGCGCTGGTCGGTCACGCGCGAGGCGCCGATGGCGTGGCTCGCGGCAATCGTGGCGGTGGCGGGCCTCGCGATCAAGGTCGAAGGCGTGCTGTGGATGGCGACGCTCGTGCCGGGCGTCGTCGTCGCGCTCAGCCGGCGCGCGGGCCTCGTCCTCGCCGGCGCCGCCGTGATCGCGTTCGCGGGCTGGCTGGCCTTCGGTCCCGCGCGCCTGCCGATGATGGGCTACGCGCTGCTCTCGAGGCCGATCAACGTCCTCCCCACGCTGATCGATCACGTGCTCGTGTTCGACAACTGGCACCTCGCGGCCTACGCGCTCGTCGCGATCGTCGCATGGCGCTGGCGCATCCTGCTCGCCCCCCGCCTCGCGCCGATGACGATGACGATGGCCGCCGCGGTCGGGCTCGTCGTCGTCGTGTACTTCTTCACGCCCGCAGCCGTAGGCGTCGCCGACGAGACGCTAGTCAACCGATTCCTGCTGCACCTCGCGCCGGCGCTCGCGTTCTACGCGCTCCTCCTCTGCGTCGAAGGGCGGGAGCGGCCCGGCGACCAGCCGAGCCTGCAGGCGACGAACGCCGCCGACGCGTAGAGATACGCGAACTGGTGGAACGCGATCGCGCCCAGCGCGAAGAGAATCCCGTTCGCGCGCAGGAACAGCGCGAACAGATGGGCGTTCGCGGCGATCGCCGCGACGAAGAGCGCGAAGGCCAGGAGGAACGATCCCTTGCCCGTCAGCGCGACGGCGGCGGAAAGCGCGAGCGTCCACGCGAGCAGCGCGCGCAGTCGTTCGCCCACGCTGACGTTGAGCGTGGCGCGCATCCGGTGCTCCTGCATCAGGCGCGTCCACGGGTACGCCCGCTGGACGATGTCCGTGCGCAGCAGGTTCGCGAAGTGCCAGGCCTTGAGGTGCTGCCCCTGCAGCTCCGGCTCGATCCGGATTGCATGGCCCCGCTGCCTCAGCCGCACGCCCAGCTCGATGTCCTCGATCGACGGCTCGGGATAGCGTTCGGCGTCGAAGCCGCCGACGCTCCAGAACGCGTCGGCACGAACGGCGCCGCACCCGGCCCAGAAGGTCTCCGCCGCGCGCTCGGAGCGGACGTGGTGGTGGCGATGCGCGAGGTTCTTGTACTGCGAGAGGAAGTTCGTCGCTGCCGGGAACTCGTCGTAGGTGCCGAACACCGCCGCGGCCCCGGTCCGCGCGAGCGCGTCCCTGAGCACGCTCGCCGCGTCGGCGTGCACGACGACGTCCGCGTCGACGAACCAGAGGACGTCGCCCCCGGCGATCTCGGCGCCGCGGTTGCGGGCGCCGCCCGGGCCGAGCCGCCCGCCCGACGGCACGACGCGCGCTCCGGCCTCGGTCGCGATCCAGGCCGACGAGTCGGTCGAGCCGTCGTCGACGACGATCACCTCGGCGATCTCGCCGTCGAGCCGGAACGCGACGAGCGGCGCGAGGCAGCTCGCGAGCACCGCTTCGCCGTTGTAGACGGGGACGATCACGCTGATCGCCGGCGTGGCGGCACCTCCCGCGCGCCTCGCGGCCGGGGCATCGCTCATTGCCTGTCCCCGATCGCGCGCAGCGCCCCCCGCGCCGCCAGCCACGTGCGTGCGACCGGTCCGTCGATGCGCTCGCGGAGCGCGCCGCGCCGGAGGAAGTGGGCGTCGATGCGCGGAAGCCGGTAGCGGTCGTCCGTGCTGGACAGCGCCGCGAGCCGCGTCGTGAACGCGGCCGCGTAGCGCGACGCGGCGACGCGGCGCGACTCCGCATCGCAACGCCCGTAGGGATACGCGAAATAGCGCGGGCGACGCCCGACGCGGCGCGCGATCGCGTCGTCCGCGCGTTCGCACTCGTCCGCGACGCGGCCGGCGTCGAGCCCGCGCAGGTCGGGATGACCGTGCGTGTGCGCCTCGATCGCCACGCCGTGCCGATGCAGGCGCAGGACGCCGTCCCAGTCGAGATGCGGAACCGCGGGCATGCGCACCCCGGCGCAGAGGTCCCCGTCGACCCACCCGGTGCAGAGGAACAGGTGCGCGGGCGCCGCGGCGGCGGAGAGCACCGGCAGCGCGGCGGTCAGCACGCTCGCGCAGCCGTCGTCGAACGCGAGCGCCACGCCCGGCCCGGCATCCGGCGCGAGCAGCGCGTCCAGGCCGACGCAGGGGAGGCCGCGCCGCGCAATCGAGCGGAGCAGCGCCTCGAACGCGGCGACCGGGTAGGCGAGCGGGCCCGGGTCGTCGCCCAGGTGGTGGAACGTGATGACGGCACGCATTCCCCATCCTATCGCGCGAGGCGCGTCTCGACGAGGGCGAGGTAGTCGGCGACGTGCCGCGACTCCGTGTACCGGGACCGCCAGGCCATGCGTGCGCGACGCCCGAGCTCGTCCCGCAGCGCGGGATCGGTCGCGAGGCGGCGGACGGCGCCGCCCAGGCCGTCCATGTCGCGGCACACGATGCCGCCGCCCGCGTCGACGACGATCTCGCCGCATCCGCCTGCGTCCAGCGCCACGACCGGCGTTCCGAAGGCGAACGACTCGACCACGGCGAGCCCGAAGCTCTCCGGCGCGAGCGACGGCACGAGCGTCGCGGTCGCGCCGGCGTAGAGCGCCGGCAGCGCGGCCTCGTCGACGGCTCCGGCGAACCGGACGTTGGACGCGCGCGCGAACTCGCCCGCCAGCGCCTCCCGGGAGTCGCCCTCGCCCACGACCGTCAGCTCGAGCCCCGGCTGCCCCGCGAACAGCTCGACGAGCGCGCGCACGCCCTTCGACGCGGTGATCCTGCCGACGTAGAGGAATCGCGGTCGCGTCGGCGGCGCACTCTCGACGCCTTCGAAGCGCGAGTAGAGCGGAAGCACCTCGATCGGACGGTCGATGCCGCTTTCGCGATGCCTGCGCGCCGACCAGCGGCTCGGCGCGAGCAGCACGTCGACGTGCGCGAGCGCGCGCGGCAACGCGTCGCCGTATCGCCACAGTTGCGGCGGACGGCGCGAGCGCAGGCTGCACGTGAAGCACGTCGGCCGGTCGCAGGCGCGCTCGCCGTTCTTCCAGAGCACGTGCGTCGGGCAGACGAGCCAATGGTCGTGAAGCGTCAGGAGCTTCGCGCGCGCCCGCGCCATGCCGAGCACGGCGGGGCCGCCGATCAGCGAGACGTTGTGGTAGTGGAGGACGTCGAATCCGCGATCGAGAACGGACGCGAGCGCCGCCCGGATCGGGCCGGGCGTGCCCGTCTGGTGTCCCCAGAGCGACGACCACCGCCCGAGCGGGCTCCGGAGCCGGTGGACGACGACGCCGTCGTCGTCGCCGGTCCCGGGCCGGCCGGCGGCGGGCAGGCGCGCGCTCCCGCCCGCGGCGACGTACGCGTCCTCCGAGCACACGACCTCGACGTGGTGGCCCGCGCGCGCGAGCGCGCGCGACAGCGCCTGCACGTAGACCGCGTCCCCGCCGAAATGGCGCGGCGGATAGAACGTCGTGACCATGCAGAAGCGCATCTGGACTCGATCCGGAGCACGACGGACGGGGTTTGCGAGGCCGGCGACCCTCGCGCCGGCATCATGCCAGAGGCGGGCTCCGGACATTCCCGCTTGCGCGACCCGCGTCCGAGACGTGAAACTGGACGTCCCGTCCGGGTCGGAGCCATCCCGCGCTCACGCCGCGACCACGGATCCCGACGGGCCAGGAGGGTGTGGCCATCGCAACGCTGCTTCCGATCGCGGAGTTCGCCGTCCTCGCGCTGGCCGCGGCCCTCGGCCTACGGCTGCTCGCGAAGCCGCCCCTGCGCCGCGACGCCGCCGCGCATCCCGCCCTCGCGTTCGCCCTCGGCGTCGCGCTCGCGGCGGGAGCAGTGGCGGTGGCGTGGTCCGCGGCGAGTTGGCCCGTCGTCCGACACGGCGTCGCGGGACTCGCGGTCGCGACGATGCTCGCGCTGGCGTGGCGCGCCCGCCCGGGCTACGGCGCCGGCCGCGGCTGGCCGCCGGGGTCGCTCGGCCTCGCGGCGTCGCTCGATGCGATCGACGACCGCCGCTACTACCGCGACCAGGCCGCGCGGCACGGTCCGGTGTTCAAGATGAGCCAGTTCGGCCGGCCGGTGGCGTGCATCGTCGGCCACGAGCGCTCGCGCCGGATCCTTTCCGACCACGCGGACGCCCTCGTCCCCGCGACGCTGCCCTACAACCGCCTGCTCACCAAGGGCGTGCTGCGCTACATGACCGGCGCCGACCACCGGCAGGAGTCGCCGGTGTTCCGGGCGGCGTTCGCGAAGATGGACGTCGCCGGCGCCGAGGCGACGGTTCGCGCCTCGCTGCGCCGCGAGCTCGCGGAGCTGGCGGCCGCGTCGCAGCGCGACCCCGGTGGCGCGTACGCGCGCGAAGCGTTCCACCGCTGGCTCGTCGGCGCGATCGCTCGCGTGTTCCTAGGCATCGAGCCCGACGACGCGCGCGTGGAGACGATCTCGCGGCTGCTGCCGCTGCTCGCGCTCCACCGGACCGGCGGAAGCGCCTGGCGGCACGGCATGCTGGCGGGCGTGACGGGACTCTCCGAGGTCGTGCGGGGGATTGCGCGCGAGGCCGAGGCGGGCTCGCCGCGCGTCGCCCACGGCGCCGCGCTGGCTCTGCTGGCGGGCTCGAAGCCGGACGCGCTCGACGAACCCGCGCGCGTCGAGAACTTCGTGATGGTCTTCCGGATCGCGTCGAGCGACCTCGCCGGCCTCCTCGACTGGATCTTCCTGTTCCTGGGCGATGCGCCGCAATGGCGCGAGGCCGTGCGCGCCCACGGCCGGACCGCCGGAGGACCCGTAACGGCGCCTCCGATCGACACGGCGACCTGCGTCGTGATGGAGACGCTCCGCCTCGAGCAGAGCGAGTTCCTGTACCGGCGCGTCGCGAAGCCCATCGAGGTCGACGGCCGCACGATCCCGGCGGGCTGGATCCTGCGGTTGTGCGTCAACGAGGCGCATCGCGATCCGTCGGTGTTCGAGGATCCCGACCGTTTCGATCCCGCCCGCTTCCGCGACCGCGCGTGGAGCCGCAACGAGTACTCGCCCTTCGGCGGACACACGCACGGCTGCATGGGCGCGCATCTCGCGCACTTCCTCGGACGCATCTTCGTCGAGGAGCTCGCGATCGGGTTCGACTGGACCGTCGTGCGCGACGGCCCGCTCGAACGCGGCAGCCGCCACCGCGACCACTGGCGGCCGAGCGCGCTCAGGCGTGTCGTGATGCGGCCGCGCGACGACGCGCTCCGGCCGCAGGCGCCGGTCGAGGCGATCGGGACCGCCTGAGGCGTCCGCGCGACGGACTTCGCGCCACCGGCAGGGTGCGCCGCGCCCAGCCGGTAGAATGTCGGGCCCGATCCACGCCCGTCGGCGCCCGGCGCCGGACCCCTTCAAGCCGATGCTCACGTTCCAGCAAGTGATCCTCCGCCTCCAGGAGTACTGGGGGTCGCGCGGCTGCGCGCTGCTGCAGCCCTACGACATGGAGGTCGGTGCCGGCACCTCGCACACGGCCACGTTCCTGCGCGCGCTCGGACCCGAGCCCTGGCGCGCCGCCTACGTGCAGCCGTCGCGGCGCCCGAAGGACGGCCGCTACGGCGAGAATCCGAACCGGCTGTTCCAGCACCACCAGTTCCAGGTCGTGCTCAAGCCCGCGCCCGCCGACATCCTCGACCTCTACCTCGGCTCGCTCGTGGCGCTCGGCTTCGATTTGAAGGCGAACGACGTCCGCTTCGTCGAGGACGACTGGGAGAACCCGACGCTGGGCGCATGGGGGCTCGGCTGGGAGGTGTGGCTGAACGGCATGGAGATCACGCAGTTCACCTATTTCCAGCAGGTCGGCAGCCTCGACTGCAACCCCATCACCGGCGAGATCACCTACGGCCTCGAGCGGATGTCGATGTACCTGCAGAACGTCGAGTCGGTGTTCGACCTCGCCTACACCGACACGATGCGATACCGCGACGTTTTCTTCCAGAACGAAGTCGAGCAGTCGCGCTACGCGCTCGACGAGTCCGACGCGACGAAGCTGTTCGCCCTGTTCGCGACCTGCGAGGGCGAGGCGAGGCGCCTGCTCGAGGCCAGGCTGCCGCTGCCCGGCTACGAGATGATCCTCAAGGCCGCGCACACGTTCAACCTGCTCGACGCGCGCGGCGCGATCTCGGTCACCGAGCGCGCCGGCTACATCGGCCGCATCCGGGCGCTCTCGAGGCTCGTCGCGACCGCGTACGTCGAGTCGCGCGAGGCGGCGGGCTACCCGATGCTCGCCGAGCGCGACCGGGCGAGCCTGCCCGCGCAGTACGCGAAGGTGTCCGCATGAGCACGGCGACACTGCTGGTCGAGCTCTTCACCGAGGAGCTGCCCCCCAGGGCGCTGCGACGCCTCGGCGACGCGTTCGCGGAGTCGCTCTCGGGCGGCTTGCGCGATCGGGGGTTCCTGACCGGCGGATCGGCCGCGACGCCGTACGCGACGCCGCGGCGGCTCGCGGTGTCGGTGACGCACGTGCTTCCTGTCGCGCCCGACAAGGAGGTCGTCGACAAGCTCATGCCGGCCAAGGTCGCACGCGCCCCCGACGGCCAGCCGTCGGAAGCGCTGAAGAAGAAGCTCGCCGGCATCGGTCGCCCGCAACTCGCGACGGCCACGCTCGATGCGAGCGACGGGCCGGACCGCGTCTACGTCGCGTCCGACGGCAAGGCCGACTACGTGTACCTGCGGAGCCTGGCCAGGGGACAGACCCTCCTGCGCGGACTCCAGGAGGCGCTCGACGAGGCCATCGCGAAGCTCCCGATCCCGAAGGTGATGAGCTACCCGGGCCCCGCCGCGTACTGGAACGCCGAGAAGTTCGTGCGACCCGCGCACCGGCTCGTCGCGCTCCACGGCGCGGACGTCGTCCCGGTGACGGCGCTCGGCCTCGCCGCGGGACGCACGTCGGGCGGTCACCGGTTCCTCGGCCGCCGCGACGTCGAAATCGCGACCGCGGACGCCTGGGCGCCGACGCTCGAGGCCGAGGGCAAGGTGGTCCCGTCGTTCGACGCGCGCCGCGCGGCGATCGAGGCGGGGCTCGCGAAGGCCGCGCAGGGCGACCGCGCGATCGCGCCCGACGCATTGCTGGACGAGGTCACGTCGCTCGTCGAGTGGCCGGTCGTCTACGCCGGCACGTTCGACCCGGCGTTCCTGGCCGTGCCGCAGGAGTGCCTGATCCTGACGATGCAGCAGAACCAGAAGTACTTCGCGCTGACCGACGCCGCCGGCCGGATGCGCGCGCGGTTCCTGCTGGTGTCGAACCTCGCGACCGAGGATCCGGCCGCGATCGTCGCCGGAAACGAACGCGTGCTGCGCGCCCGCCTCGCCGATGCGAAGTTCTTCTACGACCAGGACCGCCGGCAGCGGCTCGACGCGAGGCTGCCGAAGCTCGCGTCGGTCGTCTACCACAACAAGCTCGGATCGCAGGGCGAGCGCGTCATGCGCCTGCGGGCGATCGCGCGGGCGATCGCGCCGGCCGTCGGCGCCGACCCGGTGCTGGCCGAACGCGCCGCCACGCTCGCGAAAGCCGATCTCGTCACCGACATGGTCGGCGAGTTCCCCGAGCTGCAGGGCACGATGGGCCGCTACTACGCGCTGCACGACGGCGAGCCGCCGGCCGTCGCCGACGCGGTCGCGCAGCACTACTGGCCGCGCTACGCGGGCGACGCGCTGCCCGAGGGACCCGTCGCGCAGGCGGTCTCGCTCGCCGACAAGCTCGAGACGCTCGCCGGGCTGTTCGGCCTCGGCCAGACGCCGACCGGCGACAAGGATCCCTTCGGGCTGCGCCGCGCGGCGCTGGGCGTCGTGCGCATCCTCGTCGAGCGGAAGCTCGCGCTTCCGCTCGCCGACGCGATCGCCGTGGCGTTCGGCACGTTCCACGCCGTCGGCGCCGTGAAGCCCGCGGCCGCGGAACTGGAGGGGTTCGTCCTCGACCGGCTGCGCGGCTACCTGCGCGAGCTGGGCGGCACCGCGAACCAGGTCGAGGCGCTGATCGCGCGGCAGCCGCCGACGCTCGCCTCGCTGCCCGAGCGACTCGCTGCCGTGCAGGCGTTCGAGGCGCTCCCCGAGGCGTCCGCGCTGGCCGCCGCGAACAAGCGCATCGCGAACATCCTCAGGAAGTCCGGTGCGGAAGCGGCGCCCGCAGTCGACCGCTCGCTGCTCGCGGACGGCGCCGAGCACGATCTCTACCTGGCGTTCCAGAAGCTCGACCCGGCCGTGGACGCGAGTTGCGCCGCGGGCGACTACGCGTCGGCGCTGAAGGCGCTGGCGACCGCGAAGCCGGTCGTCGACCGCTACTTCGACGACGTGATGGTGATGGCCGACGACGCGGCGGTGCGGGCCAACCGCCTCGCGCTGCTGTCCGGCGTATCCGGGACGATGAACCGGGTCGCCGACATCTCGAAGCTGTAGAGGGCCGGAGCCGATACCCGGACGCCACGCACACGCCCGGCACACCGACGCGTTTCGTCTCCGACCCCGCGGCGATGCGGGGCTCGCCACGGCCGTCCGACGGGGGCGCGGCACGGCGTCCCCGGCCCCAAGCTTCGCCGCAATCCCCGTTTTCTCGCTACAGTTACGCCCGTGGTCCAGTTCGCCAACGAAACCGTCGCCCAGACGCGCGCAGCGCGGCTCATCATCCTCGACCGCGACGGCGTGATCAATCACGACAGCGACCTGTTCATCAAGACGCCGGACGAGTGGCGCCCGATCCCGGGCAGCCTGGAGGCGATCGCGCGGCTTTCGCACGCGGGGTACCGCGTGGCGGTCTGCACCAACCAGTCGGGCATCGGCCGAGGGCTGTTCGACATGGCGACGCTCAACGCGATCCACAACCGGATGCACCGCGCGCTCGCGCTGGCCGGCGGCCGCATCGACGCGGTGTTCTTCTGCCCGCACACCGCCGACGCCCGCTGCGACTGCCGCAAGCCCCTTCCCGCGATGCTGACCGAGGCGGGCCGCCGCTTCGGCGCCGACCTCTCGACGGTCCCCTGCATCGGCGACAGCCTGCGCGACCTGCAGGCCGCCGAGGCGGCCGGCGGCCAGCCGATGCTCGTGCTGACCGGCAAGGGCGAGAAGACGCTGCGCGACGGCAACTTCCCGTCCAGCACGACGATCTTCCCCGACCTCGCGTTCGCCGCTTCCGCCCTGCTCGCGCAGGACTGACCCACCCGTCCATGTCGACGATCCGCTCGCTCCTGTTCTTCGGCTGGCAGATGCTGGTCACGCCGATCTACGCGGCGGTGATGCTCGCGACGTTCTGGCTGCCGCGCGTCCCCCGCCACAGGATCGCCGCGCACTGGTGCCGCACCGTCGCGTACGGCGCGCGCTGGATCTGCGGCATCCGCTGGCGCGTCGAGGGCCTCGAGAACATCCCGTCGACGCCGCACGTCGTGATGGCGAAGCACAGCTCGACCTGGGAGACGCTGACGCTGGGGATGTACCTGCCCCCGCTCGCGTTCGTCGCGAAGAAGGAGCTGCTCAGGGTCCCGTTCTTCGGCTGGGGCTTCGCGCTCGCGTCGCCGATCACGATCGACCGCAAGGCCGGCCGCGACGCGATGGACCAGATCGCCGAGCAGGGCCGCGAGCGCTTCCGGCAGGGATTCTGGATCGTCGTCTATCCGGAAGGCACCCGCATCCGGGCGGGCACGCGCAGCAAGTACAAGACGGGGGGCGCGCGGCTCGCCCTCAAGCTGGACGTGCCGATCCTGCCGGTCGCGCACAACGCCGGGTGGCTGTGGCCCAAGGGCATCCTCGGCAAGCGTCCCGGCGAGATCACGATGGTGTTCGGCAAGCCGATCGCGACGCAGGGCAGGGATCCGGGCGAGCTGACCGCCGAGATCGAGCGATGGATCGAGAGCGAGGTCGCGAGGCTGGGCGCGCCGGCTTGACCGGCCGCCCGCCGGGCCGCGGCGACGTTGCGTCGTCCGCGCGGCGCATCACGCTCGCCGGCGAACCGGTCGACTACCGGCTGATCCGCGCGCGCCGCCGCACGATCGGCATGGCGGTCGACCTGGACGGCCTGACGGTGCGCGCGCCGCGCTGGGTCTCGCTGCGCGAGGTCGAGGAGGCGCTGACCGAACGCGCCGCGTGGATCGTGCGCACGCTCGCCGAGTGGCGCTCGCGCCAGCGCGACGTGCTCCCCCGCGAGTGGCGCACGGGGGCGCCGATCCTCTACCAGGGCGCGGAGCTCAGGCTCGCCGTGTTCCCGTCGCGTTCGATGGCCGTGCGCGCCGATCTCTTCGACCTCACCGTGCTGCACCCGACCGCGCAGGACGAGCGCGCCGTCGCCGACACCGTCGCCCGGTGGCTGCGCGACGAGGCTGCGCAGCGCGTCCTGCCGCGCGTCGCGCGCTACGCCCGCATCGTCACCGATGCGGTCCCGCCGGTGCGGCTGTCGAACGCGCGCAGCGAATGGGGAAGCTGCAACCACAGGGGCGAGATCCGCCTCAACTGGCGGCTGATCCAGCTGCCGCCCGCGCTCGCCGACTACGTCGTCGCCCACGAGGTCGCGCACCTCGTCGAGCTCAATCACTCGCGCCGCTTCTGGTCGCTGGTCGAGTCGCTGATGCCTGGGCACGACGCGCACCGGCGCGCGCTCGAGGACTGGACCGCGCTGCTCGCCGCCTGAAGGCGCCTGCGGGACCGGCGTCAGCCGGACGCGGCGAGGTCGTGGAATGCGACCGCGAGGCCCGCCTGCTCGCGCAGGATCGCCGCGAGAGAGACCCCCAGTTCGCCGCCGCCGCGGCTGTCGCGCCAGCGTCCGCCGTCGGCGCGGAAGTGGAAACCGCCGCGCCGCGCCGCGACCCAGATCTCGCGGTTCGGCGCGTGCCGGTTCACGATGACCTTGCTGCCGTCCTCGCAGGCGATCTCGAGGATCCCGTCGACGAGACTCCAGTCGAGGTCCGCGTCGGAGTCCTCGAGCGCCCGGTCGAGCGCCGTGCCGATCGCGGCGAGCGTCGCGTCCGCCGCGGCGAGAAAGTCCGATTCCGTGGTCACGACGCGCTGCGGATCGGGAGAAAGGTGCGTGTTACCATCGCCGCCGATGTTACGTGATTTTCGCCGCGCTTCGCGCACGACGCGCCGTCTCTCGGCGCTGATCGCGGTGCCGCTCGCCGCCGCCGCGATTTCCGCGTGCGGCATCAAGGGCCCGCTCAAGCGTCCCGATGCCGCACCGGCGGCGACGCCGCCCGCGGCCGTCGCGCCGCCGGCCGGCGACGCCGAGCCGTCCGCCCCCAGGTCCCGATGAGCGCCGCAGGGCCGCCGGAGGGTGCTCGTCCGCTCCGCCGGGAGGACGTGCGCGGCGCCGCGTCGGCGCCGAGCGCGGAGGAGGCTTGGCGAAGCGCATTCGAGCTCCGCGACGGCGAGCTCTACGCCGAGGGCGTCCCCCTCGCGACGATCGCCGAGCGCTACGGGACGCCCTGCTACGTCTACTCGCGCGCGGCGCTCGAGGGCGCGTGGCGGTCGCTCGATGCCGCGCTGGCGGGGGTCCCGCACCTCCTGTGCTACGCGATGAAGGCGAACGCCAACCTCGCGGTGCTCGACGTCTTCGCCCGCCTCGGCAGCGGCTTCGACATCGTCTCCGGCGGCGAGCTCGCGAGGGTCGTGGCGGCGGGCGGCGATCCGGGGAGGACGGTGTTCTCCGGCGTCGGCAAGTCCGCCGCCGAGATGCGCCAGGCGCTCGACGCCGGCATCCTGTGCTTCAACGTCGAATCGGCCGCCGAGCTCGAGCGCCTCGACGCGGTGGCGCGCGAGCGCGGCCGCGTCGCGCCGGTGAGCTTCCGCGTGAACCCCGACGTCGATCCGAAGACCCATCCGTACATCTCGACGGGGCTCAAGGAGAGCAAGTTCGGCATCGCCTACGGCGACGCGCTGCCGCTCTACCGCCGGGCGCGCGCCATGCCGGGGATCGCGATCCGCGGCATCGACATCCACATCGGCTCGCAGATCACCGATCTCGCACCCTACCGGGAGGCCGCGCGCAAGGTGCTCGACCTCGTCGACCGGCTCGCGGGCGAAGGCATCCGCCTCGAGCACGTCGACCTCGGCGGCGGGCTCGGCATCCGCTACCGGGACGAGACGCCGCTGCCGGTCGACGAGTACGCGGCGATGCTGCGCGGGCTGTTCGAGGGCCGCGCCGAGAAGCTCGTGCTGGAGCCGGGACGCTGGCTCGTCGCCGACGCCGGCGTGCTCCTCACGCGGGTCGAATACCTGAAGCCGGGGCCCGCGAAGCACTTCGCGATCGTCGACGCGGCGATGAACGACCTGCTGCGCCCGGCGCTCTACGACGCGTGGCACGGCGTCGATCCGGTGCGTCCGCGGGCCGGTCCCGGGTCGCGCTGGGAGATCGTCGGGCCGGTCTGCGAGAGCGCCGACTTCCTCGCGCACGACCGCGTGCTCGACCTCGAACCGGGCGATCTGCTCGCCATCCGCACGGCCGGCGCGTACGCGATGGCGATGAGCTCGAATTACAACGCCCGTCCGCGGGCGGCCGAAGTGATGGTCGACGGCGATCGCGCGCACCTCGTGCGCCGGCGCGAAACCGCGTCCGAACTCCACGCCGCGGAATCGACGCTGGCGCGTTGACCGCGACCGAAATCGCGCCCGGACCGCGTGTGCGAATCCGCAACAATCGCGTATCGGCGACTTTTCCGTGCGGCTCAAATCTTGCAAATCGTTGAAACTTGTCTAGAATGCAGGCAGCAGGTGCCAATGGTTTTGTCAAGTGGTCCGTGAATCGGACGACGCCTGCGAAGGAGCACCACATAACATCCAGCAACTCAGACAGGAGAACGAAATGTTGGCTGACATGATGTCGATGATGGCGCCGGCGGCTGCGGCCCCCGCGCCGAAGAAACGCAAGGCGACGAAGCGCAAGGCCGCCAAGAAGGCGACCAAGAAGAAGGCCGCCCCGAAGCGCAAGGCCGCCAAGAAGGCGACCAAGAAGAAGGCCGCCAAGAAGACCACCAAGCGCAAGGCCGCGAAGAAGGCGACCAAGAAGAAGGCCGCCCCGAAGCGCAAGGCCACCAAGCGCAAGGCCGCGAAGAAGGCGACCAAGAAGAAGGCCGCCCCGAAGCG
>CALDKM010000356.1:0-15727 GCA_937898875.1 uncultured Pseudomonadota bacterium | reverse complement strand
CCAAGGCGAGCCACCGGGCGGAACGACAACTCTCCCTCTCCCCGCGGGGGGGGATTGTTTTTTAGTGATGGGGCGCCCCCCGAGAAGTGGGGCCTGCACGGTCCCGCCCTGCGGCTCGGCCTGCGCATGGTGAGCGGCCTCGCCGAAGCCGGCGCGCAGCGCATCGAGGAAGCGCGCCGCACGCGCCCGTTCGCCGACGTCGCCGACCTCGCGCGCCGCGCGCGCCTCGACCGGCGCGACCTCGATGCGCTCGCCGACGCGGGCGCGCTTGCCTCCCTCACCGGCCATCGTCACGCCGCGGTCTGGGACGTCGCGGGCGTCGAGAAGCTGCCCGCCCTCCTCGACGGCAGCCGGTTCGACGAGACGCGCGCGGAGCTCGCCGAGCCGACCGAAGGCGAGGACGTCGTCGCCGACTACCGCCGCCTCGGCCTCACGCTGCGCCGCCACCCGGTCGCGCTGCTGCGCGACGAGCTCGCGAAGCGGCGCCTCGCGACCGCCGCCGACGTCCTGCGCACGCCGCACGGCCGCCTCGCGCGCACCGCCGGCA
The DNA here is from genome assembly GCA_937898875.1 of uncultured Pseudomonadota bacterium. GTDB lineage: Bacteria > Pseudomonadota > Gammaproteobacteria > Burkholderiales > Casimicrobiaceae > VBCG01. The sequence continues at coordinate 15,180 of CALDKM010000356.1, read as the reverse complement.
TCGTGACCGGACGCCAGCGGCCCGACACCGCGAGCGGCGTCGTGTTCGTCACGCTCGAGGACGAGACCGGCAGCACCAACGTGATCGTCTGGCGCGACCTCGGCGACCGCCAGCGCCGCGAGCTCCTGGGCTCGCGCCTCCTCGCCGTCTACGGCAGGGTCGAGCGCGAAGGCGAAGTCGTGCACCTGATCGCCGGGCGGTTGGTCGACCTCACGCCGCTATTGGGCTCGCTGCCCACGAAGTCGCGCGACTTTCATTGAGCCGGAAGGCACGCGAACACCCGTGTCGCCGCCTCGCCTTCCATCGTCCAGCCCTGCGCGATCATCGCGTCGAGGAGGGAAGGGTCGGTCGTGTAGCGATGGTTCGGCGCGCCGGTGATCATGTTGTTGTACGCGCGATGCAGGCGCACCGTCCCCGGCGGACAATCGCGCGCGCCTTCGGCGCCCACCGGCAACCGGAGCTCGAAGGCGTTGCGCTCGAAGCGCCAGTCGGGGCTCGCCTTCACGGTCTCGCACTCGACGGCGTACGGCGTGTAGAAGTGCGACGACTTCGGCGCGAACGTCTGGTCGCTCCAGAACCGGCACACCGGTGACAGCGGCGCCGGGTCGCCCGCGTAGACGTCGAACGATCGCCCGGTGCGCTGCCAGCCGCTCGACGGCGTCGCGTCGAGGTGCGCGATCTCGTCGGCATCGGCGCTGATGAAGTAGTGGCCGTACCCGGCGTGGAAGAACTCGACGGCGCGACGCGTCGCGAACGGCAGCGGTGGCGCGAGGTCGCCGCCCTGGAGCTGCACCACGGCGAGGGTCTCGACGCCGTCGACGTCGCGAAGCGAGAGCGGGAGGACGATCTCGCCGGACGGCCGGAGTGCCGGGGCGCTCTCCGCGAGGATGTTCGACACGCCCCGCGCCAGACGTGCGTCGCCGAACGGCAAGCTCGCCACGCCGCCCCGGGCGAACGTCGCGTCGAGGCGCCCGTCAGGCTGAAGCCTGGCGAGGACGACACGGTAAGGCGCTGTGGATCCCGGCGTCGTCTGGATGTCGGCGACGACGAGGAGACGCTCGTCAGGCAGCGCGAGCACGCGAACCCGGTCGGCACCGGCCTCGGTGACCAACGAGAGCGGCAGGACGACCAGGCCGCCGTTCCCGAATGCCGGATCAGGCGCGCCGCTCGGCGTGAACCGGGCGATCACGGGCTGGCGCACGCCGTCCGGTGTCAGCGAGCTCGCGCCGCCGAACGCCACGACTCGACCGTCGGCGAGGCCGAAGGCGCCTTGCTGGCGCAGTTCGCCGAACACCTCGATGCGGCCGACACCGCCGGCGCCGAAGGCCGGCGCGCCGCTGCGCGCGACGAAAAAGGCGTCGCGTTCGCCATCGCGTCGGTACACGCCTGCCACGAGCCGGTCGGCCGGATCGATCGTCAGCGACGAGAATCCGTAGAGGTGAGTTCCGAACGGCGGGGTCGCAAGCAGCCCGGTTCCGTCGGCGGCAACACGGACCAGCCACGACCTCGGAGTCGTCCCGCCCTGATTCGAGTATCCGTAGCTCGCGCCCTGGCTGTCCAGCACGTTCCCGAACGCGCACGTCGAATCTTCGATGGCCAGCACGCCCTGCGTGCCGAACGACGCGTCGGGGACGCCGGACGCCAGGTGACGACTGAAATAGCGGTCGCACACGACGAAGCTCGGGGCCGGTTGCGATATGAGACCCTGCCACAGAACGCTGATCCGGCCGTCGGCGCGGAGGCCCAGGCCGCCGAAGTCGGCGTAGGGAACCGGAGGCGGGGTGATCGCGCCCGTGATGGCGAACCCGGGGTCCACCCGCCCGGCCGCGTCGAGGCGTATGACGCGCGACGCCGACGATCCTCCGGCGAAGGTGAGGAGTGCCACCAGCGCACCGCCGTCCGCCAGGACCTGCAGCCCGACGAGCATCGTGTCGCTCGACGGCAGGGCCGCCACGCCGTGATTCCCCCAGCTGGCATCGGGATCGGTGGGCGCCGCGGAGGCCAGCAGCGGAAGCCCCCAGCCCCATGCCAGCCACGCCAGACTGCGAAGTGCTCGTCGCATCCCGCCTTCCTCCCGGCGCCTGCGTCGCGGACCTTCGCAGGGATCTTAAACGAGTCACGCGGGTGGCGGTGGATCCGAATCGGTAAGATCGGCGTATTTCGATCGACCCACGGTACCGGGGGACCTCGCCGGTCGAGGGGAGCGCGTGGCACGACCCGAGTTCGACATCGTGGTGATCGGCGGCGGCGCCGGCGGCCTGGTCGTCGCCGCGGGCGGCGCCGCGCTCGGCGCGAAGATAGCGCTCGTCGAGAAGCACCGGCTGGGCGGCGACTGCCTGTGGACCGGCTGCGTGCCCTCGAAGACGCTGATCAAGTCGGCGCAGGTCGCCCACGCGATGCGCCACGCCGACCGCTGGGCGCTCGCGCCGCACGACCCGAAACCCGACCTCGCAGCCGTCATGGAGCGCGTCGCGTCGGTCATCCGCGGCATCGAGCCCAACGACAGTCCCGAGCGCTTCCGGTCGATGGGCGTCGACGTGATCCTCGGCGAAGGCCGCTTCGTCTCGCCGGACGCGTTCGACGTGAACGGCCGCCGTCTCACCGCGAAGACGTTCGTGATCGCGACCGGCTCGCGCCCCGCGATGCCGCCGATCCCCGGTCTCGCGGACGCGGGCGCGCTCACGAACGAAACGCTCTTCGACCTGCGCGAGGACGTCCCCCACATGATCGTGATCGGCGGCGGTCCGATCGGCAGCGAGATGGCGCAGGCGTTCCGGCGGCTGGGCAGCGACGTCACGCTCGTCGACGTCGCCCCCCGCATCCTGCCGCGGGAGGACGCCGACCTGGCCGAGGTCGTGCTGCGCCGGATGACCGCGGAAGGCGTGCGGTTCGAGCTCGATACGTCGATCGCGAAGGTCGAGGGCCGACGCGGCGAGGTGCGGGTGACGTTGAAGGCGAAGGACGGCGGCGAACGCGTCGTCGCCGGCACGCACGTGCTCGTCGCGGCCGGCCGCAAGGTCAACGTCGAAGGCCTCGGCCTCGACGCCGCGGGCGTGAAGCTCGACGGCGGACGCATCGTGTGCGACGGTCGCCTGCGCACGACGAATCCGCGCGTCTACGTCGTCGGCGATGCCGCCGGCGGCTACCAGTTCACGCACCTCGCCGAGCATCACGCCGGCGTCGTGCTGCGACAGGCGATCTTCAGGCTGTTCTGGACCAGGCCGTCGACGGTCGTGCCGTGGTGCACGTACACCGATCCCGAGCTCGCGCGCGTCGGGCTCTCCGAGGACGAGGCGAAGAAGCAGGGCGTCGCGCACAGGGTCTACCGCTTCGCGTTCGACGAGGTCGACCGCGCGCGCGCCGAAGGCGAGACCGAGGGGTTCGCCAAGCTCGTCACCGATCCGAAGGGCACGATCCTCGGCGCGGCGATCGTCGGCCCGCACGCGGGCGAGTTGATCGCCGAATGCGTGCTCGCGGTGTCGAAGGGCATGAAGGCCGGCGACCTGTCGGCGGCGATTCACGCGTACCCGACGCTCGCGTCGATCAACCGCCGCGTCGCCGACCAGCGGCTGAAGGAGGGACTGACGCCGTCGTCGAAGGCGTGGATCCGGCGGATCTTCGGGCTGCGGGGCACCTGATGATGGCCCCCCCTCCTCCTCCGCCCGCCGCGACGCCGTCCGGCAGTCGCGCGCTCAGGCTGGCGCTCGTCGCGCTCTTCGTCGGCGTGGTCGCCGCGTTCTTCGCACTCGGCGGGCAACGCTACCTCTCGCTCGATGCGATCAAGGCGAACCGGGACGCGCTGCTCGCGTTCACGCAGGCGCACTTCGCCGCCTCGCTCGCGATCGCCTTCGTCGTCTACGTCGCGGTCACGGCGTTCAGCCTGCCGGGCGGTCTCGCAATGTCGCTGACGGTGGGCTTCCTGTTCGGCCGCTGGATCGGCAGCGCACTCGTCGTGGTCGCCGCGACGATCGGCGCGACCCTCGTCTTCGTCGCCGCGCGATACGTGTTCGCCGACGCGGCGCGCAAGCGGCTCGGCGCGTTCGGCGAGCGGATCAACGCGGGCTTCACCGAGAACGCATTCTCGTACCTGCTGTTCCTCCGGCTCGTCCCGCTGTTCCCGTTCTTCCTCGTCAACCTCGCGCCCGCGTTCACGTCGATCCCCATCCCGACCTACGCGCTCGCCACTTTCGTCGGCATCATCCCGGGCACGTTCGTGTTCGTGAACCTCGGGCAGACGCTCGGGCGCATCGAGTCGCTGCAGGGCCTCGTCTCGGCGGAGACGCTGGGCGCGTTCGCGCTGCTGGGCGCATTCGCGCTGGTGCCGGTCGCGATCCGCAGACTCCGCTCGCGCAAGGATGCGACGCAGGCCCCCCGATGATCCGGCTGTCGGTGATCGTCCCCGCGCTGGAGGAGGCTGAAGGCATCGAGTCGACGCTCGACGCGCTCGTGCCGCTGCGCGGCGCGGGCCACGAGGTGATCGTCGCCGATGGCGGTAGTCGCGACGCGACCGTCGCGATCGCGACGCCTCTGGCCAATCGCGTGATCGTCGCACCGCGCGGACGCGCGTCGCAGATGAACGCAGGAGCGGCCGCCGCCGCCGGCGACGTTCTGCTGTTCCTGCACGCCGACTCCCGTCTGCCCGCCGACGCCGCGAAGGCGATCGACGAGGCGATCCGCGCGGGCCGGCGCTGGGGGCGCTTCGACGTGACGATCGAGGGGCGCTCGCGGATGCTCCCCTTCGTGGCCACATCGATGAACTTCCGCTCGCGGCTGACCGGCCTCGCCACCGGCGATCAGGGAATCTTCGTCGAGCGATCGCTGTTCGCGCAAGCTGGCGGCTTTCCGCCGATCCCGCTGATGGAAGACCTCGCGCTCTCCCGAACGCTCAAGCGCCGCGCCGGCCGCCCGGCGTGCCTCGCGCAGCGCATCCGCACCTCGGGGCGCCGCTGGGACCGCGATGGCGCCTGGCGCACGATCCTGCTCATGTGGCGGCTGCGCGCCGCGTGGGCGTTCGGCGCCGATCCGTCGCGGCTCGCGAAGGCCTACCGTGGGCCCAACGCGCGCCCCCGCGTGCTGCAGGTGTTCGCGAAGGCGCCGGTGCCCGGAGAAGTCAAGACTCGGCTCGCCCGCACGCTCGGCAGCGACGCGGCGGCGGCCGCGTATCGCGAGCTGGTCGAGCGCACGCTCGCGACCGCGGACGAGGCCCGGGCGCGCGGGATCGTCGCTGCGGTCGAGCTGTGGTGCTCGCCCGACGTCACGCACCCCGCCCTCGTCGAGTGGTCGCGAAGGCACGGCGCGACGCTGCACCGGCAACAGGGCGCCGACCTCGGCGATCGGATGCGCAGCGCCCTTGCGTCGGCACTGGCACGCGGCGACGTGCCGATGCTGATCGGCACCGACTGTCCGGCGATCGACGCGAATTACCTCGCATCCGCCTCGTCCGCGCTCGACACGCACGACGCCGTGTTCGGCCCGGTCGAGGACGGCGGCTATGCGCTCGTCGGCGTCGCGCGCGACGTGGACGCGTACGCGGGTATCGCGTGGAGCACGCCCTCGGTCATGGCCGGGACCCGCGCGGCGCTCCGGCGCTCGGGGGCGCGCTGGATGGAGCTCCCGACGCTGTGGGACGTCGACAACGCGGAAGACCTCGCGCGCTGGCGCGCGACCGGCCCGCGAGCGGCATGAAGGGCGCCCGGCAACGGCAACTCGCGGCGGCCGCGACCTTCGTCGCGCTCGTCGTCGTCCCGGCGCTCGCGCAGACGACGCCGGAGGCGATCGCGGTGGGCGCGTTCTCGCAGGCGCAACCAGGCGGCCCGCTGCCGGACGGCTGGACGCCGCTCACGTTCCGCGGCATCGACCGCCACACGCGCTACGCGCTCGTCCGCGACGACGAGCGCGGAACGGTGGTCGAGGCCGCCGCGGACGCTTCCGCGTCGGGGCTCGTCCGCAAGCTCGACCTCGATCCGAAGGCGTGGCCGGCGCTCGCGTGGTCGTGGAGGGTCGAGCGACCGGTCGCGAAGGGCGACGTCACGCGCAAGTCGGGCGACGATTACGCCGCGCGCGTCTACGTCACGTTCCGCGTTCCGCCCGAGCGGCTGTCGCCGTTCGAGCGGATGACGCGCACGGCCGCCCGCGCGATGTTCGGCGACGGCGTCCCCGACGCCGGCCTCGCCTACATCTGGGATGCGCGCGCGCCGGTGGGCACGATCGTGCCGAACCCGTACACCGACCGCGTGCGGATGATAGTCGTCGAAAGCGGAAGCGCGCGCGCCGGCCGGTGGCTCGCCTACGAGCGCGACATCGCGGCCGACTATCGAGCGGCGTTCGGCCAGGAAGCGCCGCCCGTGTCGGGCATCGCGATCATGACCGACACCGACAACACCGGCGAGTCGCTGCGCGCCTGGTACGGCGACGTCGCGCTCTCGCGCGTGCCCGCCGCTCCGAGGCCCGTGCCGGCGCCTTGAGCGTGCCGGGCGGCCGCGTCAGGCGTTTTGCGCGACCGAGCAGGCGGCCGTCGCGGCCGCGGATTGCCGAGCCTTCGCGATAGCCACGTTGATCCGCGCGTCCTCGGGCACGCCGTTCTTGACCGCGGTGATCTCGGCGAGGATCGCGATCGCGATCTCGGGCGGCGTACGGCTGCCGATGTAGAGCCCGATCGGGCCGTGCAGCCGCGCGATCTGCGCGTCGGTGAGCTCGAACTGCTTCAGGCGCTCGCGACGCTTGTCGTTGTTCGCGCGCGAGCCCAGCGCCCCGACGTAGAACGCGGGCGACGCGAGCGCCTCCAGGAGGGCGAGGTCGTCGAGCTTCGGGTCGTGCGTGAGCGCCACGACCGCGCAGCGCTCGTCGAGCTTCATCGCCATCGCCGTGTCGTCGGGCATCGTGCGCACGAGCGTCACCCCCGGGATGTCCCAGGTCTCCGTGTACTCCTCGCGCGGGTCGCAGACGGTGACCTGGTAGTCGAGGCCCACCGCGATCTGTGCGAGGTACTTCGAGAGCTGCGACGCGCCGATCACGAGCATCCGGTAGCGCGGCCCGTGGATCGTCGTCAGCGTCCTGCCGTCGAATGCGAGCGAGTCGGACGGCTTCGCGGGATGGAGCGTGGCGAACCCGGTCGCCATCTCGAGACGGCGCGCGACCAGGTGGCCCTCCTCGATCTCGCGCAGCAGCGCGAGGATGCCGGACTCCTTCGTGAGCGGCTCGAGCACGAGCTGGATCGTGCCCCCGCAGGGGAGCCCGAAACGCCGCGCCTCGTCGGCCGACACGCCGTAGGTCACGACCTCGCACTTCGTCGCCTTCAGCCCTTCGCTGCGCACGCGCTCGATCAGGTCGTCTTCGATGCATCCGCCCGACACCGAGCCCACGACGTGCCCGTCGTCGCGCACCGCGAGCATCGCGCCCGGCGGCCGCGGCGAGCTGCCCCAGGTCTTCACGACGGTCACGAGCAGCACGCGGCGGCCGGCTTCCACCCACTCGGCGCTGCGCTTCAGGCATTCCAGGTCGACGCTGTCCATGATCGCTCCTTCAGAAACGGATGCCGCCGCGCGTCGCGAGCCAGATGATCAGCGCGAGGATCACGGCGATGGCAGCATAGCGCACCCACCGGCCGCTGCCCGCCGTCTCGGGCCCGAGCGCCGCCTCGGCGGCGGCTTCCGGCGTCGCCGGCGGCGGGCCGAGCGTCGCGGCGAGCCGCGCGAAGAAGTCGTCGGCGATCTTGGCCGCCGCGCCGTCCACCAGTCTCGAGCCGATCTGCGCGAGCTTGCCCCCGATCTGCGCCTTCGCCACGTACGCGAGCGCCGTGCCGCCGTCGGCGGGCGAGAGCGAGACCTTCGCCTCGCCGCTCGCGAACCCGGCGGCGCCGCCCTGCCCGTTGAATTTGAGCGTATAACCGGTCGGCGGCGTCACGTCGGCCAGTTCGACCCGTCCCGCGAAGCGCGCGGACACAGGGCCGATCTTCGTGGCGACGGTCGCCGACCAGCTGCCGTCCGGCTCGCGGACGAAGGACTCGCAGCCCGGGATGCAGGCCTTGAGCGTCTCGGGGTCGTTCAGGGCCTCCCAGACGCGCTCCGGGGAGGCGGGGACGAGGCGGGTGTGCGAGAGTTCCATCGGGCTCCGGGGCCCGCGGCATCGAGCCGCGGGCACGCAATGTGCTCTGTCTGTGGACTACGTAAACGCGCTACTCTAGCGCAACCCCATGGATACCGACACCCACGCTCCCCGGGACATCCGCGACGTCCGCATCGCCCAGTCGCTGCTTCGCCTCGGCGCGAGCGTCGTCGTCGCCGCCACGCTCCCGTTGGCCGACCTGATCGCGCTGGCCCAGCAGGCGGCCGAACGCGACGCCAGCCTGACGCTGCGCGGCGCAGGCGAGCGCTCCTCGGCGGACCTGGAGCGCGTGGCGATGGCCGGCCGCGGTCACGTCACGTTCGACCTGTCCGTCTAGGGCCGGTTAGCGCTACCGGGACGCTCGCCTCGGCTGGCGGGCGACCGCCGCGACCGGTTCACCCCACGGCGCCGGCCGGGCGCTTCGCCCTGCGCGAGCGTCGCCGCGAGCGCCTCGAGCGACGCGAGACTGTGCACCGGCAGGAACTCGTCGACCCAGGGCAGCATCGCCCGGATGCCCGCCGGCCGCGCCTCGAAGTCGGCGTAGCGCAGGAGCGGGTTCAGCCAGACGAGCCGCCTGCACGACTTCGACAGCCGCTCCATCGCCTCGTCGAGCCCGGCGCCCGACTCCGCGTCCAGGCCGTCGCTGATCAGCAGAACCACCGCGTTCTGGCCCAGGAGCCTACGCGACCAGTGCCGGTTGAATTCCGCGATCGACGCGCCGATGCGCGTGCCGCCCGCCCAGTCCTCGACGGCGGACGCGACGCGCGCGAGCGCCACGTCGACGTCGCGGTGCCTGAGGTGGCGTGTGACGTTCGTGAGGCGCGTGCCGAACAGCAGCACGTGCACGCGGTGGCGGTCGTTGGTGATCGCGTGCAGGAAGTGCAGCATCATCCGCGAGTAGCGGTCCATCGAGCCCGAGATGTCGCACAGCACGACGAGCGGCGGCGGGCGCCGCGTCCTCGCGCGGAACGCCAGCGGCGCCGCGGCGCCGGCCGCGCCCATCGAGCGCCGCAGCGTGGCGCGCAGGTCGATGTGCCGGCCGCGGTCGTCGGGTCGGGTGCGCCGCATCGGCACCATCGGCAGCGGAAGCCGCAGCCGCCCGATCATCCGTTTCACCTGCGCGAGCTCGTCGCCCGACATCGTCGCGAAGTCGCGCGTCTGCAGCACCTCGCGCGGCGAGAACGTGAACGCCGCGTCGAGCGTGACCTCGTCGTCCTCCTCGCGGCGCGGCACGTCGGCCGGCGGCGGCGCCATCGCTTCGGCGAGGCGCCCGGGCACCGGGGGCGGCTCGGGCTCCTCGCCGGTGCGGCCGAGCACCTGCGGCAGCATCGCCGCGACCATCTTCTCGAGGAGCTTCGGGTTGCGCCAGAAGAGCTCGAACGCCTGCTCGTAGAGGTCGAGGTGCTCGCGCCGCGAGCACAGCACCGCGGCCAGCGCCTCGCGGAAGTCGGTGCGGTTGCCCACGCCCACCGCCTCGACGGCGGCGAGCGCGTCGATCACCTTCGCCGGCCCGACCGGCAGCCCCGCGCCGCGCAGCACGCGGACGAAGTGCAGCACGTTCTCGGGCAGGTGCCCCTTGGGCAGCAGCGTGGCGAAGCCCGCCATCGGGTTGAGGCTCCGAGGCGCGGTCTCGGCCATCAGGCGGACAGCTTCTTCAGCGTCTCGGAATTCCGGATGATCGCCTTCTGGCGCACCGCAGGAGCGACGAAGAGCCCGGCGGGAGGTTGGGTCTCCAGGCGCGAGAGCACGGCCGGGTCGTTGCAGCGCGCGTCGAAGCGCACCCGCACCTCGTCGCCCGCCGACGCGCCGGACGCGAAGCAGGGCGTGCCGAGCTTCGCGTTGAGCGGCGCGAGCACGCCCGCGGCCACGACGTCGGCCGCCGGGCCGCCCCCCGCGAGCTCGAGGTCCCAGGCGCGCGGCGTCGCCCCGGCGCGCGGACGCGACGCGATCACGACCGGCAATCCGACGAACTCGCGCCCGACGAGATCCGCGGCGTTGCCCTCGGGCAATCCCTCGATCACCAGCGCCACGCGCCGGCTGCTCGGACTCACGTGCTGCAGGAAGAAGCTGCGCGAGAACTCGTCGGCGATCTTCGCGCCGATCGCCTTGAACGCCTCCTCCTCGGAGGCCCAGCTGACGGCGCCCTTCGGCAGCGTCGTGTTGTGATAGATCTCCTCGCCGGTCGCGCGGTCGACGGCCTTGATCGTCCACGACGACAGCGCGTACTTGGTGACGGTGAGTCCCGAGGCCTCGAGCCGCGTCGACAGCCGGCGCACCTTCGCCTCGCCCGCGATCGAGAAGTCGGGCGCCCTGCCCGCCTCCGCGCCGCCTTCGGCCCAGGTTCGGAAGCCGAACGACTTGATGCGCTCGGCAAGCAGGTTCTCGGCGACCGGCGAACGTTGCGCCGGCGCGTCCGGCCGGTCGGCGTCGCGCGACGTGATCGCGATCGAAATGCGCGGATCGCCGTTCGCGCGGATCACCTCGACGCGCTCGCTCGCCGTCATCTCGTTCAGCGACTTCTGCACCGCCCTGACGTTGACGACCGCCTCGGTCGTCATCGTCGCCATCCCGTCCTTGCCGATCACCGGCTCGCTCTCGCGCACGACGGTCCGGATGAAGTCGCCGCTCCTCGAGACGAGCTTCGCGTTGAGCACGTCGTAGTTCGTCGCGAGCGAAGCGCGGTCGACCAGGAGACCGAGCGCCTTCTCGACGAGCTGGCCGCGCGCGTCGGTCCGCAGGTCGCCGGCGAGCTTCGCCTTGTCCGACTGGTAGCGCGGGTCGTTCGCGTCGGCGAATCCCGCGGCGGAGATGAGCAGCGTGCCCGGCTCGACGGGCGCGGAGGCGGTCGGTGCGCCGGCAGCGGGCGGCGTTGCGGTTGCGGCGACGGGCGCTACGGTCGCGGCCGCCGACACGACGGGCGGCGATGCGTCGGCGACGGTCTTCTTCGGGACGCCAACCCCCTGCTCCATCCACCACCAGAGGCCGGCAGCGATGACCAGCGCGACGACCGTCACGATGATCGCGATCGCCGGCGCCTTCGATCGCCTCGCAGGCGTGGAAGGCGCGGGAGCGCTGCGCGCGTAGGCAGGCTTTGCGGCGGCGGCGGTCGCCTCCGCCGGTGCGGTGGATCGGGTGCCCGCCGACGCGGGTGCGGCGGCCTTCGCGCCCGGTGCGATCAGCGTCGATTCGCCGTCGTCGGCGGGCGCAGGTGCGGCCTTGCGCATCGCCGGGGACGCGACGACCGTCGCCTCGCCGTCGTACGCGGCCGGCGCGGGCTTCGCGGGTGCGGCCTTCGCGCGACCTGCGGCGCGCGGCATCGCGAGCGCGCGCAGCGCGGTCGCGAATTCGGCGGCGGACGAATAGCGGTCCTCGGGGCGCTTGGCGAGCGCCTTCGTCACGATCTCGTCCATCGCGTCGGGCAGCTGCACGTTCAGCGTCGACGGCGGCAGCGGCTCCTCCTTCAGCACCTTCTGCATCGTCGTCGTCGTCGCGGCGCCGCCGAACGGGCGCTCGCCGGTCACGAACTGGTAGAGGATCACGCCGGTCGAGAACACGTCGGTGCGGACGTCGACCGGCAGCCCGAGGATCTGCTCGGGCGACATGCAGGCGGGCGTCCCCATCACCGAGCCGGCCTGCGTCAGCGACGACGAGTCGAGGTGCGCGATACCGAAGTCGGCGACCTTCGCCGTGCCGTCGTCCTGCAGGAACACGTTCGCCGCCTTGATGTCGCGGTGGATGACCCCCTGCCGGTGCGAATAGTCGAGCGCGTCGAGGATCTGCCCGGTGAGCCGGATCGCGTCCGCGGTCGAGAACCGCTCGCCCGCGTCGAAGCGCGCCTTGAGGTCGCGGCCGGTCACGTACTCCATCGCGATGAACGACGTGCCCTCGTCCTCGCCGAAGTCGTAGATCGACACGATGTTCGGGTGGTTGAGGCGCCCCGCCGCCTCGGCCTCGCGGCGGAACCGCGCGATGATCACGGGCGCCTCGGCGCGGTCGAGCTGGTCGGCGCGGATCGTCTTCAGCGCGACGACCCGCTTGATCATCGGGTCGTAGGCCTCGTAGACGACGCCCATCGCGCCGCGTCCCAGCTCCCGGCGGATCTCGTATCGTCCCAGCTTCTCGATCGACGGCATCCCGCTTCCTCTCCCGGCCCCTGCTTCAAAACGGCGACGCCGGCAGCGGCCGGCGTCCCCCCTGATTCCCCGCGCCGTGCCCCCTCGGGGGGAGGCGCGCGCAGCGCGCTCCGGGGGGATCACGCAGCTACTTGTACTTCGAATCGATCTCCCAGACCGACTTCTGCACGAGCCGCTGCACCATCGTGTCGAGGCCCACGCCGCCCTTCTGCGAGTTCGAGACGCCGAGCACCGACTGCGAGGTCGCGCCGATCTCCATCTTCTCCTCGGTGTAGCCCTGCGCGAGCTGCTCGGTCGTCTCGGCGTTGATGATCTTGTAGCGCATGCCGATGACCCACACCGACGTCGCCTCGTTCGACTGCACCGATCCGATGCCGCGGCCGGCCACCGTGCCCGCCTGCGCGCCGCGCCACGAGCCGCTGAACACGCCGGCGAGCGCCGCCATGTCGCCGATCGCGCGGCCGTCGAATCCCGACTGCGCGGCCGCGATCTGCTCGGTCTTCAGGATGTCGAACTTGACGACGTACTTGGTGCTCTTGAGCTTGCCCATCCGCAGGAACTTGCGCGCCTGGTCCGGATCGCCGAGGTTGTAGGCGAGCTCGAACTCGCGCAGCGCCGGCCCGAGGTTCGAGCGCTCCAACACCTGGAAGTTGGCGCTCGACAGCTCGAGCTCCGCGTAGTCGGCGATGTTGTTCGCCGTGAACTTCTGCGTGAACGTCGCGTTGTTGCTCTTGACCTCGCCCGGGATCACGATCAGCGGGGGCCCCTTCTTGTTCTTGTTGGCGTACTCGACCGGCTGGTACATCGCCGTGTCGGCCGCCGCGTTCGCCTGCTGCGAGGTCTTGCTGCCCGCCGTCGGCGACGGATTGCCGAACTGCGGCTGGGCGCAGGCGAGCGGGGCGGCAAGGGCCAGGGCCGACGCGAGCGTCGCGTCGACGGCGATCCGGGGGATGCGTGGATTCATGGTTGCCTCCTCGAGCTTTCGATGCGTTCGCGGCCGGGGGTCAGGGCTTCTTCGGCGCGCGCTTCGCGCCCGCGTCCAGTCCCGCCCTGGTGCAGTAATCCGAGTAGAGCCGCGCGACGACCTCGTCCGCCTGCTCGTTGACGAGCGTGAGCGCCATCCGCGCGACGTCGGCGCCCGCGTACGACGCGGAGCGCGCGTCCGCGGTGGAGATCGGCCGGCCGTCGCTCCCGGTCAGCGTGAACGCCATGTCGACCGAGACCTGGTTCACCGCGATCACCAGGTTCTGCGACGCCTGCGCCGAGATGAGCCCGCGCAGCACGAAGCTCGCGCCCAGGCGCTTCGACGCGGACAGCGCGGCGTCGGGGTCGTTGCGCATCATCGCGTCGATCTCGGCCTGGGCGATCTGCCTCCGGATCTCCTCCGGCGTGTAGGTCCTGAGACCCAGTGCCCGCAGTCGCCCGTTGATCGCCTCGTAGTGCGGGCCGTAGTTGCGCTGCTCGGCGGACACGTAGCCGTTCGACTGGCGCTCGCCGATCACGACCATGATCTTCTTGTTCTTCAGCTCCGCGCGGCACGGCGTGGAGAGCTGGGCGGCGATCCGGCTCTCCTTCGCCTCGCGCGCCGCGCGCTCCTCGTCGTCGGGCGTCGAGAAGCTGAAGCCCTGCGCGAGCGCCTGCGTGGTGGCGAAGGCCAGCGCGAGGGCGACGATCGGGACGCGGGGCGCGGACATGAACGGATGGCTGCAAGAATCGTGCAAGCGCACGGACAATCGTGGAGGTTAGCGCAACGCCCTCCGGAAATCCACACGGACCGCCCCGCGAATAGTCGCGCCGACTGCCACCGCGCCCGGCGTGCACTGCAAACGAGCGGGCGCCCGTCAGCCGCCCGACGCCCCCTGCTTCACCTCGGCGACGATCCGCGCCGCGACCTCGGGCGTGATCGCGCCGACGTCGTCCTGGTACTTGAGCAGCACGCCGATCGTGTCGGCGACCGTGGCGGGATCGAGCGCGAAGCGGTCGAGCGCGACGAGCGCCTCGGCCCAGTCGAGCGTCTCGGCGACGCCCGGGGCCTTGAACAGGTCCATCGTCCGGAGCTTCTGCGTGAACGCGACCAGCTCGCGAGCGAGCGATTCGGGCGCGCGCGGGCACTTGCGCCGCACGATCTCGAGCTCGCGCGCGGCGTCCGGAAAGTCGACCCAGTGGTAGAGGCAGCGGCGCTTGATCGCGTCGTGGATCTCGCGCGTGCGGTTCGACGTGATGACGACCGCCGGCGGATGCACGGCGCGGATCGGCCCCAGCTCGGGAATCGTCACCTGGTATTCGGCCAGCACCTCGAGCAGATAGGCCTCGAACGGCTCGTCGGCACGGTCGAGCTCGTCTATGAGCAGCACCGGCGCCACGCCGTCGGGCGGCGCGAGCGCCTCGAGGATCGGGCGCTTCAGCAGGAAGCGCGTCGTGAAGATGTCGTGCGCGAGCTCGTCGCGGACGACGTGGCCACCCGCCTCCGCGAGCCGGATCTCGATCATCTGGCGCGGGTAGTTCCACTCGTAGACGGCCGACGACGTGTCGAGGCCCTCGTAGCACTGCAGGCGCACGAGGCGCCGGCGCTGGGCCGCCGCGAGCACCTTCGCGATCTCGGTCTTGCCCACGCCCGCCTCGCCTTCGAGGAACAGCGGGCGGCCGAGCTTCTGCGCGAGGAACACCGCCGTCGCGAGCCGGCGGTCGGCGACGTAGTCCTGCGAGGCGAGGAGGTCCAGCGTCGCGTCGACGGACGCGGGCGGCGGAAGGGGGACGGGAGGGGCGGTCATGTCGAGCGGACGGGTCGAATGCGTCGGGGGCGACGCCGACGGGCGCCGCCCCCGAGAATGCCACAATTGCGTGCTACACGAATGGCGCCATTAATTGACGCTCGGGCAAGTCAGCCCCTGGAATTGACCCGTTTTCGTGGACACCTGAGTATTTGGCTTGGAGGTGGACACGA
>CALDKM010000355.1:0-5776 GCA_937898875.1 uncultured Pseudomonadota bacterium | reverse complement strand
CGCGAGAACGTGATGAAGCAGGCCGCCAGCCTGGACATCACGCTGCCGATGCTGCTGCCAGGTGTCAACGTGAAGACCAGCGCGGACGACTTCTACCCGATCGAGCGCGAGATGCTGGCGCGCTTCGACGGCAAGACCTGGGTGCTGCAGGGCAAGGTCTACGGACGGTAACCGGTTCCCCCCGAAGCGGCCTGACGGCCGCCTCCCCCCAGGGGGCGCGAGCCGCGTTCATCTTCGACATCGACGGCACGATCATCGACTCGATGCCTTTCCACGGGAAGTCGTGGGAAGCGTTCTTCGCGCGCCACGGCGTCCGCTACGAGGGCGAGGCGTTCCTGCGCGCGACCGCGGGCCGCACCGGCACCGAGATCATGCGCGAGCGGTTCGGTCCGATGAGCGACGAGGCCGCGTGGGCGCTGGTGCACGAGAAGGAAGACGTCTACCGCGAGCTGTTCCGCCCGGTGTTCCGCGAGATCGAGGGCTTCCGCGCCTTCGCGCGCCGGGCGCGCGCCGAGGGCGTGAAGGTCGCGTGCGCGACCGCGGGTGACGCGAAGAACATCGCGTTCGCGCTCGCGGGCCTCGGCATGGAGGGCGAGTTCGACGCGCTCGCCGGCGCGCACGATGTCGCGCGCGGCAAGCCCGAGCCCGACCTGTTCCTGCTCGCGGCGCAGCGCATGGGCGCCGATCCCGCCCGCTGCATCGTGTTCGAGGACGCGCCGCTCGGCATTGAGGGCGCGCGTCGCGCGGGCATGCACGCCGTGGGCATCACGTCGGGCGAGACGGCGGAGCGCCTCGCCGGTCCGCACGTGCTCGCTGCGATTCCCCACTACCGCGGACTCGCGCCGCGCCACATCATCGACCTGGCCAACGACCGTGCGAGCCGCCCCGCCGCTCCCGCCGGCACCGCCTGAAGAGCCCCCTGCCATGACCGAGCCGACTGCCGCGACCCCGCCCGTCCAGGACGAGAACCAGATCATCGCCGAGCGGCGCGCGAAGCTCGCGCAGCTGCGCGCCGCCGGGCAGGCCTATCCGAACGACTTCCGCCGTGACGCGCTCGCCGCGGACCTGCACGCGCGGCACGGCGAGACGCCGAACGAGGAGCTCGAGCCGAAGGCGATCCGTGTCGCCATTGCCGGCCGGATGATGCTGAAGCGCGTCATGGGCAAGGCGTGCTTCGCCACGCTGCAGGACATGTCGGGCCGCATCCAGCTCTACGTGACGCTCGACGGCGTCGGCGCCGAGCGCCTCGAGACGTTCAAGCACTGGGACCTCGGCGACATCGTCGGCGCGACCGGGACGCTGTTCAGGACCAGGACCGGCGAGCTGTCGGTCAAGTGCGACTCGGTGCGGATGCTGTCGAAGGCGCTGCGCCCGCTGCCCGAGAAGTTCCACGGCCTCGCCGACCAGGAGCAGAAGTACCGGCAGCGTCACCTCGACCTGATCACCAATCCGGCGTCGCGCGACGTGTTCGTCAAGCGCTCGCAGATCGTGCAGGCGATCCGCGAGTTCTTCGTCGAGCGCGGCTACCTCGAGGTCGAGACGCCGATGATGCACCCGATCCCGGGCGGCGCGGCGGCGCGGCCGTTCGTGACGCACCACAACGCGCTCGACATGCAGCTCTACCTGCGCATCGCGCCGGAGCTCTACCTGAAGCGCCTGGTCGTCGGCGGGCTCGAGAAGGTGTTCGAGATCAACCGCAACTTCCGAAACGAAGGCATATCGACCCGGCACAACCCCGAGTTCACGATGCTCGAGTTCTACGAGGCGTACCGGGACTACGGCTACCTGATGGACCTGACCGAGGAGTTGCTGCGCACCGTCGCCCTGCGCGTGCTCGGCACGACCTCGGTCACCTACCAGGGCGAGACGATCGACCTCGGCGCAAAGTTCGACCGGCTGACGATGGCCGAGGCGATCCACAAGCACAACCCGCAGTACCCGCTGCACGAGCTCGCGAAGCCGGAGTACCTGCGCGTCGCGCTCGCACCGTTCGACGAGGAGGTGTTCCCGACCGACGGTGTGGGCCTCCTGCAGCTCAAGCTCTTCGAGCAGACGACAGAGGAGAAGCTCGTGCAGCCGACGTTCATCGTCGCGCACCCGACCGACGTGTCGCCGCTCGCCCGCGCGAACGAGGCGAACCCGGCGGTCACCGACCGCTTCGAGCTGTTCATCACGCGCCGCGAGATCGCGAACGGCTTTTCCGAACTGAACGATCCCGAGGACCAGGCGGCGCGCTTCGCCGCGCAGGCGGCGGCGAAGGAGGCGGGCGACGAGGAGGCGATGTTCTACGACGCCGACTACGTGCGCGCGCTCGAGACCGGCCTGCCGCCGACGGCGGGCGAGGGCATCGGCATCGATCGCCTCGTGATGCTCCTGACCGACAGCGCGTCGATCCGCGACGTGATCCTGTTCCCGCAGCTCAAGCCCGAAGCCTGATCCTTCGAGGGGTCTGACCCCGGTCTTCGCCCCGTCCCGCATCCGCGCGAGCTCCGCCCGAGCCCCGGCGCGTGCGGACAGGTACCCTGCCGGGGTACTTGACAATATACCTGGCAGGGGTATAATATCCGCTCATGAATTCGCTTGCCTCTCCGGCGGAAGCTGCGCCCGGGGCCGCCGACGTCCCGGCCCCGAAGACCGGCGCCGACCACGTCGACCTCGCCCTCGAGGGCATGACCTGCGCGGCCTGCGCCGTGCGCATCGAGAAGGTGCTGAACCGCCTGCCGGCGACGCAGGCCGCCGTGAACTTCGCGACCGAGTCGGCGCAGGTGCGGTTCAACGCGGCGACCACGCCCATCGACGCGCTCGTCGCGGCGGTCGAGCGCGCCGGCTACCGCGCGCACGTCAAGGCCGATCCCGAGAAGGAGCGTGCCGAGAGCGAGGCGCGCAAGACGGCCGAGTACCGGAAGCTCCGCACCGAGTTCGTCGTGGCGGCGATCCTGACGCTGCCGCTGGTCGCGCAGATGGTGCCGATGCTCGCATCGGGCGGGTGGACGTGGACGGGCCCCGACGCGCACCACGACGTGCTGCCCCGCTGGCTGCAGTTCGCGCTCGCGACGCCGGTCCAGTTCTGGATCGGCCGGCGGTTCTACTTGGGCGCATGGAACTCGCTGCGCGGCGGCGGCGCCAACATGGACGTGCTCGTCTCGCTCGGCACGACGATGGCGTGGGGGCTGTCCGCCGTCGTCACCGTGCTGGGACTGCACGAGCACGTCTACTTCGAGGCTTCGGCCGCCGTCATCACGCTCGTGCTGCTCGGCAAGCTGCTCGAGGCGCGCGCGAAGGCGGGGACATCCGCCGCGCTCGAAGGACTCGTCAGGCTGCAGCCGCGCACCGCGCGGATCGAACGCGACGGTGCGATCGTCGAGGTGCCGCTCGCCGACGTGAAGGCAGGAGACCGGTTCGTCGTGCGTGCCGGCGACGCGGTACCGGTCGACGGCGAGGTCGTCCGCGGCGAGTCCTCGGTGGACGAGAGCATGCTGACGGGCGAGAGCCGCGCGGCGGCGAAGGCGCCGGGCGACAAGGTCTACGCGGGCACCGTCAACCAGGACGGCATGCTCGTCGCCGTCGCTACCGGCGTCGGCGCGAAGACGCTGCTCGCCGGCATCGTGCGGCTGGTCGCCGAGGCGCAGGGCTCGAAGGCGCCGATCCAGCGGCTCGCGGACCGGGTCGCGGGCGTGTTCGTGCCGGTCGTCGTCGCGGTGGCGATCGTCACGTTCGTCGCGACGCTCGCGATCACCGGCGAAGCCTCGCGCGCGCTGATCCACGCGGTGGCGGTGCTCGTGATCGCCTGTCCGTGCGCGCTCGGTCTCGCGACGCCGACGGCGATCATCGTCGGAACGGGGCGCGGTGCGCAGCGCGGCGTCCTGATCCGCAACGCGGCGGCGCTCGAGCACGCCGGGCGCCTGACGAAGCTCGTCGTCGACAAGACCGGAACGCTGACCGAAGGTCGGCCGGCGGTCACCGGTGTCGTCGCCTTCGAGGCCGAAGCGGCAACGAAGGCGCTCGCGCTCGCCGCCGCGCTCGAGCAGGGATCGACGCACCCGATCGCACAGGCGATCCTCGCGCACGCGGCGGCGAGCGGCGTCGCGCCGGCCGCGATCGACGGGTTCGTGTCGGTCCCGGGCAAGGGCGCACAGGCGGTCGCCGCCGGCGGCGGCGCGGTCGTGCGCGTCGGGTCCCCCGCCTGGCTCGCCTCCGAGGGCGTTGCCATCGACGACGAAGCGGTGAGGGGATTCGCGCGCGATGGCCACACGATCGTGGCGGTCGGCGAGGGCGCGAAGCTCGTCGCCGTGATCGCGCTCGCCGACAGGGTCCGCGAAACGTCCGCCGCCGCCATCGCGCGACTCGAGGCGGCCGGCATCGAGGTGACGATGCTGACCGGCGACCACGAGGCGACCGCCGCCGCCGTGGCGAAGGCCGTCGGCATCGGGCACTGGCGCTCGGGGGTGCTGCCCGCGGCGAAGGCCGAGGCGGTGCGCGAGGCGAAGGCGTCGGGCGCGGTCACCGGCATGGTCGGCGACGGCGTCAACGACGCGCCCGCGCTCGCGCAGGCCGACGTGAGCTTCGCGATGGGGGCGGGCTCGGCGATCGCGATCGAGAGCGCCGACATCACGCTCGTGCGCGACGACCTGAACGCGGTCGCCGACGCGATCCTGCTCTCCCGCGCGACGCTGTCCAAGATCCGCCAGAACCTGTTCTTCGCGTTCGCCTACAACGTGCTCGGCATCCCGCTCGCGGCGGTGGGACTGTTGAGCCCGATGATCGCGGGCGCCGCGATGGCGCTGTCGTCCGTGTCCGTCGTGAGCAACGCGCTCCTGCTCAAGCGCTGGCGTCCCGCCGACGCGAAGGTCCGACCCTGAACGAACGAAAGGAACGACGATGGAAACCGTCACGATCAACGTGCAGGGCATGACCTGCGGCGGCTGCGTCGCGAGCGTCACGCGCGTGCTGAAGGCTGTCCCGGGTGTCGACCAGGTCGACGTGAAGCTTTCGCCGGGGCAGGCGACCGTGCGCTACGACGCTTCGAAGGTCGCAGTGCCGGCGTTGAAGTCCGCGATCGTGGATGCCGGCTATGACGTCGCGGCCTAGGGCCGCGAAGCGCGCGGCCGCGCCGGCTGCGGCGGAGCGGCACGTGCACGCCGGGCACGACCATCCGATCGCGCCGCGCGCGGACGCGCACCATGCTGCACTGGTGAAGCGCCTCAATCGCATCGAAGGCCAGGTCCGAGGCATCGGCAGGATGCTCGGCGAGGACCGCTACTGCGTCGACATCCTGACGCAGGTGTCCGCAGTGCGCTCGGCGCTCGACGCGCTCGGTCTCGAATTGCTCGAGCACCACCTGCACGGCTGCGTGCAGCAGGCGGTGAAATCGGGGCGGGGCGAGCCCGCGATCGACGAGGCGATGCACGTCATACGAAAGTTCGCGGGATGATCGCGTCGGGGAAAGGCGGAGGCGGACCGACGGTCTCGACCGTCGTACGCCCCGCAGGGTGACCCGGGCCGCGGGCAGGTCAAGCCGGCGTTTGCCGGGGCCGCCCGCGAATGGCATAATCGCGCCCCTCGGGGTGTAGCGCAGCCTGGTAGCGCGCTTGCTTTGGGAGCAAGATGTCGGGAGTTCAAATCTCTCCACCCCGACCAACCCAACGCGGGCGCTGCGGCTTTCGACCGGACGTCGAAGAGCCCAAGGCGCTCGCCTCGTCCGACAGGCGCCCGTAGCTCATTCGGATAGAGCACCGGCCTTCTAAGCCGGGGGTAACAGGTTCGAGTCCTGTCGGGC
>CALDKM010000354.1:0-14487 GCA_937898875.1 uncultured Pseudomonadota bacterium | reverse complement strand
CCTCCTTGCACACCAACCAATCGACCTTGAGTTCGACCGGCAGCGTGGCGCCGGGAATGCGCAGCGCGAACGGCCGCGCAGCGCGCTCGGCGGCGAGCACCCAGGCGGTCAGGCGGGAGAGTCGCTGCTCGGTGTCGAGCGCCGCGGGCAGGGCCGCCCAGTCTAGAGAAATCGGCCCGCCGCCGCCGCTGCCGTCGAATTCCTTCGTGTACCAGCCGGCGCCGCGCGCGACCGCCTTCCACGCGACGCGCTGCGGCGCGTCGCCAGGCTGGTAGTCGCGCAGGCCCGAGAACTCCGACTCCTCGCCCATTCCCGGTGCCGTGATGTCGTGACCGTGCGCTCCCCGCGGCAGCGGCGGCGCGCCGGGCTCGGGCTCGGGGTAGACGACGCCCGCGATCGGGAAGTGCACGTACGACCACGCGCGCCACAGTCCCATCGGCTGCATGGACGACAGCGTCACGCGTCCGAGCGCGAGCCGGCCGCGCGACGGTGCCGTGCGCTCAAGCCTCATCGTCACCGCCGATCCCGCCGCGAGGTCGGCGATCGCGACGCCGGTGCCGGCCGAGCGGATCTCGATCGCCGCGCGCGTGCGCTCGCCGCCGCTCGCCGACAGCGTGAACGCGATGCGGCCGCCCGCGAACGTCTCGCTCGCGGCCAGCGGCCGGATCTCGATGCCGGCGAGGTTTCGGAACGCGTGCAGCAGCGCCGCGGCGACGAGTCCCGCGAGCAGGAACGTGACGAGGAATCCGAGGGACAGCCCGTAGTTGAGCGACGTGAGCAGCATGATCGCGAGGGTCGCGATCATCGCCCAGCCGCGCCGGGACGGCAGGATGTAGATGCGCGAGTGGCGCAGCACCACGCTCGACTCGTCGCCCGGCGCGAGGCGGAAGAAGCGCTGGCGTGCGCGTGTCCACGCGCCGGCGACCGGGACGCGAGTCGCGACCGACGGCATCGCCGGCGCTACGGCAGGGGCACCGCGCGCAGCAGCGACTGCGCCGCGAGCGCTCCGGCGCGCGCGCCGCCGGCGAGGCGATGGCCTGCGACCGCGGGGAACACCGCCTGCACGTCCTCGGGAAGCACCATCGGGCGGCCCCCGACGAGCGCCCAGGCGCGAGCGGCGTTGAGCAGCATCAGCCCCGCGCGCGGCGAGAGTCCGCGCCGCGCGCCGGTGTCGGCGGTGCCCGCGCCGCTGGCGTGGCCGCGGCTCGCTGCGAGCAGCGCCTGCACGTAGTCGAGCAGCGCGGGCGCCACGTGCAGCGCAGAGGCCTCGCGCTGCCAGTCGACGAGGGTCGCCGCGTCGGCGAGCGGGGCGAGCTCCGCGATCCTCGCGCGCCGGTCGCCGCCGGCAAGGAGCTCGCGCTCGGCGGTCGCATCGGGATAGCCCAGCTCCAGCGCCATCAGGAAGCGGTCGAGCTGCGATTCGGGGAGCGGGTAGGCGCCGATCTGCTCGACCGGGTTCTGCGTCGCGATCACGAAGAACGGTTCGGGCAGCTTGCGCGTCTGGCCGTCGATCGAGACCTGCCGCTCCTCCATCGCTTCGAGGAGCGCGCTCTGCGTCTTGGGGGGCGCCCGGTTGATCTCGTCGGCCAGCACGACCGCGTTGAAGATCGGGCCGGCGTGGAAGCGGAATGCCTGCGTGCGCTCGTCGTAGATCGAGACGCCGAGCACGTCGGCCGGAAGCAGGTCGCTGGTGAACTGGACGCGCGCGTACTTGAGGCCCAGCGCCGAGGCGAGCGCCTGCGCGAGCGTCGACTTGCCGACGCCCGGGATGTCCTCGATCAGCAGGTGCCCCCGCGCGATCAGGCACGCGAGCGCGAGCCTGAGCGTCTCGTCCTTGCCGACGACGATGCGGGCGAGCTCGCGCAGGATCAGCGCCGCGCGCTGGGCGACCGGGACGATCTGGGAGGCGGGGCGAACGGTCATGGGGGACACCCGAAAGCGGTGCATGGACTCTAGCCTCCCGGCCGCGGCTCGTCACCTCCGGCGATCGCGCGCTACACTCCGTCCGGCGGGCGTGAGGACGGCGCGCGCCCGGCGCCGGACCCGATCCGCCCCGTCTCCGATCCGCCCCGCCCCGGAAGAGTGCCCTTGCCCACCGCCTACATCACCCACGCGTCGTGCGCGAAGCACGAGATGGGACCGTACCACCCAGAGAGCCCGGACCGGCTCGCGGCGATCAACGACCGGCTGATCGCGGCCGGGCTCGACGTCTACCTGCGCCACTACGATGCGCCCGAGGTCACGCGCGAGCAGCTCCTGCGCGTCCACAGCGCCGTCTACCTCTCCGAGATCGAGCACGCGAGCCCGCGCGAGGGCCTGCACTACCTCGACCCGGACACGGCGCTCAACCCGTTTTCGCTCGACGCCGCAAGGCACGCGGCAGGCGCCGTCGTGCTCGCGACCGACCTCGTGATGCGCGGCGAATGCCGCAGCGCGTTCTGCGCGGTGCGTCCGCCCGGCCACCATGCGGAGCGCAGGCGCGCGATGGGGTTCTGCCTCTACAACAACGTCGCGGTCGGGGCGATGCACGCGCTAGACCACCACCATCTCGACCGCGTCGCGGTGATCGACTTCGACGTCCACCACGGCAACGGCACCGAGGACGTGTTCGCGGGCGACGAGCGCGTGCTGATGGTGTCGACGTTCCAGCACCCGCTCTACCCGTACTCGGGCACGCACCACCCGGCGCCCAACATGGTCAACGTGCCGCTGCCCGAAGGCACCGGAAGCCAGGAGTTCCGCGACGTCGTGCGCGAGCGGTGGCTGCCTGCGCTCCTCGAGTTCCGGCCGCAGATGTTGTTCGTGTCGGCCGGATTCGACGCGCACCGCGAGGACCCGCTCGCAGGGCTCAGGCTCGGCGACGCCGACTATTCCTGGGTCACGCGCGAGCTCTGCTACGTCGCGAACAAGCACGCGAACGGGCGCATCGTCTCGACGCTCGAAGGGGGCTACGCGCTATCGGCGCTCGGCCGCGCGGCGGCGGAGCACGTGAAGGAACTGATCGCCGGATGAACTGGAGATCCCCCGGGGCGAGCGGAGCCCGCTGTCCCGGGGGCACCGCCCCCGCGCAACGACCCGGCGGTCGACCGCAGCCGCCGATCCTCAGCGGAGCGTGCGCGCCCGGCGGCGGAGTGCGTACGCGGCGGCGGAGGCCAGAAGCGCGCCCATCAGCGCGAGGCCGGCGGGCGGCAGGGCCGGGACGGGCACGCTCTCCGACGCGACTCGGGGCGGCAAGGCGCCGACGATCAGATTGCCGGCCGCGTCGAACGCGTTGAAGTAGACGATCCGCTGGCCGTTGATGATCGCGACGTCGGCGAGCGTGACGCCGGTGAACAGAGCGTTCCCTCCGATCGTCGGTGCGGCTGCGAAGATGCCGACGGGTGTTCCCCAGGTCGCGCCGTCGTCCGCGGATTCCATGTAATAGACCTGGAAGTCCCGGCGCGTGCCGTCGCAGTTCCGGATCGTGAAGAAGAAGCCGAGCGTCCCGTCGCCGTTGTCGATCACGCGCGCGCTGTTGTGCAGATACGCGCCGCCGACCTGCGAGCAGTCCGGGATGCCCAGTCCCGCCACGGGACTCGCTACCGCCGCGTTCACGGCCGTGACCTGCCAGGGCCCGGTGCCGAACGCCGCCGGGAAGACGACCGATCCGTTGTCGCTCAGTGCGGCGCGCCCGAGCGCGCTGTTGTTGTCGTAGTACATCGCGCCGTTGACGATCCCGAAGTGGCCCGCCGTCTGACCGTAGATGCCGTTCAGGGGCACCGCGCCGACGGGGCCGAGGTGGGTCAGCACCGCGTTGCCGGGTGCGGGGCCGATGTCGTTCAGGCTGATGTTGTAGTTGTAGTCGCCGAAGACGCCGGGATAGGGCGTGCCGCTGAAGAAGTCGTTGATCGTCCACAGCCCGAGCGTGTAGCGGCCGTTCCAGATCGACGCCTTCGGATAGACCCACGGCGGCTCGCCGTAGGTCGACCCGTAGATCGTCGCGGCGAACGGAGTGCCGGTGAACGAGAGCGTCGCGGCCGTCGAGAAGTTGACCCCGTCGGCCGAAGTGGCGTGCCGGTACGAGCCTATCCGCAGCGGGTAGAAGTCGGGACCGGTGCTGCCGGTTTCGTCGGCGACCTGCACCCACATGTGCCAGGTGGCGCCCGCGGCGTCGTAGACGACGCTCGGCACGGACGAACGGTTGGCGATCGCCGATCCCAGGGGGGTGCCGTCCAGACGGATGGTCTGGTTGACGAGAGATCCGACCGGGACGACCGCACTTGCGACGAACGGTGCGAGAGCGCACGAGGCGCCGAGGAGGATGCCGGCGAGCGGCGCGATCCGGCTCGCGGGCCGTCGGGTAGGCGTTGCGACAGCGTTCATGGACTGATCCTCATGGATGGTTCCAGCCGTCCGGCCGCGCCCGCCGGTCGCTCGATTCTGGTGCAATGGAATCGAACCTAGCACGATAGTGGAAGTTTCCGGGGAATTCGGACAAGATGTCGGCTACAAGCTCATGGAAAGACGACACTTTCTGGGAGCCTGCGGCCTGATGGCCGGGGCGGCGGCGCTGGCGGGGGCGGACCCCTCGCGGGCCAATGCTCCGGCGCGCCTGTACCGGCGGGTCCGGCTCGTGGACATCCACGGGACGTCGATCAAGGCGGGGGCGCTCGCGGCGGACACCAACTACGTGTTCCAGTATCCGTTCGCCGCGACACCGTGCTTTCTGCTCCGCCTGCCGAAGCCGGCGGCGGCGCGGACGTCGCTGCGGCGCGAGGACGGCGGACGCTACGAGTGGTCCGGCGGCGTGGGGGGCGACCGGTCGATCGTCGCGTTCTCGGCCATCTGCGCGCACAAGCTCGCGTATCCGACGCGCGAGGTGTCGTTCATCCGCTACCAGCGCGATCGCTCGGCCACCTCGGGCGGCGCCGTCATCCATTGCTGCGCCGACCACAGCGTCTACGATCCGACGCAGGGCGCACGCGTCGTCTCCGGGCCGGCGCCGCAGCCGCTCGCGGCGATCGTGCTCGAGCACGACCCGGCGAGCGACGGACTCCATGCGTTGGGCACCGTCGGACCCGAGCAGTTCGACGCGTTCTACGGCAAGTACGAGGTGAAGCTGGGGCTCGAGTACGGCGACCGCGCTCGCGCGGCGGTCGACGGCACGACCGTCGTGCGCGAGCTCGCCCAGTATTGCCGCAACACGATCCAGTGCTGACCGAATGGCGGATTCCACTCCGCCTTCCCGCAATCCGGGCAAGATAAATAGGGTCAGACCCCACTTCCTGAGAAGTAGGGTCAGAGAAGTAGCGAGAGAAGCAGGGTCAGACCCCACGTCCTGCGATGGTCGAAACCACCCCTTGATCCAGCAGGTTGAGAGCCCGGCTCCTGTACGAGAAGTAGGGTCAGACCCTACTTCCTGAAGAGAAGAAGAGAAGCAGGGTCAGATCCCACGTCCAGCGATGGTCGAAACAACTTTCAAAAACAACAAGTTGAGATCCTGCTTCCTGCACATTCGGCAAAAGTAGGGTCTGACCCTACTTTCGAGGTCTGACCCTACTTTCGGAGTGCCGCGAACGCCGCGAACGCGAGGAACGACAGGCCGCCCGACACCGCCAGCCCGACGGCAGGCCCGCCTGCGTCGAGCAGCAGACCGAAGGCGATCGGGGCCGCAGCCTGCGCGAGGCGCGCGGCGGCGCCGATCGTCCCCTGCCGGAATCCGTAGCCCACCGGCCCGAACAGCGCGAGCGGGAGCGTCCCGCGCGCGATCGTGAGCAGTCCGTTTCCCGCGCCGTGCAGCAGCGCGAACAGGGGCGCCATGACGCCGGCGCCGCCGACGAACGCGAGCGCGCCCGCAGCGGCCGGGTGCAGGAATGCCGCGACCCGCGCGACCGACACCGGATGCGGCCCGATGTGGTGGACGCTCAGGAATTCGGCGAAGCGCGCGGCGACCTGGGCGGGACCGACGAGCGCGGCTGCGGCGATCGCGGCGGTGGCGCTCGCGCCGGTGTCCTGCAGCAGGCGGGGCAGGTGCGAGGCCATCGCGGTCGAGACGAATGCGACGACCGCGAACGCGATCGCCATCAGCGGCATCGCGTGTCGCGATGGCGCGTGATGCGGGGCGGACGCTGCTTCCGGCGCCGCCCGGCCTTCGTCCGCATCGCTTCGCGGCCGACGCGGCACGGCGACGAGGTAGCAGGGAAGCGTCACGACGAGGTGGACGACCGCCCACGTGACGCACGCGCCGCGCCAGCCGATCGCGTGATCGAGCCACGCGGACAGCGGCCAGCCGATCGTGCTCGCGAACCCCGCCATGAGCGTGATGCCCGTGATCGGCGTGCGAGCGCCGTGCCCGTACATCGCGGCGAGCGCGGCGAATGCGGTGTCGTAGAGGCCGAGCGCCATGCCGACGCCGAGCACGATCCAGGCGAACGCGAGCGAGACCGGTCCCTGTGCGGCCGCGAGCAGCACGAGCCCCGCCGGCAGCACCACCGCGGACGCGACGAGCACGGTGCGGCCGCCGCGCGCGTCGATGTGCCGCCCGATCGCGGGCCCGAGGAAGCTCATCAGCACGAGCGCGACCGAGAAGGCGCCGAACACCCAGGTCCGCGACAGCCCGAGCGTCGCCGCGATCGGATCGGCGAGCACGGCGGGCAGGTAGTAGCTCGACGCCCACGCGAGCGTCTGCGCGGTGCCGATCGCCAGGACGACCGGGGTTCGGCTCATGCGATCGCTGGATCGCACGGGGACACCCGCGACGGGCGGCCGATGCCGCACTCGCGCGGCCCGGCGCTCATGCCGCCACGATCAGCGCCGCGACGACGCGCCGGCCTTCGCCGCTCAGGATGTTGAACGTGCGGCACGCCGCGGGCGTCGCCATCGTCTCGACGCCGATCCGCGCGTCGAACAGCGAGCGCAGGAGCCGCGGATGCGGGAATCGCTGGCGCTCGCCGCTGCCCAGCAGCACCAGCTCGGGTCCGTGGGCGAGCAGCGACGCGAAATCGGCCTCGGTGAGCGCGTCGAAGCCCCCGGGCGCCCACGGCGTCAGCATCTCGTCGCGCGTGAGCACGACGTTCTCGCGGACCTCCTCGGTCCCCACGCGTATCCAGCCCGCGCCGGTGGCGGTGACGACGATGCCGGGGCCGCTGTCGAGGGAAAGCTTCACGTCGGTGGTTGGTGCATTGCGGTAAACCCGCGGATTCGCTAGGATTATACGGTTGCGATCCTCCTGGCGCCCTGCCGGGCGGCGCGGCGCGTCGCTCGGACGGTTCCGGGCGCTTACGCGAGAGCCTGCCATGCCCCTTCCCCCCAAGCATTTCGAACGCCTCGAGCGGCTGCCCCCGTACGTCTTCGCGATCACCACCGAGCTCAAGATGGCCGCGCGCCGTCGGGGCGAGGACATCATCGACTTCGGGATGGGCAATCCCGACGGTCCCACGCCGCCGCACATCGTCGCGAAGCTCGTCGAGTCCGCGCAGCGCCTCGACACGCACGGGTACTCGGTGTCGAAGGGCATCCCCCGGCTGCGCCGCGCGATCTGCCACTGGTACGAGCGCCGCTACGGCGTCGAGTTCGACCCCGAGAGCGAGTCGATCGTCACGATCGGCTCGAAGGAGGGCATCGCCCACCTCGCGCTTGCCACGCTCAACCGCGGCGACACGGTGCTCGTTCCGAACCCGAGCTACCCGATCCACATCTACGGACCGGTCATCGCGGGCGCCGACATCCGCCAGATCCCGCTCGCGCCGGGCGTCGACTTCTTCGCCGAGCTCGAGCACACGATCCGGATGAGCTTCCCGAAGCCCAAGATGCTCATCCTGAACTTCCCGGCCAACCCGACCGCGCAGTGCGTCGAGCTCGACTTCTTCGAGAAGATCGTCGCGCTCGCCCGCGAGTACGGCATCTGGGTGGTCCACGACCTCGCGTACGCGGACATCACGTTCGACGGCTGGAAGGCGCCGTCGATCATGCAGGTGCCCGGCGCGCGCGACGTCGCCGTCGAGTTCTTCACGATGTCGAAGAGCTACAACATGGCGGGCTGGCGCATCGGCTTCATGGTCGGCAACCGCGACCTCGTCAACGCGCTGGGTCGCATCAAGGGCTACCACGACTACGGCACGTTCACGCCGATACAGGTCGCGGCGATCGCGGCGCTCGAGGGGCCGCAGGACTGCGTCGCGGAGATCGCGATGAAGTACCAGCGTCGCCGCGACGTGCTGGTCAAGGGGCTGCACGAGGCCGGGTGGATGGTCGACAACCCCAAGGCGTCGATGTACGTGTGGGCGAAGATCCCCGAGGCCTACCGCGCCGCAGGCTCGCTCGAGTTCACGAAGCGGCTCCTCTCGCAGGCCAGGGTGTCGGTGTCGCCGGGCGTGGGCTTCGGCGAGTTCGGCGACGGCCACGTGCGCTTCGCGATGATCGAGAACGAGGCGCGCACGCGGCAGGCGATCCGGGGCATCAAGCAGATGTTCCGCGAGGACGGCCTGTCGCAGGCGGCGTGATGAAGGCGCCATCGAGGGAAACGGGAACCGCATGCGACCGCTGAACGTCGGCCTGCTGGGCTTCGGCACCGTCGGCAAGGGCGTCTTCGACGTCCTGGCCCGCAACGGCGAGGAGATCGCGCGACGCGCCGGGCGTCCGATCCGCATCACGTGGATCGGCACGCGCACGCTCGACCGCGCGCGCGAGGCCACGCGCGGGGCGAAGGGCGTCCATCTCACCAGCGACACGGGGAGCGTCGCGGTCCACCCGGACGTGGACATCGTCGTCGAGCTGATCGGCGGCATCGAGCCGGCGCGCGAGCTGGTGATGAGCGCGATCGGCGCGGGCAAGCACGTCGTCACCGCGAACAAGGCGCTGCTCGCGCTTCACGGCAACGACATCTTCGCGGCCGCGCACGCGAAGGGCGTGATGGTGGCGTTCGAGGGCGCGGTCGCGGGCGGCATCCCGATCATCAAGGCGCTGCGCGAAGGCCTCACGGCGAACCGGATCGAGTGGATCGCCGGCATCATCAACGGCACCTCGAATTTCATCCTCTCGACGATGCGCGACACCGGTGCGTCGTTCGACGCGGTGCTCGCCGAGGCGCAGAAGCGCGGCTACGCGGAGGCCGACCCGACGTTCGACGTCGAGGGCGTCGACGCCGCG
This sequence comes from uncultured Pseudomonadota bacterium, assembly GCA_937898875.1. Classification (GTDB taxonomy): domain Bacteria; phylum Pseudomonadota; class Gammaproteobacteria; order Burkholderiales; family Casimicrobiaceae; genus VBCG01. The sequence goes on along the minus strand of CALDKM010000354.1, from coordinate 5,361 downwards.
CACAAGCTCACGATCATGGCGGCGATCGCGTTCGGCGTGCCGATGCGCTTCGCCGCCGCGTACCACGAGGGCATCACGAAGCTTACGCGCGAGGACATCCGCTACGCCGAGGAGCTGGGCTACCGGATCAAGCTGCTCGGCATCGCACGCCGCAAGAGCGCCGGCTACGAGTTGCGCGTGCACCCGACGCTCGTGCCCGCGAAGCGGCTGATCGCCAACGTCGAGGGCGCGATGAACGCCGTGCTCGTCAAGGGCGACGCGGTGGGGGCGACGCTCTACTACGGCGCCGGCGCGGGCGCCGAGCCGACCGCGAGCGCGGTGATCGCCGACCTGGTCGACGTGACGCGCATGCACACCTCCGACCCGGAGCACCGGGTCCCGCACCTCGCGTTCCAGCCCGACCAGATCAGCGACCTGCCGGTGCTGCCGATCGGCGAGGTCGAGACGAGCTACTACCTGCGCATGCGCGTCCTCGACCGGCCGGGCGTGCTGGCGGACATCACGCGCATCCTCGCCGACCGCGAGATCTCGATCGACGCGATGATCCAGAAGGAACCCTCGGAGGGCGAGGACCAGACCGACATCATCCTGCTCACGCACCGGTCGATCGAGAAGCGCGTCGTCGACGCGATTCGCGCGATCGAGGCGCTGCCGACGGTGCGCGGCAGGGTCGTGCGGATCCGGCTCGAGGACCTCGCGTGAGCCGACGCATCGCCGCGGCGCGGGCCTTCGTGCTCGCGCTCGTCGCCGCGGTCGCGCTGGGCGCGTGCGGCAAGCGAGGCGAGCCGGAGCGTTTCGGTCGCGACCTCGAGATGAAGACGTCGATCCCGGCGCACGCGATCAAGCGCTTCAACGCGTTCGCGCCCGGGCCTCCCAAGCCCGGCACCAGCGGGGTCGACCTGCTGCTGTCGGAGACCGAGACCTGGCGTTCGGCGACGCCGCTCCGGGTCCGGGCGGATTCCAATCCGTACGTCGTGGCGATCCGGGTCGCCGGCCAGGTCACCGGCGAGGACGGCGCGGTGACGCTGTGGCTCGCCGGCTACGACCGGATGGACAAGCACGGCGACTCGTCCGGCGCGATGACCCGGCCGATCGCCGGACTCAACGCGCCGAAAGGCGGCGCCGACGGCGACGGGCGTTTCGAACGGGCGGGCGCCTCGGGACCGCTCAGCTTCAGGGAGGACGGCGACGTCCATCCCGTCGTCGAGATCCAGCGCCGGTCGGGCCTGACGATCGAACGTGTCGACGTCGAGGTGTGGTCGGGGCTGCCGAATCCGACCTGGCGCGAGATGCTCTTCGGCTGGCAGAGTGCGCTCGTGGGCGTCGTGATGCTCGTGTTCTGGTGGTTCGGATTCCGTCGATGAATGGATCCCCCCCGAAACTCGCTGCGCTCGTCTCCCTCCAGGGGGGCGCGGCGCCCTTGGGGCGGCCCGGCGGTCGCGTGCGGACTCCCCCCCGAAACTCGCTGCGCTCGTCTCCCTCCAGGGGGGCGCGGCGCCCTTGGGGCGGCCCGGCGGTCGCGTGCGGACTCCCCCCCGAAACTCGCTGCGCTCGTCTCCCCCCAGGGGGGGCGCGGCGCCCTTGGGGCGGCCCGGCGGGCGCCGGTCCTGGACTTCCTGTGAGGGTGTAGGCGTATGAACTATGTTTCCACCCGCGGCGCCTGGCACGACCGACCGCAACCCTTTTCGTCGATCCTGCTGGAAGGGCTCGCGCCCGACGGCGGCCTCGCGGTGCCGCAGCGCTATCCCGCGTTCGCGCCGGGCGAGCTCGAGCGCCTCGCCGGCGCGCCCTACCGCGACGTCGCGTACGCGGTGCTGTCGACGTTCGTCGGCGACATCCCGGCGGGCGACCTGAAGGCGCTGATCGGCCGCGCCTACACGGCGGAGAAGTTCGGCAGCGATGCGATCGTGCCGATCCGCGAGCTCGAGCCCGGCCTCGCGCTGCTGCAGGTCTCGAACGGCCCCACGCTCGCGTTCAAGGACATCGCGCTCCAGCTCCTGGGCGAACTGTTCGAGTACGCGCTCGCCCGCGCGGGCCGCCGGATCACGATCCTGGGGGCGACCTCGGGCGACACCGGTTCGTCCGCCGAGGTCGCGATGCGCGGGCGGAAGGGAATCGACGTGTTCATGCTGTCGCCGCACGGGCGCATGAGCCCGTTCCAGCAGGCGCAGATGTTCTCGCTCGCCGATGCGAACATCCACAACCTCGCGGTCGAGGGAACGTTCGACGACTGCCAGGACATCGTCAAGGCGATCTCGGCGGACGCCGCGTTCAAGCGGCGCTACGCGATCGGCGCGGTCAACTCGATCAACTGGGCGCGCATCGCCGCGCAGGTCGTCTACTACGTGCACGGCTGGCTCGCGGCGCGGCGCGCACCCGATGGACCGATCGACGTCGCGGTGCCGTCGGGCAACTTCGGCAACATCCTCGCCGCGCACGTCGCGAAGCGGATGGGCGTGCCTCTGCGGCGCCTGATCCTCGCGACCAACGAGAACGACGTGCTCGACGAGTTCTTCCGCACCGGGCGCTACAGGCCGCGGTCGGCCGCCGAGACGCGCGCCACGTCGTCCCCGTCGATGGACATCAGCAAGGCGTCGAACTTCGAGCGCTACGTGTACGACGTCGTCGGGCGCGATCCCGCGGCGGTCCGCGACCTCTGGGCGCGGCTCGCGAAGGACGGCGGCTTCGACCTCGCCGGCACCGATGCCTGGAAGGCGGTCGAGGCGTCGGGCTTCGTGTCGGGACGCAGCACGCACGCCGACCGCATCGCGACGATCCGCGACGTCGCGTCCCGCTACGGCGTCGTCGTCGATCCCCACACGGCCGACGGGCTCAAGGTCGGGCGCGAGCACCGCGACCCGGCCGTGCCGCTGCTGTGCATCGAGACCGCGCTTCCGGCCAAGTTCGCGGCGACGATCCGCGAGGCGCTGGGCCGCGACCCCTCGCGCCCCCCCGCGTTCGACGGGCTCGAGTCGCGCCCGCAGCACCGCACGGTGATCGCCAACGACGCGGACGTCGTCCGCGCCTTCGTGGCCGCGCACGCGCAACCGGTGGAATGACGATGCGCGCGCTCGCGCGCGGCCTGCTCGCCGATCTCGTCGCGGGCGTGCGGCTCGCCCTGTTCCTGCCGGTGCGACGCCTCGCGTTCCACGTGGGCCTGACGGAGCTCCTGGCCCTCTTCGTCGTCTCGGCGCTGGTGCAGATCGGGGCCGACGCACTGCGCTTCGGCGAGGACGCCACGTTCTCCTGGCATGGCCTCGGCAACGAGGTGTTCTCCGGCGGCCTGCTGCTGCTCACGTCCGCGGTCCTCGCGCTCGTGAACCGCGACCGCGCGCTCGCGACCGCGATCCCGACGATCGTGCTCGCGTCGTTCCCGATCCTGCAGGTCGCCAACGCGATGTCCTGGACGCGCTTCGCCGTGCCCGCCGGCGTCGCCGTCGCCGTCGACACGGCGATCCTCGTCTGGATCGTCGCCGTGCTCGTTCGCTCGGTGCACGTCGCGCTCGAATACCGGCGCGTCCATCGCCCGTTCCGCGCGGTCGCCGGCGGGTTGCTGCTCGCGTGGCCGATCTTCTTCGCGCCGGCCATCGGACCGGTGGAGCCCTGGTTCCTGCCGGCGGAGCGCGACGCCGCGGATGCGCGCTTCCCGAACGCCGCGTCGGAGCCGGTGCTCGCGATGCAGGCGACGCTGCTCGAGGACGCGCTGTCGTCGCTGGAGGACGGGCGTCCCGGCGTCACCGATCTGTATTTCGTCGCAGTCGCCGGCGACGCGACCGAGGACGCGTTCCGCGAGGACGTCGAGGCGGCGCGGCGCGTGATGGACGAGCGCTGGGGAACGGCGCGGCGGTCGGTGGCCCTCGTCAACAACCCGCGCACGCTCGTCACCGCGCCGATCGCGACGCTGACGAACCTGCGCGACACGCTCGACGAGGTCGCCGCGGCGATGGATCCCGACGAGGACGTCGCGATGGTGTACGTGTCGACGCGCGGCCATCCGGACGGGACGCTCGGCATGCGCATGCCGCCGCTCGAGCTCGTGTCGATCACGCCCGCCATGCTGCGGGGCGCGCTCGACGACGCCGGCGTGCGCTACCGGGTCGTCGTCGTGTCCGCGTGCCACGCGCGGGCGTTCGTCGACGAACTCGCCGACGACGATACGGCGGTCGTCGTGGCATCGGCTGCCGACCGGGGCTCGTCCGGATGCGAACAGGGGAGCGTCGCCACGGCGTTCGGCGAGGCGTTCTTCCAGCGTGGCATGGCGAAGTCGGCGGGACTCGCGGAGGCGTTCGGGGTCGCGCGGGCGGAAGTGGAAGAGCGCGAGCGGTCGGGGAGCTTCGGCGCACCGTCGACGCCCCGCATGCACGTCGGCCCCCGGATCGCTGCGAAGCTCGGCGAGCTCAAGCGTCGCGGCGGATCGGCCCAGGTCGAGGCGCGCCGCCACGGCGTGCCCGTGGGCTAGACTCTCCGGATGGCGGCGTCGGTCGAGGTCGCGGGGATCGGGCACGCGTACGGCGAGCACACCGTCGTGCGCGGGCTGTCGTTCTCGCTCGCCGCGGGCGACATCGGCTGCCTGCTCGGGCCGTCCGGTTGCGGCAAGACGACCGTGCTGCGCTGCCTTGCCGGGTTCGAGCCCGTGCGCGCGGGCACGATCGCGTTCTCGGGCCGCGTCGTGTCGTCGCCCGACCGCGTCGTCCCTCCCGAGGCGCGCGGCGTCGGCATGGTGTTCCAGGACTACGCGCTGTTCCCGCATCTCGACGTCGCGCGCAACGTCGCGTTCGGCCTCGAGCGCCGGAGCGCCGTCGAGCGCGAGGCGCGAACCCGCCGCATGCTCGAGCTGGTCGGCCTCTCGGATGCCGGCAGTGCCTACCCGCACGAGCTCTCCGGCGGGCAGCAGCAGCGGATCGCGCTCGCCCGCGCGCTCGCGCCGAATCCCGAGCTGCTGCTGCTCGACGAGCCGTTCTCGAACCTGGACGTCGACCTGCGCGAGCGCCTGTCGGTCGAAGTCCGCGCGATCCTGAAGGAGGCGGGCACCACCGCGATCCTGGTCACGCACGACCAGCACGAGGCGTTCGCGATCGCCGACCGGGTCGGCGTGATGAACGGCGGCGCGATCGACCAGTGGGCGAGCCCCTACGACGTCTACCATCAGCCCCGCACGCGCTTCGTGGCGGATTTCATCGGCCGCGGCGTGTTCGTCCGCGGCGTGGCCGAGGAGGGCGGACGGCTCGCCACCGAGCTGGGTGAACTCGCCGGCGACCTGCCGCCGGGCGTGGTCGCGGGCGACGCGATCGACGTGCTCCTGCGCCCGGACGACATCGTGCACGACGACGCGAGCCCGTGGCGCGCGACCGTCGCGTCGAA
>CALDKM010000353.1:0-4108 GCA_937898875.1 uncultured Pseudomonadota bacterium | reverse complement strand
GAGGGCGGCCGGACCGTCGGCGCCGGCGTCGTCGCCAAGGTCATCGAGTAGCAGGCGGCGCAAAGGACAGACGAAGCGAAGGAGTGACCGGCTCTGCCGGCGCTGCTTCGGAAGACGAACCCGGCCGGGAGTGGGGTTTCACTTTAGGCCGCAGGGGGCACCATGCAAAACCAGAGAATCCGCATCCGTCTCAAGGCGTTCGACTACAAGCTGATCGACCAGTCGGCGCTCGAGATCGTCGAGACGGCGAAGCGGTCGGGCGCCGTCGTCAGGGGCCCGGTGCCGCTGCCGACGAAGATCGAGCGCTTCGACGTGCTCCGCTCGCCGCACGTCAACAAGACGTCGCGCGACCAGTTCGAGATCCGCACGCACCTGCGGCTGATGGACATCATCGATCCGACGGACAAGACCGTCGACCAGCTGATGAAGCTCGACCTGCCGGCGGGCGTCGACGTCGAGATCAAGTTGCAGTGAGGCGGCACGGTTGAGGGCAGGCAATCGCGCCCCCAGCTGATTCGATTGGCCGGCCAATTGAAGCCGGCACCCCGCACAAGGCGGGGCAACCAAGAAGAGAGATGAACATGTCACTCGGACTTGTCGGTCGCAAGGTTGGCATGACCCGCGTGTTCGCGGAGGACGGCACCGCCGTTCCCGTGACCGTGCTGGACGTCGCCAACAATCGCGTCACGCAGATCAAGACCCCCGAGACCGACGGCTACGCGGCCGTGCAGGTCACCTACGGCAAGCGCCGCCCCTCGCGCGTGGCCAAGCCGCAGGCGGGCCACCTGGCGAAGGCGGGCGTCGAGTCGGGCGTGATGCTGAAGGAATTCCCGGTCGGCACGGACGCGCTCGCCGGCCTCAAGCCGGGCGACGTCGTCGGCGTGGACACGTTCGAACCGGGCCAGCTCGTCGACGTGACCGGAACGACGAAGGGCCGCGGCTTCTCGGGCGTCGTTCGCCGCCACAACTTCGGCGGCAACCGCGCGTCGCACGGCAACTCGGTGACGACCCGCGCGCCGGGATCGATCGGCATGGCGCAGGATCCGGGCCGCGTGTTCCCGGGCAAGCGCATGGCCGGCCAGTACGGCAACGTCACGCGCACGGTGCAGACGCTGACGGTCGTGCGCGTCGACAAGGAGCGCGGCCTCCTGCTCGTCCGGGGCTCGGTTCCGGGCGCGGACGGCGGCGCGGTGATCGTGCGTCCCTCGGTGAAGACGCCGGCGAAGAAGGGGGCGTGACGATGGAACTCAAGCTGATCGACGAGCAGGGCCAGCCGGCGTCGACGCTGGCCGCCTCGGACGCGCTGTTCGCGCGCGACTACAACGAGGCGCTGATCCACCAGGTCGTCACCGCCTACCAGGCGAACGGCCGCCAGGGCACGCGCGCGCAGAAGTCGCGCGGCGAGATCAACAAGTCGCACAAGAAGCCGTGGCGCCAGAAGGGCACCGGCCGCGCCCGCGCGGGCCAGGCCAACAGCCCGCTGTGGCGCGGCGGCGGCCGGATCTTCCCGTCCTCGCCCGACGAGAACTTCTCGCAGAAGGTCAACCGCAAGATGTACCGCGCCGGGATCGCCTCGATCCTGTCGCAGCTCGTGCGCGAGGAGCGGCTCAAGGTGATCGAGTCGATCGCGATGGACGCGCCCAAGACCGGCCAGTTCGCGAAGAAGATGAAGGGGCTGGGCCTCGCGGGCACCGTGCTGGTCGTGACCGACCGGCTCGACGAGAACGTGTTCCTCGCGTCGCGCAACCTGCCGAACGTGCTCGTGCTCGAGGCGCGCGAGGTGGATCCGGTGAGCCTCGTCCGTTTCAACAACGTGCTGCTCACGAAGGCGGCCGTCGGCCAGTTCGAGGAGATGCTCGGATGAACGCGCCCCGCACCACCGCCACCAAGTACAACCAGGAGCGCCTGATGACGGTGCTTCTCGCCCCGGTCATCTCCGAGAAGGCCACGCAGATCGCGGACAAGCACGACCAGGTCGTCTTCCGCGTCGCGCCGGACGCCACGAAGCCGGAGGTGAAGGCCGCCGTCGAGCTGATGTTCAAGGTCCAGGTCGACAGCGTCCAGATCTCGAACGTCCACGGCAAGGAGAAGCGCTTCGGCCGGTTCGTCGGCCGTCGCCGCGGCTGGAAGAAGGCGTACGTGTGCCTGAAGCCGGGCCAGGAACTCAACTTCGCGCAGGAGGCCTGATCATGGCACTGGTCAAAGTCAAGCCGACCTCCGCCGGGCGCCGCGCGCTCGTCAAGGTCGTCAATCCGGCCCTGCACAAGGGGCGGGCGTTCGATGCGCTGACCGAGAGCCAGAAGCGCGGCTCGGGCCGGAACAACAACGGCCACATCACGGTGCGCCACAAGGGCGGCGGTCACAAGCACCACTACCGCGTCGTCGACTTCCGCCGCAACAAGGACGGGATCCCGGCGAAGGTGGAACGCCTCGAGTACGACCCGAACCGCAGCGCGCACCTCGCGCTGCTGTGCTACGCCGACGGCGAGCGACGCTACATCATCGCGCCGCGCGGCGTCGCGGTCGGCACCGAGCTGCAGTCGGGCGCCGAGGCCGGCATCAAGCCGGGCAACTGCCTGCCGCTCCGGAACATCCCGGTCGGCACGACGGTGCACTGCGTCGAGATGCAGCCGGGCCGCGGCGCGCAGCTCGCGCGCTCGGCCGGCGCGGCGGTCCAGGTGCTCGCGCGCGAAGGCATCCATGCGCAGCTGCGCCTGCGCTCGGGCGAGATCCGCAAGGTGCACGTCGACTGCCGCGCCACGATCGGCGAGGTGGGCAACGAGGAGCACAGCCTGCGCTCGATCGGCAAGGCGGGTGCGAACCGCTGGCGCGGCATCCGCCCGACGGTCCGCGGCATCTCGATGAACCCGGTGGATCACCCGATGGGCGGGCGCACCAACGGCGGCGGCGGCTGGCACCACCCGGTGTCGCCGTGGGGCACGCCGGCGAAGGGCTACAAGACGCGCTCGAACAAGCGCACCGACGGGATGATCGTGCGCCGCCGGCGCTCGACGAAGGGGTAAGCGATGGCACGTTCGATCAAGAAGGGACCGTTCGTCGACCAGCACCTTGTCGCGAAGGTCGAGGCCGCGCGGGCGACGAACGACAAGAAGCCGATCAAGACCTGGTCGCGCCGCTCGACCGTCACGCCGGATTTCGTCGGCCTGACGATCGCCGTCCACAACGGCAAGCAGCATATCCCGGTCTACGTGTCCGAGAACATGGTCGGCCACAAGCTCGGCGAGTTCGCGCTGACGCGCACCTTCAAGGGCCATTCGTCGGACAAGAAGTCCGCCGCGCCCTCGAAGCCGCCGAAGAAGAAGTGAGGAGCCCGTGATGGAAACCACAGCCACGTTGCGAGGCGTCCGCCTGTCGGCCCAGAAGGGCCGGCTGGTCGCCGACCAGATCCGCGGCATGCCCGTCGGCAGGGCGCTGGACCTGCTCGCGTTCTCGCCCAAGAAGGGCGCGCGGATCATCCGCAAGGTCCTCGAGAGCGCGATCGCGAACGCCGAGCACAACGACGGCGCGGACGTCGACGAGCTCAAGGTCACGACGATCTACGTCGACAAGGCCGAGACGCTCAAGCGCATGAGCGCGCGCGCCAAGGGCCGCGGCAACACGATCGGCAAGCAGAGCTGCCACATCCACGTCGCCGTGGGCGACGGGAAGGCCAAGTAAGGGATCCCATGGGACAGAAAATCCATCCGACCGGCTTCCGCCTCGCGGTGACGCGCAACTGGTCGTCGCGCTGGTACGCGAACACGAAGAACTTCGGCGCGACGCTCGGCGAGGACATCCGGGTCCGCGAGTACCTGAAGCGCAAGCTCGCCCACGCGTCGGTCGCCCGCATCACGATCGAGCGCCCGGCCAAGAACGCGCGCATCACGATCCACAGCGCGCGTCCGGGCGTCGTCATCGGCAAGAAGGGCGAGGACATCGAGACGCTGCGCTCCGACCTGCGCCGCATGATGGGCGGGGACGTCGGGCTCAACATCGAGGAGATCCGGAAGCCCGAGATCGACGCGCAGCTCGTCGCGGAGTCGATCGCCCAGCAGCTCGAGAAGCGCATCATGTTCCGCCGCGCGATGAAGCGCGCGATGCAGAACGC
>CALDKM010000352.1:0-3544 GCA_937898875.1 uncultured Pseudomonadota bacterium | reverse complement strand
GACGGCGGTGACCGGGTCCGAACGCATCAGGGCCGCCAGGTCGCGGCCGCGGGGGACTGCGTGGTCTGCCACACGGCGCCCGGCGGCGTGGCGAACGCCGACGGGCGGGCGATCGAGACGCCGTTCGGAACGATCGTCACGACCAACCTGACGCCCGACCCCGACACCGGCATCGGGCGCTGGTCGTACGCCGCGTTCGAGCGCGCGATGCGCGAAGGGATCTCGCGCGACGGGCGCCACCTGTACCCGGCATTCCCGTACACGTCGTTCACCCGGCTCTCCGCCGACGACATGCTCGCGCTGTACGCATACCTGATGTCGCAGCCGGCCGTGAAGAACGACGTCCCCGCGACGTCGCTCGCGTTTCCGTACAGCCTGCGCTCCGGCATGGCGCTGTGGAACGCGCTTCACCTGGATCCGGGACCGATGGCGCCGGACCCGGCGCGTTCCGCCGAGTGGAACCGCGGGGCGTACCTGGTCGAGGGCGCCGGCCATTGCGGCGCGTGCCACACGCCGCGCAACGCGATGGGGGCCGAGCGGCAGGGCGATGCCTACCTCGCCGGCGCGATCGTCGACGGCTGGGAGGCGCCGCCGCTCGCGTCGCTCACGCATGCGCCGGTGCCGTGGACGGTCGACGAGCTCGAGCGCTACCTGCGCGAGGGCCACACGCGTCACCACGGGAGCGTCGCGGGGCCGATGGCACCCATCGTCCGCGAGCTCGCGACGCTGCCCGCATCCGACGTGCGCGCGATGGCGGTCTACCTCGCCTCGCTCGGGACACCGGTGTCGGACGAGGCGGCGGCCGCCGCCGCCCGCGCGGCGGTGGAGGCGAGCGTCGCGACCGCCGCGACGATCCGCGGTCCGGCGCAACGGCTCTTCGAGGGCGCGTGCGGCGCCTGCCACCACGACGGCGCCGGACCCGTGCTGCTCGGACGCAACCTGCCGCTCGCGCTCCACAGCAGTCTGCACAGCGCTCGACCCGACAATCTGATCCGCGTCGTCCTGGACGGGATCGCCGAGCCGGCCGTGCGCGAGCTGGGGTTCATGCCCTCGTTTCGCGACGCGATGAGCGATCGCCAGATCGGCGAGCTCGCGGCGTACATGCGCGAGCGCTACGCGCCGGCGAAGCCGGCGTGGACGGGCCTCGAGGCGGAGGTCGCGCGGCTGCGGGCCGTTCGAACCCACTGAAAAGGCGCACCGTCACCCCAGTCCCGAGGCGGTCCGGTATCGCCGTGCCTCGCCGTCGAGCCAGTCCCGGAACGTCGCGAGCCCGGGGTTCTCGGACTTGCGTTCCGGGTAGATCAGGTAATACGACCGATCCGACCGGAACTCGTGGTCGACGAGCCGCGCGAGGCGTCCCTGCGCCAGGTCGTGCTCGACGAGGAACGGCGGAACCAGCGCGACGCCGAGCCCGTCGGCGGCCGCCTCGGACAGCATCGAGAACAGCTCCATCCGCGGGCCGGACATATCGCGCGCGACCGGCATGCCGAGCGATTCGAACCACTGGCGCCACATGTAGGGCCGCGTGCTCTGCTGCAGCAGCGGCAGCCCCGCGATCCTCGCGGGCGCGAGCGGTCCCTTCGCCGCGAGCGACGGGTGGCCGACGACGATCAGCGTCTCGTGCATCAGGAAGAGCGACTCGGTGCCGGGCCAACCCGCCGGGCCCGCGCAGATCGCGGCGTCGAACGCGGTGTCGTCGAACAGGAACGGACGCGTCCGCGAGGTGAGGTGCACGGTGATGCCGGGCGCGACGCGCTGGAACGCCGCCAGCCGCGGCAGGAGCCAGCGCGTCGCGAACGTCGGCACCACGGCGAGCTCGAGCGCGCCGCCGGCCCCGCCGCGCGCCATCAGCTCGATCGTGTCGCGCTCGACCTCGTCGAGCCGCGTCCGCACCGCCCGCCCGTACCGTTCGCCCGCCTCGGTCAGCAGCACTCCACGCCGCGAACGGCGGAAGAGCTTCACGCCGAGGAACGACTCGAGCGTGGCGATCTGGCGGCATACCGCGCTTTGCGTGATTGCGAGCTCGGTCGCGGCCCGGGTGAAGCTCTGGTGCCGGGCCGCCGATTCGAACGCGGCCAGCGCCGCCGTCGAGGGGATCTTGCGTCGCATCGCGTCAACGGGAGTTCTCGAAGTGCGAATTATGCACAAATCAATGCCGATAAGTCGTTTGCGGCGCCCCGGCATTCCCCCTAACATCCAAATCCACTGCTCCGGGACGGAGCGCCGCTGCCGCCGGCCCCGCGGCCTGTGAGGATCCGTCAAATGCGTGCCGCGAACACGAAGGTCAGCTTCCACCGGGACGATCCGCTCCTGCTCGACACCCAGCTCACCGAGGAAGAGCGGATGATCCGCGACGCCGCGGCGAGCTACTGCCAGGAGCGCCTGGCGCCGCGCATCGTCGAGGCGTTCCGGCACGAGACGACCGACCCGGCGATCTTCCGCGAGATGGGCGAGGTCGGACTGCTGGGGCCCACGATTCCGCCCGAGTACGGCGGTCCCGGGCTCAACTACGTGAGCTACGGCCTCGTCGCGCGCGAGGTGGAACGCGTCGATTCGGGCTACCGGTCGATGATGAGCGTCCAGAGCTCGCTCGTGATGGTGCCGATCTTCGAGTTCGGCAACGAGGCGACGCGCCGCAAGTACCTGCCGAAGCTAGCTACCGGCGAATGGGTCGGCTGCTTCGGACTGACCGAGCCCAACCACGGCTCCGATCCCGGCAGCATGGTCACGCGCGCCCGCAAGGTCGACGGCGGATGGTCGCTCACCGGCTCGAAGATGTGGATCACGAACAGCCCGATCGCGGACGTGTTCGTCGTCTGGGCGAAGGACGATGCGGGCGAGATCCGCGGCTTCGTGCTCGACAAGGGGGCGAAGGGGCTCTCGGCGCCGGCGATCCACGGGAAGGTGGGCTTGCGCGCGTCCATCACCGGCGAAATCGTGATGGACGGCGTGTTCTGCCCGGACGAAAACGCGTTCCCCGACGTCCGGGGCCTCAAGGGGCCGTTCACTTGCCTCAACAGCGCGCGCTACGGCATCGCCTGGGGCGCGCTGGGCGCCGCCGAGGACTGCTATCAGCGTGCGAGGACCTACGTGCTCGACCGCAACCAGTTCGGCCGCCCGCTCGCGGCCAACCAGCTCGTCCAGAAGAAGCTGGCCGACATGCTGACCGACATCGCGCTCGGACTGCAGGGTTGCCTGCGGCTCGGACGGATGAAGGACGAGGGCACGGCGGCGGTCGAGGTCACGTCGATCATGAAGCGCAACTCCTGCGGCCGCTCGCTCGAGATCGCGCGCACCGCGCGCGACATGCTCGGTGGCAACGGCATCAGCGACGAGTTCGGCGTCGCCCGGCACCTGGTCAACCTCGAGGTCGTCAACACCTACGAAGGCACGCACGACGTGCACGCGCTCATCCTCGGCCGCGCGATCACCGGAATCCAGGCGTTCTCGTGAGCGCCACCCACCCGCCGGGCCGTCCCAAGGGTGCGGCGCCCCCCGGGGGGCGGCGGCCGAAGGCCGCTTCGGGGGCGACAACCCGCCCGCC
>CALDKM010000351.1:0-4128 GCA_937898875.1 uncultured Pseudomonadota bacterium | reverse complement strand
TCAACCGGGCATGTCGAGACTTTGCATGCCATTTCCTGAAAGCTGCGACCAAGGCCGCCGAGCCCCTCACGTGGCCTGATCTCGCCACCTCCCAGTTCGACAAGCGCACCGGTCGCGGACTGACACAGCGCCCCAGCGCCCGTCGCCGCGCAGGCAAGCATCGCCGCCGTACGTGAGATTCATCAAGGGCGAAGGGGAGCCCGTCTGCGGTTACATCTGAAACGCCTCCTGGCGACGGATCATTCGACCTGCAGCCAGATCTCGTTCCGGCGCATGAACCAGGGAACGAATGGGGCATCGTAGCGCGAGTAGATCGGTTCTCCCCGGGTTCGAATACCCGCAGCCTCGACGCCTTGCCTCAATCTGGCGAGGTGTTCCGAGTAGTTCGCTTCGGACCAGGCGCCCGAATATCGGATGACGGCGAATCGGCCACCCGGGACTTCTTTGAGCCTTACCTGGGGATCCAGCGGTTCCGGCAGGGTGTCCAGCGTAAATTCAGCGGGCATCTTGAACCGGATCACGTAGCCTGCTTCAGTGGCCGCCTGTGTCACCGGAGCGGTCATCGCGATCGTCCTGGGTTCCGGGCTCTGCGTGACCGGCGCAGTCATTTGAATCCTGCGCTCCCCTTTGTTCTTGCCAAAGATGTACGCGGCCAGAATCCGGAAACCCTGATTGCCCGCCGCATCGGCCGGGCCCGGAACGACCACCTCGGCGACAAGGTAGGGAGCGTAGCTGCGGACCTCGATACCTTCGCGCTGCTGAATGACCGTGTATTGGAGTTCCTCGGCTGCATTTGCGACTGAACCGATCGACCCAAGTCCCAATGCAGCGGCAGCCGTCACGAGAAGTCTTTTCACGGAGTAGCGGGCCGATATCGACCCGGAGATGAAATGAGTCGGTGACCGACGTACTGGCCATACAGACCAACGCGAACCAGCTTCATGTCACCGGATCGAATGCGCCACTGAGCGTTTTCCCGCGGCCGGGCGGCAAAGGCTTGTAAACATGCTTTCTACATTGGCGGAGCGCGGCAAACAACGTTCGCGTGCGGTCGTATTCGGGCGGATGCCGGAATCGACATTTTCCGACCGTTCCGCGGCCAAGGACCGCTGCCGGTGCGGCGGTCAAATGCCCGGCGAAAGCCAACAACGCGAAAGACCTTCCGAAGAAGGCCTATCGCACCAGCATGTTGTCTTGGCTCCCCGACCTGGGCTCGAACCAGGGACCTGCGGATTAACAGTCCGTCGCTCTACCAGCTGAGCTATCGGGGAAGGGAACGCGAAGCCTTTGATTATAGCAAAGCCCGGCTGCGCGGGGCAACGAGCCGGCCCGGGCGCACACCGTCACCGGTCCGACCGCAGGTACGGCGCCGCCTTCTTCAGGTAGTGCACCATCGACCAGAGCGTGAGGAGCGCGGCCAGCCACAGAGCGACCGTGCCCAGCACCGGCGTGGACACACCCGGAATCAGCGGCTCGTAGAGCAGGAGCGCGATGATCGCCGTCATCTGCGCGGTAGTCTTGAGCTTGCCGACGAACGCGACCGCAACGCTCTTGCCCGCCCCGAGCTCGGCCATCCACTCGCGCAGCGCCGAGATCGCGATCTCGCGACCGATGATGATGATCGCGAGCCACGCCTCGGCGCGACCCAGGGCCACCAGCAGGATCAGCGCCGCGGCGACCATCAGCTTGTCGGCGACGGGATCGAGGAACGCGCCGAACGCGCTCGTGAGGGCGAGCCTCCGCGCGAGCCATCCGTCGAGCCAGTCGGTGATCGCGGCGACCGTGAAGATCGTCATCGCGAGCCAGTTCTTGCCGGCGGGCGCGAGCCACGCGTCGGGCAGGTAGTAGACGCCGACGAAGACCGGGATCAGCAGGATCCGCAGCCAGGTGAGCGCGGTGGGAATGTTGAGCGGCATGCGAACCGGGCCGCATCGACGGCCCCGCAACCGGGCGATTCTACCGTGCGCGGGGGGGGCGGTCCCGCGACGGGATCCGCCAGAGCCAGACGCCGGTCGACACGCCGATCGCCGCGAGCAGCGCCTTTCCCCACCAGGTCGGCACGAAGACGACGGCCGACACCGCGATCATCGCGCTCATGAGCCCGATCGCGACGAGCTTCGTGCGCCACGGA
Source organism: uncultured Pseudomonadota bacterium (assembly GCA_937898875.1). Taxonomy (GTDB): domain Bacteria; phylum Pseudomonadota; class Gammaproteobacteria; order Burkholderiales; family Casimicrobiaceae; genus VBCG01. The sequence goes on along the minus strand of CALDKM010000351.1, from coordinate 1,997 downwards.
ATGCTGCGATGCCGGCGCCACTCGAGGATCGTCGGCCCGAACGTCGCGGAGCCGGTCAGCATGCGGTCGAGCTTCGGCGACGCGCGCGCGAAGCACGCCGCGGCGACGAGCAGGAACGGCGTCGTCGGCATCACCGGCAGGAACGCGCCGACGACCCCGAGCAGCGTGGCGACGATGCCGGCGGCGATCAGGAGCCAGCGGATCGCTGCGGACGGGTGCAGGTCCTGTGGTTCGGGCGTGGCGGGATCGGACATGGATGTTCCTGCAGCGCCGTCGGCGCGCGGCCGTGCGAGCCGACCGATTCTATCGCCGGCAACGGCCGCGCCGGTGCCACAGCCGGTGCGTTCGTGTGTCCCGCCGATCCGGTACGATGCCGTTCCCGACGCCGCACACTTCACGCCGATGCCGACCGCCCCCGACGCAACGCCCCGCCGCGCCCCCGACCTCGAGGTCCGCGAGGTCCCGGAAGGCTTCGTCGTCTACGACCCAGCGCGCGACCGCCTGCACTTCCTCAACGGCTCCGCGACGTTCGTGCTCGAGTGCTGCGACGGCACGACCCGCGTCGACGAATTGCCCGCGTTGCTCGCAGCCGGCTTCCGGCTCGACCTCGATCCGGTGGCCGAGGTGGATTCTTGCCTCGCCCGGCTGCTCGAGGAGGGACTCGTCACGATCGGGAATCCGGGGGGCACGTAGTTCCGGGACCGGAACGCCTGCCCTTCGCCGACTCGTGGGCTCGACCCCGCCGCGCCCCGGCGGCGACGATTCGCGCGGCGTTTTCGAGCCGCGTCACTTCAGCGTGCTGATGTAGACCGACACGGCGCGCGACTCGAGCTCGGTGAGCTTGGAGGCGATCGCGTGCATCACCGCGTTGTCGTTGGTGCGCTCGCGCTTGTTGAACTCCTTGAGTTGCCCCTCGATGTAGACCGCGTGCTGGCCCGCGAGTCGCGGCAGCTGCACCGTGCCCTCCCCCTTCGGGCCATGGCAGCTCGCGCATGCGGCCACGCCGGAAAACGAATTCCCCTGCTGGTAGACGTACCTGCCGACGCCGGCCAGGTCCTCGTCACGCACCGGGTAGGCGAGCGGCGGCTTGCGGCCGAAGTAGATCCCCAGCGCGCGCATGTCGTCCTCGCCAAGGCCCCTGGCCTGATCGTTCATCGTGCCCTTGCGCCGGCCGCTCTGGAAGTCGGCCAGCTGCTTGGCGATGTACTCGGGGTGCTGGCCGGCCAGGCGCGGATAGACCGGACTCGCGCTCTCGCCATCGACGCCGTGGCACAGCGAGCAGCGCGTGGCGACGATCTGCCGGACGCGCTCGAGGTCGGCGGCGGTCTTCGAGTCGTCCGCGGCCGGCACGGACGCCGGCGCGGCGACCTTCCCCTTCGGCTCGGCGGCGAAAGCGGCGGACGGGGCCAGCACCAGCGCCGCGGCGATCGCGGCCAACAAGGCGTTCATCGGAGGTCTCCGCATGGAATCGTTCCCGCAAAGGCCGGCAGCGACGGCGATGCCGGCGAGGCACGCGTCGCGCGCGAACGCATGCCGATCGAGTGCCAGCCTGCCGCGCATGCCGACGTCCCGCTGCCGATCCGCTCCTACCGTAATGCCTTTCGCCGGCGAACCCCGTTGATCCGGATCAAGTCGCCCGGGGTCGCCGCGACGCGCGATGCACGGCGGTACCCGGATGAAGTCGGGAATCGTGATGCCGTCGCGGACGTCCCGGTGCCGTCGGGCTGTCGCGGCCTTCGATGGGTCCTGTCGCTTCGGCAATCGACCCGGTCGTGGAGGTCGGCGCGACGCCGTCTCTTCCGGTCCGGCTCCTGCGTCTTCCGGACGTCCGGAACGACCTGCGTGGCGGGCACGAAGCTCCCCGCCGGGGGCGGTTGCATCGTCGACCTCCTCGAGCCGACCCCCGCCCGATCCGGGCGCGCGGGGCCGGGCGCCGCCCGCGCCCGCACCGGGGCGGCTTCGTCGTCTCGCCGGGCGCACTCTCCTGCCGCCGGCGA